>CAZAKX010000257.1:0-3576 GCA_964485915.1 uncultured Nitrospira sp. | reverse complement strand
TGGCCCTCAGCTCCGGAGGCTGATGCTCTATCCAGCTGAGCTACAGGCGCTCCCTCAACTAAGGAAAGTCACCTTAGCATAGCGTGAAAGATACTGTCTAGGTCGTGCCCGTAGCTCTTCTCACCATTCATCTCAATAAGGCAAGAACGCATACGGCAACAACACTTCTCCGCCCTGCCCTCCATTATGGTGAGAAACTACGGCCAGTTCCTCCGCTTCTTTCCCCGCGAGAAAGTTTTCTTCCTCGCGCAGGGCGTTGGATAACCGAATGAGAGGGACGGACGTCTGAATAATACAAGCGCCTGATACGACACCATCACTGTCCGTCGGAAGTCCCATAGAGCGACAAACGAGCGGGCGATGTTCATGCACACTGCAGCGTCCGTCGCTTTCCAGAGCTGGACATGGCAGCGCATCGAACCGTTCGACGAGTGTGTCCATCTCCTCATCCGGCCACCGATCAACGAATTGATTCGTACACAGGCGCGGAGCAGCAAGGCGTAGTTGGTTGACCTGTTCCACTGCTGTGTCTTCCACCCTCTTTCGGTCTTTCGAGGGAAGCGAATGAAGACCCCGCTGGACTTCCTGCCTATCAAGGAGCGTCACAGAAAAAAGGCCGATACAGCAATGGGAACAACCTTGGCAACAGGGGAGAGTGTCGAGGAGCGAAGCCTTGGCCCGGTCAAACCAGCGAGCAGTTCTTTCAAACAGCGGTGTTGGCTGCAAGAGGGGTGTCTCTGACACGTCAGGATTCGCCCGAGACCGACAGATCCACAATGAGTTCGCCTTTAGGCGAGTAGAAGCCTTGATTGTCGATTTGGACGATGCCGTCGCACTGTTCCTGATAAAACTCGAGGATCCACCCATTAAAATCGTAACCGTCGTCGGTCACATCATTCTCGGTCATACGTGTTGTCAGGATAAATCGACACCGTGTCACATATTCAAGCGCGAGTTGTGCCTCCATGCCTGCATGAGCGGACAGCATTTCGATGAACTGCTTCTTTTCCTGATCATACACATCTAGAAAGCTGCCGCGATCACGCACACAAAAGATTTGAATGGGCTTCCGGTCACGATGGTATCCCAAGGCGATTTGAACCCATGCCCATTCCTGGAGCACGGAATCATCAAGATTTTGGGGGACGATCGGATTTTGCCCACGAGATTGAAGAAATTCGATCAACAACTTCAGAGGAGGAGAGTTTTCCTTCTGGCAGAACACTCGCGTATAAATAAACGTTTCTGATCCCTCAGCACTTGGCTGAGAGGTACGTACGGATAAAATCGGTAGGTCTTTACCCACAGTACTCTCTCCAGACTCTGTGCCTCGTCTGATTCATAGGAGGACCATCCGGCTCTACTGTACCCCTCCATTTAATTAATCCGCAAGAGGCCACTGGACGCATTTTCCCCACGCCAGGTGCAGTTTTTCTCGTTGACACGCTTTAGACTCTTGGCTACACTCTCGCGGGCTTTCACCTTGTGAGCACGAGTCCACATTTAGGGTACCCAATGCCAGCAAGGACGTTGTTGCGCCGGGTCCATCAGGAAGAATTCTAGGCGTCTTTCATCCCTTACCCTCAAGGAGGTTCACGAATGGCAAAATCAATGACAAAGTCGCAGATTGCAGATTATCTCGCCGGGAAAGCCGGCATTACGAAGAAAGGTGCCGTACAGATCCTTGATGATTTTGCTGCCCTCGCCTATCGAGAGGCAAAGAATGTCTTTACCGTGCCTGGCATCGGTAAGCTCAAGCTTGCCAACCGGAAGGCGCGTATCGGCCGTAACCCTCAGACCGGTGCAGAGATCAAGATTCCAGCCAAACGCGTTGTCAAATTCCGCGTAGCGAAGGCTGCTAAGGACGCGATCCTCGGGAAAAAGTAATTCCGATTCGCATCCCGGTGCCCTTACGAAGAGCACCTGACTCGCGGCGGACATCTCATCACTGCTTTCGAGACATCGAGGGGTCGAGACCTACATAGGTTCTCGGCCCCGCTCTGTTCTTGGACCTCACTTACGAGTGAGAGGGGCCAAGGCCACTGCCTCCCATTCCATCGTGCCCGATTAAACGAATTGTGTCCCCATCGTGGACCATCGAATCATCGCTGGCGATCTTCTTATTGATTGTCACCAAGACCTTCTTTTCGCGAATCAGCTGGAGGATGTGGCGAAGTTGAATACCCTGCCGCTGAATGAGTTGCCGAATAGACATAGATGTGTCCATCTCACATGCCAGATCACGCTCCCCGTCAATAGTCTGCAACTGTCCGGTAAGAACGATCGTCACCATACTCCTCGCTCCTTATGCATCCGACGGCAGTCACTCATCGGCAGCCTCTAGTTGACTCACCACGCGTCGCTGCGGATAATAAACACGTATGCCGTCTCTCAATGTTCACAATCCAGAAATGCCCGACCTCCAGTTTGTCCTCTTCGTATCGGCTCTGTGTACCTCTGATCTCACGACGATCAATCTCCCACCCGAGCTTCGCAAAACCATTTTTGACCGGTGCTGGTCGTTGATACACACCGAGGCACCGCCGACGGATCCGAAGGAGAGAGTTCTTGACCTCCGAGGGGGGACAGAACTTACCCTCGACGCCTGCGCCGCCACAATCCGATCGCTCCTCCAGGAGGCTCACATTACAACCCTCGTATGGGACCACCCGGTCAGTGAGCCGAGCATGAACAGCTCGCCTGAGGCCCTTCCTCTCGTCGATCGTTTGGGGAAATTGTACCCTGAGAGACCGGACATCGTCGATCCATCCAATCGGCCATCGAGCGGATCAAATCCGACTTCCTAAGCAGAGGATGCCATGCGTGTGACACGGATTGATATTCCAGGTGTGCTTGTGCTCGAACCCACGCTTCTTTCCGATCACCGAGGGTCGTTCATGGAGACCTATCATGAAGAGCGTTATCGGAGCGCCGGTATCTCCGAACGGTTCGTCCAAGATAACTATTCACGATCCATCAGGAATACACTCCGTGGACTTCATTTCCAGGAGCCACAGGCCCAAGGGAAACTGGTCATGGCGCTTGAGGGAACCGTGTACGATGTGGTGGTCGATATCCGCAAGGGCTCACCATCATTCGGCAAGTGGTACGGAATCGAGTTATCGGGAGACACCCCTCGACAGATGTACATTCCTCCAGGCTGTGCTCATGGCTTTTGCGTGACGAGTGCCACCGCGTCGTTCCTGTACAAATGCACCGCCTATTATTCACCAAACTATGATCAAGGAATCCTCTGGAACGACCCCGCCTTAGGAATTCATTGGCCAATCAGCGAGCCTATCCTCTCCGCAAAAGACCAAAATCTCCGCACCCTCGCTGCGATGGACAAGGCCCTGCCGGTCTATAAGTCGCCAGCCTAACACATTCTACATGCAGCCATAGACGCATCATGAAGCTGCCTCGCCTGGCCCGAATAATAAGATCGCTGAGTCTCCGCTGTGCCTAGTGACAGTACGACGACAAGTGTGGTATGAGTGCAATGGTTTTCTTGCCATATTGGCTCGTCCCCATCGTCTAGCCTGGCCTAGGACATTGCCCTTTCAAGGCAGTAACACG
>CAZAKX010000256.1:0-3580 GCA_964485915.1 uncultured Nitrospira sp. | reverse complement strand
GATCGGCATGATGCAACGAGGCCCACTCATGGAAATTGATATTCAGTAATGCGATTCCCACTAGCATGAAGACGCTGCCCAAAAGCGTATAGAGGACGAACTTCAACGCCGCGTAGTGACGTTCGGCACCGCCACCCCACAATTTGATCAAGAAGTAGCTCGGAATCAGCATCAGCTCCCAGAATACGAAGAATAGGATCAAATCCAACGAGACGAACACGCCCATCGTCGTCGTTTCAAGGGCTAACAGGCACATCATGTACAATTTGACCTGATGGCGAGTCGTATCCCACGAATAGACCACAACCAGCACGGTCAGAAACGCCGTAAGTCCTACGAACAGGACGCTGATTCCATCGACCGCCAGGTGGTAGCTGATCCCTAATGCCGGAATCCATGGCACACGTTCCGTGAACTGCATCGCGGCCGATTCCGGCACGAAGCGAAGCAGGACAAATATACAGAGCGCAAGCTCAACGAGTGCGATGGTGAGGGCAGCGCTTCTGACCGTATCCTCGTCATCGATCACCCAAAGGACAGCCGCTCCAACCACAGGGAGAAAGAGGATACAGGACAGAATTGGAAACCCGGCTGTGAGTTCTTCGAGCATAATGACCGTCTGTCTGACGTCCGACCTACATCTGAACTACAAGTTGAACCACCACCGCCAGAAGAAAAAGCCCAGCAACAATGATGGCGGCATAGTGATGGACCATTCCGCTTTGCATTTTTCGTCCTTCGCGAGCTGCCAAATGGTTTCCGTATCCGATCACATTCAGACCGGCATAGACGATGTACTTCTCAATCCATGTCGAACCAAAGGCCCCCCAATCGGCGAGCCGCCCCACGCTGCGTACCACACCGTCGACGACGGTCCGATCAAACCAGTCCAGCAACATTCCGAGGCGTTTCACCGATTCCACGAAAAGCAGATCATATAATTCGTCGATGTAATATTTGTTCAAGAGTGTTCGATAGATCCCCGAAAACTTCACCGCCCAGCCATCGGCTGTGGCCGGACTCACGGCATACAGGAAATGTGCGAGTCCCCATCCGATCACGGCAATCGCGACGGCCACACCCATCAACAGAAACACCATCCCCGTAATGGCCTCATGTTCACCCGCAGCCCCAACGACCGGAGCCAAAAAGCCATGCAGCCAACCATGCTCCGGGGGGAACCCGAGGATTAATCCACCCACAAAAGAGAGAAAGGCTAGAACCATCAGGGGTGCGACCATGACCATCGGAGATTCGTGCACATGCTCCTCGGTATGATGATCCATCCTGGAAGAGCCATAGAACGTGAGATACGTCAGCCGAAACATATAAAAGGACGTCATCAGTGCGCCAACCGCAGCCATGCTGTACAGGAGGTAGTGATGATTCATAAATGCGTGGGCCATGATTTCATCCTTACTCCAGAATCCAGCGAGGGGAGGCAACCCAGCGATCGCAACCGTACCGATCAGAAACAGACGATGGGTCCATGGAATACGCTTAATCAGTCCACCCATCTTTCGGATATCCTGTTCACCGGAGAGCGCATGAATGACCGACCCGGCCGCCAAAAATAATAAGGCTTTGAAGAATGCATGCGTCATGACGTGAAACACAGCAGCGGTGTAGGCACCAATCCCACAGCCCAGGAACATATATCCCAGCTGACTCACGGTGGAATAGGCCAACACGCGCTTAATGTCGGTTTGAACGAGCCCGATGGTCGCGGCAAACAATGCGGTGCCGCCGCCGACGATTGCCACCACCGACATGGCGAACGGCGAAAGATCAAAAATCACATGATTGCGCACGATCATGTAGACGCCTGCCGTCACCATCGTTGCCGCGTGGATGAGGGCGCTGACCGGTGTTGGACCTTCCATCGCATCAGGCAACCATGTGTGCAGAGGCAATTGAGCGGACTTTCCCACGGCGCCCACAAGCAGACACAGAGCGATCGCTGTGGCCATTTCTGGAGACAGTTGGCCAACCTGCGCAAAGACCTTGGTATAGTCGAGAGTTCTAAAGTTGACGAAGACGAGAAAGATGGCGACCAGAAAGCCCGCATCGCCGATCCGATTGACGACGAATGCCTTGGTCGCCGCTTTTGCAGCGGACACTTTGTCATAGTAATAGCCGATAAGGAGATAAGAACAGAGTCCCACCCCTTCCCAACCGATGAACAGCACCAAATAGTTGTTCCCCATGACGAGCAGCAGCATGGAGACCATAAACAAATTCATATACGTAAAGAATCGCGTAAACCCGGTTTCCCCATGCATATAGCCCACGGAATACACATGGATCAGAAAGCCCACACCGGTGACGACCAGCAACCACGCACAGGTGAGAGGATCCACCAGGTAGGCAAGATTGATTGTCAGATCTCCCCCAAAAATCCATTGATACGCGATAACTTCATGGGTAGTCCCAGTCCGCATGACATCCGTAAATACGGCGACTGTGCAGAGGAAGGAAAGGCCCACTGATCCCCAAGCGAGTCGATGCGCCATATCACGGGAATAGCGATTCCCTAGAAGGCCGTTTACGATGACCGCCATCAACGGGAAAATGGGAATCAGCTTAATCAGCAGATCAGTGAGGTTAGACACGGTATCCTATAACTCTCAGCGCGCTCGGTGAGGAGACGATCTCCTCTGGAGCCAGGTCGAGTAGCACCAGCGTGGGACATATTGAGGGCATGACGCACTGTGCACGAAGCTGCTCGCCATGCTCAACATCTTGCTACCACTTTAAAAGGTTCATTTCGTCGACATTGGTTGAAATCTTGCCTCGGAAAACCATGACGATGATCGCCAGGCCAACAGCGGCTTCACCTGCGGCAATAGCAATGACGAAGAGAGCCACCAATTGCCCCGACATCGATTCTAGATAGTGTGAGAATGCGACGAGATTAATATTTGCCGCATTCAACATCATCTCAACGGACATCAGCACAATGATGAAATTGCGTCTGACCAGTACGCCGAGGAGCCCCGTCGTGAACAACACGGCACTTACAGCTGTGTAGGCAGACAGCGGAATCATAACCGTTCTTTCTCGGGATCCAGAGGCTTCGGAGTCTTGGCCAAGACAATGGCCCCGATGATGGCACCGAGGAGAAATATGCCAACGATCTCGAACTGCAGAATATGGTCGCTGAACATCTTGATACCGACGGCATAGGTATCGCCGTCTTGTAGGACGACACTCGGGGGAGCCGTCCCCTTGGTGCCATCGAACGGAGACTGCAGAAGGAGATAGAGCACGTACACAGCTCCCAGGACCGCAGGTCCCACAAAATACAGCGCTGATGAATGAAAATAGCGTTCGTCAGTTTTAAGATTCATCAGCATCAACACAAAGAGGTAGAGCACCAGAATGGCCCCGACGTAGACGATGACCTGCACAGCCCACAGGAACTCCGCGTTCAGTAGGATGAAAAGACCCGAGACGTGCAAGAGTAAGGCAAGCAGCGCCAGCGCACAGTGGACGGGGTGGCGCAGAGCCACTACTAGAACCCCTGCGGCAATACTGACCAACGCGAAATACGCGAAAAACACCAACACCATGTGTTCGG
>CAZAKX010000255.1:0-3593 GCA_964485915.1 uncultured Nitrospira sp. | reverse complement strand
TCTGCTCGGTCCCTTCTGGCGGAATGGTAATCCGAACCGGCCTGGTGATCTGAACACCGTTCTCTTCTACAGACTCAAACACCCCCGGGGATTCAAACACATGGGTCCGTTCGGTTGGATTTTCAAACCGAAAAATCAGCGGCTCTGTAAGATCCGTGCTTCGGTGAATGATGATTTCACCGGGCAACCACACCGCTTGCTGATTTTCGACATCCCGTGCCACAAAGGCCATCTCCTTCGCCCATCCGGCAGACGGCATGGCCAGCAGTCCACCGCCAATCACACACCCAAGCCGTACACCCACGGCACGAGCGGAGAGTCTCCCAAATCCCTTCATGCGGTGTTTCCGTTGGCTCACGAGACGACCAGCCAGCTGCTCCCCATCACGCCATCCATCTCAGGAACAGGACCGCCAGTCCCAGCTGAGCTCTAGTGTGAACCGTCGCCCGCCAGGACCGGATCCTCACCCTCCGCCCCCTCTGGAAGGCACCTGATCGATTCCCTCCCGTGGGTGGGAGCACGTGTCAGACAATGATCAAGCTATGACTCAGCCGCCTCCGATATCTCCACGAGTTTCAATCACAAACAACTCCCCTTTCACCTCAGGATGGATGTCGCACCACAGGGCATGCCGCACACTTTCAGCCCCACCGGTTGCCGGATCGAAGTTCGAGGGCGCTGTCGCGAAACGCAGCGTCATCGTCTTTCCCGCATCAACATGGAACGACTTGAATTGCTTTCCTCGTATCTCAGTCCCTCCCTCCACCTTCACGGGAATATTCTTGAACAACGTTGACGCTAACCCGTGCGTGACGGAATCCTGGTTTCGGACAACGATGATCGTCTCCTGCGACGGCATTGTGAATCCAGCGGTCTCATAGCCGTGCTGACGGTCCTTGATGATGATCTCCACCTTAGAGGGCGGCGCTCCCATCCCCGCGGCCTGTGCATAGGCGATATCATGGCCACCGGCCAATACCGCCCACGCAGTGACAGCAAACAGAACGGCTGACTTCACCGCTCCATATCGACTCACTCTCATAATCTACCTCCTTGTTGATATATACACATGCGCTCTCCTCACTCTTACTTTGCCAAACTTCTAATGTAGTGGATCAGTTGCCAGACCTGCTCATCCGGCAACGTGGCAAACGGCATCATCCCAGTCCCCTGAGACCCATTTTTGATGATCCAGAACAACTGCCCATCCGGCAGATCTCGCATCATCGCGCCACAGGTGAAATTTCGTGGCGGCGGCATCAGGGCTGCACCCATCACCCCTTTGCCATCGCCTTGCTCACCATGGCATATGACACAGGCGACGGGCTGCGCGGTCTTCAGGAACAATTCTTTTCCTGCCTTGATCGCCCCGGCAGACGAAGAAAGGGGATTCGTTTTGGTGAGGAAGTCGTCCGGCGCTTTGGTAGTCTTGCGTGGCTGCACACAGACACCACCTTGAGCATCACCACCCGCAGCGGCAACATCCGGTATTCCCTTGAATGTCACTTTCAAATAGGCAATCACATCCGCCACGCCCTGTTGACCAATCGTCAAATTCCAATACGGCATGTTCGGTGATTTGCCGACGGCCGGTCCGCCATGATTGATGACGTTGTAGAGGTATTCGATCGAGAGCTTTTCAAACGGGATGTTGGCATGTATCGCCGGTTTGGGGTCCAGGCCGGAAGCTGCCGGTCCGTCGCCTTTGCCCGTTGCGCCGTGACATTGCGAACAATACTCTTTATAAATCACCTTCCCTCGATCCACGCTGGCCATCTCAAATTCACGGCTCGTCCAGGGCTCGTAATACGTGAAGTCCTTCACGCCCTGCACCATAAGGAACCCGATCACCGCACGAAGTTGTGGCTCCGTCGCATCGGCCAAAAACTCGCCGCTGTGTGGCGTGAAGTCTTGCGGATTCTGCCCGAATCGGAAGAGCCAGTCCGAGTTGTACCGCCGGCCGGCATTCTGCAACGCGGCACTCTGCGGACCGCCGATGAGCTTGCCGTTTTCCTCGATCGTGTGGCAGCCAAGGCAGGCGTGGGCTTTATAGGCCATCCCGCCGAACGTCACATCGAACTTCGTCACTTTCGAAAGATCGAATGCTCCCACTGTCACGCGAGGATCTTTGTTGTGTTCGGCAAAGTAATCCGCGAGTGCGTTCGCCTCCGACTCCGTGACCATCGGATGCTTCGAGGGAACGTGTGTCATGTCCCACATATATCCCTTCGCATAGAGCGGAGCCTCCTGACCGATCAACCAACGAATGAGCCACGACCGTTGGTACTTGCTGCCGGCCCACATCAAGTCAGGCGCGTGCAGCTTGAAGCGCGAATCCGGCTGACCTTCCAGCCGGTGGCATTGCACACAGGTCTGCTGGATGATGTCTTTCGCGCGCGCTTGGTCGCTCCCAAACGACAATTGCGGGGACGACATGAGTCCCACCCACACGAGCGCAGCGCTTCCCATGACCATCCGGATTCTCACATTCCACATCGCTGCTCCTTTCACGACGGTTTCTCCGCACGAGGATGAGGATTGAGTTCGATCGCCACGCCGGCAGGCACCACGAGGGATTGATGCACCGTGCAGCCATGCGCGACCTTCAACAGGCGTTCTTTTTGTTCTGCGCTGATTCGATGGGGAAGATGGATTCCGATCTCGATACGACCGACACGGTGTGGAACTTCGGCCATCGTCCAGTCCGCATCGACTCTCAAGCCGTCTCGAGCAATGCCATGCCGCTCACAGAATTGCCCGACGAAGTACGCGACACAACCGGCCACCGACCCGACAAAGAGTTCGACCGGACCCATTCCGGCATCCTGCCCTCCGTCCTCCACCGGCTGGTCAGTGATGACTCGATGTGTGCCGCTCACAATGTCGTAGCGTGTCCCTCCATGAAAGGTGGCCGTCAGTTTCATCTCGCTCCTGTCGACCGCTCAATAGGGTACATCCGCCGGCTTGCCCCCCTTCGGCCAGTCGTGGATCTTGTCGGGAAAGTCCGGTCGAGGCTGCGTATTGATATAGGCCGCTGCATCGATGGCTTCGTCGTCCGTCAGCGTCCAGCCCCAGCCTCGCGGCATGTTGGCCTTGATAAACGAGGCGGCCACAGTCACCCGTGCCATGCCTGCACCGATGTTGTACGAACGAGGCCCCCACACAGGCGGTGCCGCCATGGTGCCTTGCCCATCGGAGCCGTGGCAGAAGACACACTTTTTCTCAAAGACCTTCCTGCCGTTGAGAGGATCAGGCTGATGGGTCGAGATGAGGCGTGGGATCCCTCGCCATGGAACCTCAACGCCGGGCGGCATATTCTGCGACAACCATTCAATGTAGGCGACGATGCCCGTTAATTTGACACTGTCGGGTGGAAGTGCCTTGCCGTTCATACTGCGTTCGAAACACTCGTTGATTCGATCGGCCAGCGTCATCTGTCGGCCGGCTCGTTCACGATACTGTGGGTACAGAGTGGCGATACCGACGAAGGATGCAGCATTCGGGTTGAGCCCCGCATCTAAATGACAATTGGTGCAGTTGAGCGCGTTTCCAACATACCGTTTCCCATATTCCTGTGTGTCGACAATCATCTT
>CAZAKX010000254.1:0-3604 GCA_964485915.1 uncultured Nitrospira sp. | reverse complement strand
CAGCATGAAAAAGCATTTCGCTTTCTCGCAGTTTGTCGACAAACTGCGAGGCATCCCTGTCAAGAATCATGGAGGAACGACCGATACCAGGCTGATCGGGAAGACACTCATGGACACGCGCCGCCTAAAGAGCGCGTTGTTCAAGCAAGGAACCCGTGCACATCAATGCCTCCTTTGAACCGCTTGTGCCGAAATTCCGGACCGACCACAAGAATGAAGTCGCGACGATGCGGGAAGCCCTGACCGCTCAGGACTTTGAAACGGTGCGTGTCGTGACGCACGGGATGAACGGCGCCGGAGGAAGTTACGGATTCGACTCAACAAAGATCGTGTAATGAGGCCTATGGGTAAGGCATCGAGCTTTTCTGTGCCGACGATACTCATGATCGAGGATCACGACGACACGGCCTGCTTGGTACGGTTCATTCTTGAACGTCACGGCTATACGGTCCGGCATGCCCCTGATGGGCAGAATGCCAACCGCCTGACGGAAACGAGTGAGCCTCCCGACTTGGTATTGCTCGATATCTCACTGCCCTCTCTGTCGGATTTAGAAGTCCTCCGCGCCATCCGATCGACACCCGAATGGCAGCGCATTCCGGTCATCATGCCGACGGCCAACGGACGCCCGGAATCGATTGCCGAGGCGACTACTCGTTGGAGCCACAGAATATTTAAAGAAACCCTTCTCACCGGAACATCTTCTACGGACCGTCGCATCGGTCCTGCCGAAACGTAGCACTCAACCAACGCCTGAAGCTGTACATCCTTGATGGGATCCTGTCTCAGAACCTGAATACACGCAACGAGGATACCGCGCTTTTCATCCGCCTGATTGACAGACAACAGAGGCGGAGCCGGTTGCTACGCAGGGTCTCATCCTTCGCTTGTTTGAGCTGATAGAGTTCGAGTATACTGCTCAGGACGCCTCACTGAGGAGGCGTCTTTTTTTTGCCGATGGGAGAAGCACCCTAACGATGTCCACGATTCGCGCCCCACATGATCGCCGGAACGATATCCGGAATATTGCCATCATCGCTCACGTTGACCACGGCAAGACCACTTTGGTCGATGCGGTGCTCCGCCAAACCCATGTCCATCGCAAGATCGACGATATGGGTGAACGCATTATGGATTCGATGGACCAAGAGCGGGAGCGCGGCATCACGATCCGCGCGAAGAACGCCAGCGTGATCTACAACGGAGTGAAAATCAACATTGTCGATACGCCAGGCCATGCCGATTTCGGCGGTGAGGTAGAACGCACGCTCCGGATGGTGGATGGGGTGTTGATTTTGGTCGATGCGAAAGAAGGCCCCATGCCGCAAACGACGTTCGTGTTGCGGAAAGCCTTGGCGCTGGGACACAAAGCCATCGTTGTCATCAACAAGATCGATCGGCCGGATGCGGTCATCGATGATGTGGTCAACCGCACCTTCGACCTCTTCGTCCACCTAGGGGCGACGGACGAACAACTCGATTTTCCGATCGTCTACACATCGGCCATCAAAGGGATCGCCACGCTCGATGTCAACAAGCCGGGAACCGATATCGTCCCGCTGCTCGATACCGTACTGGAAAAGATTCCTGCCCCAGCCATTCATGCCGACGCCCCGCTCCAAATCCTCGTCCTGGCTCTCGTGCAAGATCCCTATAAAGGCAAGATGGGGATCGGCAAGATTCAGTCCGGTTCCATTGCTCGGCGGCAGAATGTCATGGTGCTCGGCAAGAACGGCACACAGATCCCCGGCAAGGTATCCGACCTCGCGGTGTATTCGGGCCTCGAGCGGGCCGACAGCGAGCAAGCGGCGGCCGGCGAAATCGTCGCGGTGGCGGGACTCGATGACGTGAGCATCGGCGATACCATCGCCGATGCCGACAAGCCGGTTGCCCTCCCGCGCGTGACCATCGATGAACCGACGGTTCAGATGACGTTTTCCGTCAACAACAGCCCCTTCGCCGGGCGGGAGGGGAAGTTTTTGACATCACGCCATTTGCGTGAGCGCCTGTTTAAGGAACTCGAGACCAACGTGTCGCTCCGCGTGAATGAGACGGACAGCGCGGATCGCTTCCTCGTGGCGGGCCGGGGCGAACTCCATCTGTCCGTGTTGATCGAACAGATGCGACGGGAAGGATACGAGCTGCAAGTCTCGCAACCGGAAGTCATCCTCCATCGTGAGGGCGGCGCCGTTATGGAGCCGTACGAGGAGTTGACCATCCAGGTGCCGGAGACCTATCAAGGCACGGTGATCGAGGAAATCGGGAAGCGCCGCGGTGAAATGCGGCATATGCGGCTCATCCATTCCGACGTCGGCACCAGTGAAATGCACCTCGAATACCATATTCCAACCCGCGGCATCATGGGGCTGAAGAACGTGCTCCTGGCCAAGACCCGAGGAACCGTCATCATGCACCATGTCTTTACGGCCTACGAACCGGCCGAGGAACGGGACTTGATCGTGGCCCCGCACGGCTCATTGGTCGCCTACGAAGATGGTTTGAGCACAGGGTATGCCATCTTCATGACCCAAGAACGGGGTGCCATGTTCATCGGCCCAGGGGTCGAGGTGTACCGGGGCATGGTCGTGGGACAAAATAGCCGCGACGAAGACCTTGATGTGAATGTGTGCAAGGAGAAACACCTCTCCAATATGCGGGCATCGGGTTCCGACGAAGCCTTGGTTCTCACTCCTCCGCGTGAAATGACCCTGGAGTTCGCGTTGGAATACATCGGAGCCGATGAGCTGGTCGAGGTCACGCCGCAAAACCTCCGTCTCCGAAAGCGCCTATTGAACCCGGACGACCGCCGAAAGGCACGGAAGGCCGGAAAATGATTCTGAGACGCTCAGCATGAGAATTCGAAAAAAAGCCCCCAAGCCGTCCGCCAAACGCCCACCTCTCTACTTTCTCGGCAATCGGGGGACGGCTCCTGCGACCGATGAGGTCAAGGCAGTCTATGACCGTGAGTACGGCGGCCCTCTGGTCATCCGGCATGAAGAGGGGTCGGCTGAATCCTGGCAGGCCACGCATGGGCCTTGGTCGGCCCATGTAGTAATGCCATTACCGATGAGTCATGTCGCTGAAGTCATGAAACAGCTGGCCTGGGAACACGAAATCATGGGTGCGGTGGCCCCATCTCTTGCCTCTCCTCGGGACATGCCCGATACGATCCTGCTTGCGACACGCCTTGCCCGTTGCTTGACGCTGCTGTCGCAAGGTACGGCGTACGATGTCATCACGCAAGCGTACATTAATCCGTCGGACTGGCAGCAGCGCGCACTCGCAGGTTTCGTCTTGGACGACCATCTGTCGATCGTGCATGACGACACGTCACACGACGATCGGGTGTGGTCGTACTCATTGGGATTGAGCAAGTTCGGACTGGATGAGGTCGAACTATTCACAAACAAGGGACTCTCCGACAGCACGGCCAAGGAAGTCCTCTTAGCATCAGCCGGCGAGTTACTGCGGGTGGGACATTCTCCGAAAGTCGGAACATCGCTCGATCTTCCTCAGCTGGGTCGCTCGGTCGAAATCCGGAACTATCGCACTGCGGCACCTGCCGGACGGATGTTGGGATTCCGAGAACTGAGAAATTCCTGAT
>CAZAKX010000253.1:0-3620 GCA_964485915.1 uncultured Nitrospira sp. | reverse complement strand
GGCTGATCTCTGGGCACCGGAGTGATCGGGGGCATCAGAGAAGCCTTCTGCTCCCTCTGGCGCAACCGCGTCACTTCTTCGGCCATTGCTGCGATAGTCGGTCGCTCAAAAAGCGTCTGCAACGAGATATTGACCTCAAAGATGTCACGTGTCCTGGAAACGAGCTGGGTCGCCAAGAGCGAGTGGCCTCCGAGTGCAAAGAAGTTCGCATGGCGATCTGGAGGATCTCCTCCAAGCACCTCTTGCCAGATATCCGCCAGCTTTTTCTCGACGATGGTGTGTGGAGTCTCGCTCGGTGAACCCTCGGCATCATGTTGCGGATCCGGGTCCAATGTGCTCGATGCCACGATGGCGAGTTGGCCTAACTCAAAGGCGGCTTTGCAGACGCCTCGCTGAATTTTTCCGCTGGAGGTTCTGGGGATCGTCCCGGACTTGATCAGCACCACCGTGTGGAGTTCGAGCCCATATTCGTCGGCCAACGCACGACGGATGCAGTTCATCACGTCCGGCAGGTCGGATTCGGACAGCTGCCTGTCAATCTCATGGACCAGCACCACCAGTTCTCCCGTCTTGCCCTCAATCGAGAAGGCCGCCCCAGATCCTCGTCGCAAGCCGGGATGCGCATGCTCGACCGTCCACTCTAGATCATGTGGATAGTAGTTGCGTCCTCGCACAATGATCAGGTCTTTGATACGTCCGGTTAGGAATAGTTCCCCACCGTGAAGGAATCCCAGATCACCGGTCCGTAAATAGGGACCCTCTTCCGATCCAGCAATCGAGGCTTTAAATATGGCTTCAGTTTCTTCCGGTTTGCCCCAGTATCCCGCGCCGATCCCGGCTCCGGCCAGCCACACTTCTCCGACCACACCGGGTGGGCACTCGCGTCGAGTAGTCGGGTTCACAATCCGGACATGAGTCTCATCAAGGGGTACCCCACATCCAACGAGTGTCCGTGTTCCTCGTTCTGACCGGGGCGATTCCTTGACGATCGAGTCGGCCAACGCGTCGGCGTCAGTATGCAAGAAGCTCGGCTCCGTTCCGGACCGCTTCACCGACACCGATAGCGTGGCTTCTGCAAGTCCATACGCCGGTGCGAACGCGGTTCGCCGGAGACCATATAGGCCAAAAGTGTCGATAAACCGCTCAACTGTATCGGGATGGATGGGTTCGGCGCCGCAACTGGCGACCAGCCATGTGCTCAAGTCGGCCCGCCATCCTTTTTGTTGCCGCACAGCTCTGAGGCACGCTTCATAGGAAAAATTCGGTCCCCCGCTGTGGGTGATCCCAAACCGAGCCACCGCTTCGAGCCAACGTAATGGCCGCCGGAGGAACGTGACGGGCGACATCAGATAGGCGGGATTACCGGTATAAAAGGGGGCGATGATTCCGTGCAGTAACCCATAGTCATGGAAGTAGGGCAACCAGCAGAGCGACCGGCTCCTGTTCGACACTTCTCCCGCCAGACTCAAAGCCCTACAATGGGAAATTACGTTTTCATGGCTAATCATGACGCCACGAGGAGTGGCTGTCGACCCTGAGGTGTATTGCAAGTAGGCAAGGGTGGTGCTGGGAAGCTGTGGCAACTCAACCGAATCGACTGAATCGTAGGGTTGATCCGTTGCCATCCACCTGATCGAACCTACCTCCTTGGCGATGGAGAACTCTGAAGACAGAGCCGTGATACTTGAAGTCGTAAGTGCCAGCGATACCTGGGCATCTTCGATAATGGCGCGAAGCCTTGGCAGGCCGTGTTTCCACCGGACGGGATCGGGAGCTGGAGCGGGAATCGGTACAAGCCCGGCACAGACACATGCCCAAAAAGCGCATGCAGCATCGAGTCCCTGAGGGGAGAGCAGAAGGGCTCTGGTTCCCGGTCGAGCCACATGTGCGAGATGGCCGGCCAGCGAACGTACGGTCTCTTCGAGTTGAGCATAGGTCAGCTGACGCTCAATCTCGAGGCTGTCACGAATCAGTGCATAGGCAAGCTCATCCGGCTGTTGCCGGCATCGATACTCGAAGAGATCAGGAAGGTTGTGGATCGCCAGAGGAGGGAGTTTAGACATGATGTGAGACGCAGACGGTCCTGGAACCGCTAAGAATATCCGCTATCAATTATCCGTCTATCGATGAGTACAAAAGTAGAATGACTGCTCATAAATGGGAAGAACTTCTCGTTTTTCAACCGGTTTGGAAATGGACCACCGCGCATCGTGGCGAGCCCTCATGCCTGAACGAGGAACTCTGTCAGCAAACTGATGCACAGGTCACGCTCGCAGTGAAGGCTGTAGCATCTTGCGCCAGTGGGCGAGGAAGTCCCGGGGTATTTGTCGCCAGTTCAGCTCCCTATTCGCCGCATCATCTTAGCAAAACCGTATAACCAATTGACGAATAAGGAGAAAAATATCTATGTCCGTTGAGAGACAATGGCACAGTGATCGCAAAGTTTGGCCGTCGAAGGGAAAAACATGCGTATCACGGGACGGATCTTGGTTTATTGCGCACTGTTGTCTGGCATGCTGACGCTGGGGTTCAGCAATCTAGGAGTAAATGAGCTGACGGTCTCAGCAGAAAGTGGAGATCCAGTCAGTGGGCGGGAAATCTACGTAAACACCTGCATCCGGTGTCACGGAATCGACGGGAAGGGAGCACTCGGAATCAAACTTGTTCCACCTCCGGCCGACCTCACCTCGCTCGCCGTTCAGAGTCGGCTCGACGGGACCTTGTTTCGACGAATTCACGGAGGAAAACCCAATACGGCGATGGGTGCCTGGAAACATGCGCTCTCCGATGATGAAATTTGGGATGTCTTGGCCTATGTGCGCACATTCGGGGTCGAATCTGGTGGGCAACCATAAACTTGAATCCAATCGGTGGGAGCTGTCTCATACAAGCCTGTCAGGGGAAAGAAAGATCAACGCCACTTTTCGATGAGGAGGCAATGCCATGACGTGTAATGTTGGAGGGATTGAGAGACCTATACGAATAGGAGCAGGGCTACTGGCGATCACGATCGGCCTCTTTGGGGGGTTTTCGACTGCCGTAGCGGGAACGGCACTTGCGGTGGGGGCCATACTGCTGCTCACTGGAGCCGTGGGATATTGTCCCCTGTTCACGTTGCTCGGGATCAATACACACTGTTCGGCATCCGGTATGAAGAAGTGAGATCCATGCTATGAGCCGACCGATCATGGCAGGTTTTGTGCTGGTGAGTGTACTGCTGGGGACGATCAGTTGTGTCCCACCTCCACGGGTAACGGAGAGTGAGGAGGGAGCTGTTCGTCGGAGCGCGGGGTCGCGAGTCGATGCGTTGTTTGTCCCACCGTCGCCTGAAACGATTCCGGGGGATCTGAGAGGCGAGCAGATCCGGCTGGGCTACAAGATGGTGGTCGATACGCAAGAATACGGGAAACGATACGTCGGCAATGCACTCAACTGCACCAATTGTCATTTGGATGCTGGCCTCAACCCGAATGCTGCGTCCTTTGTCGGTATCGCCACTCTCTATCCACAGTATCGTGAACGAGCCGGCCGACAGATGACACTGGCCGATCGAATCAATGAGTGCTTTGAACGCAGTATGAACGGCAAGCCACTTCCACCCGACAGTGTAAAATTGACGG
>CAZAKX010000252.1:0-3635 GCA_964485915.1 uncultured Nitrospira sp. | reverse complement strand
ATCCTCTGACTGCCACACCAGCAATATTCGTATGAGAAACAGAGCCAGACCCTAGATCAGCCAGGGAACCATTGTGGATGCTACGATCATCAACGCACCCAGTTCGACCAAGAATCGCAAGAAGGAGCGCGATCCGGAGATGCATCTTTGCAATTCGCCGTGTGGAAGCGGAAGGCGTAGAAAAAAGTCAAGACTGTTTCATTGTGAAACACCCTTGGGCCGCTGTAACGTTGTGAAAATGTTCTATTGTGGCACGGTTGCCACACAACTAAGACATTCATACAATAGTTCTTGCTGATCAAATATCTCAACCCATTACTAAACCACAATAATATTCTTAGGCACCTTGATTGCTAATCAAGTGGCATAGCCTGAGTCCACCAGCTCCCTGTGAATTTAGTGGATAACCTACGCAGCGCAGGATGGTTTTCTTTGTGAGATCTAATCAAACAGTTTCCGGAGAGTGAGTCCAGCCATGATGATTGTCGGTAAGGCAAGTTCGATTGAGGGAATGGAGTCGACAGAGGTCATGCACTCTATCGGCCGGGAAGTCCATGATACGAAGCCGCTTACTCTCAATATGGACATGTCTCGTCCAGGGGAATCCAATGTCGGATGGATTCCACCGGTATGGTGGTTCCAGCATTTTGATCCATGTTGGACGCCACTAAGAAAATGGCTGAGCCGGAAAAAGACTCTTACATTGGCGGAATTTCAACTGATTACCGATCGAGCGTCGGGATTCACGAGCATTGAAAAAGTCATCGCCGTTTCGGCATTTGTTTCCTTAAAACATATGCAGTGATGATTCATCGCGATTTCGGTTTCTCCCGCTAGCATGCACCCACTCGTCGCGACGCCTCATTCATACATAGAGACCTCACCGTATTGTTGCAGACTCTGTAACAAGCTCTTGAGCATTCTTCCGACCAGGTGTGCCCTGTATCTTTTGTGCGTACCTTGTAATTGAGACTATTCCCACCGCATGGCCCGAAAGAGCTCGGAGATGAGGGGATAGATTCCGAGCTAGGGGAGTACAACCACGTCGCTGTCCGCGCCGTCGTAGTACTGAATCATGCGCTCCTCCACGATTGGGACTGTGGAAGACGTGATTGTTTGGGAGGAATGGAATTGTTCGGAAGTCTGTTCTTTGATCCAGTTGCCCACGGAATCGTACTCGTAAATCGTGACCCATGTACGGGGCCGTGCGTCACTAAAGGTCTGGGTTGTGGATCGAGTGCGTTTGCCGGCGGCGTCATAGTCGTTCGTCACCCGAGCAGTGACGATGCCCTGGTCATCGTAACTGACGAGTTCATGGAGTCGCCCCAGCAGGTCATACCTGTGCCTTAATTCGTTGAGGAGCGCTCCTTTACGGTAATAGGCCGAATAAATGCGACGCCCCCGTACGTCGAAAAGACTTTTGTAGGCTGTCGAACTATTCACCCATAATTGTTCCCAGAGAAGACCTCGCTGGTCGTACAGCGAGAACTCGGCATTCTGAAAGCGTCCGTCATCGGACACCGTCACCGATGCGGTGTTTCGTCCCTCGATGTCACGCGCATAGATGGACCGTTTTCGAAATATGAGTCTTCCACTTGGATCCAGAGCGAGTTCTTCCTCCAGATGCCCATCGCGATCGTACCGAAAGAGGGAATGCGTTGCTGTGTGGGCGAGCGAAAGATCGAGGACGGCATCGATGAGGTGGCCGGCACGATCGTAAGTTTCTATGGCAGAATACCCGTGTTTTTTGACCGTCACACTCCGAACGGGGCCAATGAGATCATGCTTCACTCTGGTTGTTTCGGCAAAACCAGTCGTATCCCAAGAGCTTATAGAAATCGTTACGAGTATGGCCGCGACCAGCCGAGCAATCATAGGTACCTCTCCATGATATTCTACGACTGAATGCCCCGTAGATGAAGCAAGAGACGAATTTTGAGCAGGCGCTCTTGGGCGCCCATAGTTCCGCTCCCGCGCAATTCTTGGTTTCTCTTCGAGGGCCAATCCATCAGTGATAGGCTTGCTTCCATGCCTTCTGCATCTGTTCAGCCCGTTGTTTCCAAAACACCGACGGCTCCCGTAGTCCATGAGCCACTGCCACAAGCCGCGGTGACGGCTCTGTGGCGTGGTCAGCTTATTGAGGCGATTAAGCTCGTTCGTACGGAACAGAACATCGGAATGAACGAAGCAAGAGAGCTGGTCAGCGCATATGTACAGACGCAACCCGCTCTTAGGAATCGAATAGATCGAACCCAAGCTGATACGAGAGAGGGTCTAGTTCGCTGGTTGATCTTCCTTTTAGCCGGCGGTGTCGGTCTAACCTACCTGCTGATATAGACAAGGAATGGCATGGACTCAGCTCAAGTTCTGCTGTCATTAATTGGGGCAGGGGCGTCGTTTGTGACATTCTGTCTCATGCGATTTCCACACACACGCCGTCCCCAGTTTCAACCCTATGGGCCTTTTTCGCTTACCGTTTCTTTCTTAGGTGCATTAGGAATCTTCTTCCTCAGTGCGTTGATGGTGTCCGCACAAGCGATCTGGCGCTGAAGGTTCTAGAATATTCACTCTATTAGCCCGTATCCTTGCTCTCCCGGCGCTTGGCACAGTTCGCCGTGCGTTGGATCGAGCTGGATATGAGTATGTTGGAGACTGGCTTCCTCATGAAGAGCCTTTTCTGCCTGCACAAATGTGCTATGCTGCGTATTCATCATGAGGACTGACACCACTTTCGCGAGCGAACTGGCTGCGGCCATTGCCAGACGGAGAACGTTTGCCATCATCAGTCACCCTGATGCAGGCAAAACCACGTTGACCGAAAAGCTGCTTCTCTATTCTGGATTAATTCGAACCGCCGGGATGGTGCGAGGACGCAAGGGCGGCAAAGCAACGGCCTCGGATTGGATGGGAATGGAACAGGAGCGTGGGATTTCTATCACCGCTTCCGCCATGCAGTTTCCATATAAAGGCGCCGTCATCAACTTGCTCGATACCCCAGGCCACCAAGACTTTTCCGAAGATACTTATCGCACGCTGACGGCAGCCGACAGCGCCATCATGGTCATCGATGCCGCCAAGGGGGTGGAAACGCAGACGCGCAAACTATTTGCTGTGTGTCGTCTGCGTCGGATTCCTGTCCTGACCTTGATCAATAAGATGGATCTTCCTGGTCGTCCACCCCTCGACTTGATGACTGAAGTGGAGCAGGCATTGGATATTCACGCAAGCGCCATCAACTGGCCCATCGGGTCCGGGAGCGATTTCGTGGGTATTGTGACCCGTGCCGATAACCAGGTGCAGCTCTTCAGCAAGACCATGCATGGCGGGGCGACGAAGGTTGAGACGGATCGAGTGGCGTTGGCTGAGCTCAGCTCCACCGGTCGAGTGTCACAGGAGACCATGGCGGAAGTTCTGCACGATTTGGAGTTGTTGGAGATCGCCGGCAATACCTTCACTCGCGAGCAGTTTCTTCAGGGTGACGTCACTCCTGTCTTTTTTGCTTCGGCCCTGACAAACTTCGGAGTAGAAAGCTTCCTCGATGCGTTCGTCGACTTGGCGCCAAGCCCAGGCTCCAGACCGGCCGACGGCGATGATGGAACTGAGCTGTCCGTCGATCCCATCGACATGCCGTTCAG
>CAZAKX010000251.1:0-3638 GCA_964485915.1 uncultured Nitrospira sp. | reverse complement strand
TACGAACCGTGATAGTCGCTCCCATGACAACCGGCGGGCAAGCCTACCCCTGGCGAGTGAGATGTCGTTTCCGAGACCGTTCTGGCTTCGTGGCCATAGACCAATTATGCACTGTGGATAGCGAGCGCCTTGTCAAGCGGCTTGGCCGCATCACGCCTGGAACCCTCTCGACGGTTCTGGCTACCCTGCAGGAAATGTTTGCGCAGTAGGTTAGTCCTGTTCTCATATCGATTCGGCCGCAACCGCACCGCCGGTGTGACATGCTGATTATTCAGTCCGACAACCTGCCTGGCCAACCATCTCCCATAAAACCGATAGGCCAGCACATAGATACAGGCCGCCGCGACGACCAGCCACAGACCATTTACTTTTTCGTTTGGGTTGACGACACCGACCACATGGGCCAGAGCCAGCGCACCGAGGAGAGAGAGCAGTAGCCAGAGCAGATTCACCGCCACTTTCATGCGCGGCATCCTAGCAACCTGCTGGCTGCTTGTAAATCAGACCCCTTGCCGCTATTCTGATAACCTTTAGTGCGTGTTTCCACCGCCGAGAGGTGACTATGTCATCCGCCAAAGAGCAGATTGCAAAGATTCTCCAAGACCAGCCAGACGACAGTTCCTATGACGAAATCCTGCGCGAGTTGGCCTTGGCTCGAATGATTGAGCGAGGGCTGGCCGATTCTGATGCAGGCAGAACAATTAGCCACGAAGAAATGGGCCGCCGCATCAAGACCTGGCGGAACTGACTTGGACGCCAGAAGCCGAGTGATGGTTGCGTGACATTCACGACTACATCACGCAGGACAACCCCGCCGCCGCAACCCGTACCGTTGAAACGCTCTATCAGAAAGTCGAACTCCTCAGAGAGTTTCCCTAATCAGGGTACCGGTACTGGCAACGACCTGACCGACACATCCGCGTCCTGTTGCACGGCCACTACCGAATCGCCTACGTGATCAAAACTTCCAGCGCGATCGATATCCTTGGGGTGTTTCACGAAGCTCTCAACATCGACCGCTACGTACTGTAAGGCGATTGGCCAAATCCATCTCCATAAAACAGATAGGCCAGCACATAGATGCAAGCGGCCGCCACAACGAGCCAGAGACCATTCACTTTTTCGTGGGGGTTCATGGCACGCGTCACGTAGGCGATCGCGAGCCTACCAAGAACGGCGAGTAGCACTCAGAGAAGATTCATGACCGCTTTTATGCGCAGCATCATGACCTAGCTTTTTGCCCCTTGCAGTTGACAATTTAAGCTCCTCTAGCTAGCTTCCTGAGCCGAAACGAACAATCATATTGCAACCATATGTCATGATTTGTGGCCTCAACAGGAACAGGAAAGATGGATTACTTTTTTGATTTGGCGTTTGCCCTTGCAAATAAATCACTCTGTCTCTTTACCGGTGCAGGCTTTTCCAAGCAACTTACCGCGAACAAGATGCCAAGCTGGAGAAAACTACTGGAAAGATTATGTACTCATCTTAACGACCAAAAGACGGCAAGAAGGATCCTTGACGAAAGCATAAAAGATGGTTTTCCACTTGAAGACTGTGCCCGAATATTGGAGCTTCGATTCTTGAAAGAGAAAAAGGACTTACGGGAAGCGATATCTGAAGAAATCCGATCATACAAGATAGACGAAGACTCTTCAAAAACAATCTCCACATTCCTGAAAAATCAAAAGCCCGTAAAAATCCTCTCCACAAACTATGACGATTTGATTCAGCGGCTTATCCCTGCCGATCAACAAAGTTCCAACTATCCCGGGAAACCCGTTACCAGCAGAGAGGGTATGCTTGAGATCTATCAAATCCATGGAAGCGTCTTACATCCTCCAGGAATGGTTGCAACAACTGAGGACTACTATAATTTCATTAACTCCCCAACATACTTTTCAAGGAAGATTTTCACGCTAATGTCCGAGCACACAGTATTATTTCTCGGCTATGCTTTAGGAGACCCTAACTTAAAGGCAGTTATCCATGAATATAGAAACTCGAACACAAAAACCCTTTCAAGAGGGAACCTCTTCTACGCAACTAAGAATCCAGTGCCTCAACATTTGAAGGACCATTTTGAGATATCCTTCGGCCTCTTCGTAATTGACAGGACTAGCATCGATAAAATCCTTCAAGGCATTCAGGCAGAACTGCCTGAGGCTGAAAAGCAAATGAAATATGCGGAAAAGAATCTTGGGGGCGTGCTAAAGGGCACTCACAACTACAGCACAAAATACCTTCGGTCTGCGAAGTCACTGCCCCATATTATTTCCATCGCAAAAAAAACCGGGCTGTCCCTCACAGATCCGAGATTTATTCGACTACTTTCCACCGTCCTGCAGAAGAAGATCCAGCTTACAGGAGAAGAGGGAGCATGGGATCAATATGCCCAATTAGCTGAATGGCTAGTTTACCTCGGTTCGCTGTTCAAGATTCCCAATACGAAACTCGAACGTCCTTATCTTAAGGCGGTTGAACACTCGATGAAAACGATGTCAGGAGCTAGTGAATGGGGGTATTCATGGATGGCTTTCAGAGCTTGGGAAGAGAATTGGGGGAATATCATGTTTAATAACAGAAGGCTCATCAGTGAGTACGTCAAAGAACACCTCTCTACATCTGCAGATGCGATAAAGATTACCAGCTCGTTATGAAACACCCGGTTGAAGACTTTTCCTAGCTGTGGCTATCCATCGCCTGATTCACTTCTCCTTCAGGCAGAAAATAGCCTCTTGCAATGGCTGGTCCGAATTGCCGACGGATTCAACGATCCTACCGATCTCGCTAATAAAGCCCTCCTTTAGCTCTCTTGTAGCGGCTGACACGTGCATCGGCGCTTACGGTTTCGCTTCGCTTCCTTCATATAAGCTCCATGCTCACCCTCATCCAATTTCCTTGGTCTCCCTTCTGCATCACGATCAGGCACATCCTGACCAGCCATCGTATTCCGTTTCGCCTCCAGAACATCGCCTACCATGATCGGGCTCCAATCATCAAAGCGACAAAGGGCCGTGGCCACACGGTACCCTGCTTGATCGATGTAAAGCGCGGGATCTGCGATGTCACGGATTTTGGACAGGAGCTGGCACGTTACGTGGATCGTCGCTATCGGCTCAACCTCTTTCCCAAAGGCTTTGATGGGCTCCAGCTGATCCTCTCGCGCTATATCGAGAATGAGCTGGAGATGGTGGGGTTCAAGGTGAACGATACGTACGTGATTCCGACGCGCCCCCTCATCGAACGGACGATGCTCATTCGCCACAAGGAACGGAAGTTTGGGAAAGGCTGCGTTCAGGAATGGACCACCCACCGACGATATCTGTGCGCACAATTCGCCGAACTCTTGGAGCCGTTCGACAACATGCTGGCAGCTTCGCCGTTTCTGCTGACCAATCGCCCGTTATTCGCGGACTACAATCTGTACGGCGTATTCGGCAACTACCTGTTCAACGGCAAGACGAAATTACCCAATCTGAAACACCTCCGACGCTGGCACCAGGCGATGAGTTCGAAGCTGTAACCTTTGTTGCTCTTTTCCTATCAATGTCCCCACTAATTCGGATCGCCGGCTGGTCATAGGCTCCCATTTTGGTATACTGCGTTCCATCATGTCAGCAGATAGACCAGCTCCG
>CAZAKX010000250.1:0-3644 GCA_964485915.1 uncultured Nitrospira sp. | reverse complement strand
TGTTGCTTTCCGTATAGGCGTGAGGGTTCACGAGGGAATAGCGGACGCCGGCTTGAGCTGCGAGATGAATGACGCGCCGGATCGCTCTGTCGGCGAAGAGGTCACGCATGCCTTGTCGGTTGGCGAGGTCGAGCTTGACGAAGTTGAATTGGTCCCGTTTCCTCAATTGTGCAAGGCGCGCCTCTTTTAATCGGACGTCGTAATAGTCATTAATATTATCGAGGCCGATGACGTGTTCCCCTCGGTCCAGCAGGCGACTTGCTACGTGAAATCCGATAAATCCCGCGGTGCCTGTGACAAGAATGGGTGACGGATTCTTACTCATGCCGAGTCCTTCCCAGAAAATTTTATTCTACCGTTTTCTATCAGCCTTTATGAATGGCGGGTCGCCGTGGTCTGAGCGATATAAACTTAGCGGGGCGAGAGCATCTGACGCCGACATGACTTGGATCTCGCCTCGGTCCGTTGCGCGATAGAGATCAAGGGCTTGGGCACGATGATAGCGACATCCCTGTGAAATAAGAAGGTCTTTTAATTTCTCGGGAGATTCCCAGTGAGCCGTCAAGAGGGCCGTTCTGGCTGGATTGCGACGACTAAACATAAAGGACAGGTGGTCCGGATACCAATCAGCACCCCCGGTTGCATAGGAAACAAACAATTGCGCATGGGCGGCGGTGCAGACATCGGCGAGATACGCGTTCGTGAGGTAGCCGTTCTCGCCGATATCCAACCATTTCCCGGGATGGGACAGCGGAGCATGGGTGGCATGGCTTCGGATTTCAAGCAGCTGTTGTTGAGAGGCCAGCACCAGGGGAATATCCCCGTACGTCCCGACTAATTGTTGAATGATATTGTCCTTGAGCGCCGATCGCCCGTCGTTGGTCGGACCGCTGTCTGCATGAATCAATACATTGTGCCCACGATCGGAGATCAGATAGCAATTCCGTGGCATATCTAGGTCACAGGGATCTTCCCCGTAAAATGGGACGGAGATGACTGCGCCACCTTCAAACGCCCAACTTTCGCCATGGGCCAGCTCGATGACGTGATCAAATCCCAACTCTGTGAGCAGCGCTTGATAATTGAAGAACAACTGCTTTCGGTTCCGGCGACTGGGGACGATGATCGGTATATCTTTAGGGAGGTGGAGCAAGGTACGGGGATCGACATGATCATCGTGATCGTGCGTGAGGAACACCGCAGCAGGCCTGGGTACAAGTCCACCCCAGAGCGATGGCAACGGCGATTCAGCAAACCAGGGCAGCAGCCATGGGTCGAACAAGAACACGGTCTCACGTTGCCGATAGAGCAAGGCAGCATGTCCCAGATGGACCGTGTCCTGATCACGAACGACATCGAACCAATGCCGACGGATCGAAGCTGTGGGCGAAGCGGCTAAGCATCCATGCAGCTGCAGCGCCTCTAACAATTTCATGAGCAGGCCTTGTGAATCGCGAGGCATGGCTGTGATGGCGGATCGTAGCTCATCAGACGTATGCGTTCCATCGAGCAGGCCGAGTAATTTCCCGATGGCCGGGCTGAACGGGCGTTCATTGAATCCCATTGGGAGCGCTTGACGGTTGACTGCATGAAAGATGCGCAGACCACCATTCGTCACTGTCGAGGACTTAGTCGGGTCGATCGGAAAATCCCAATGGAATATCCCATCCGGTCCACGGCCGCAGCGAATATGTTGCGTCAGGTATGGTCGCGCGTTGACCAGTTCCGCATAGGCGTCTTCCAGTCGGCGCTGCCGATCGGTATCGTCGAGCGGTGCCCGTTTGGAAAAGACGTCGCTGATCGCCGTATCGATCGCGCTGGACATGAGGCTATGGGCTTCCTGGAGGCTGGCGACAACTTCAGGGGCCACACCACTCACGAACGGGAAGGGCCCTGGCGGCTCGGCACTTTCCAGTTGCACCCAGCACCAGGGAACGAGGCCTACATACTGATTCTTTGTGAGCCTATCCCAAATTTGGTTCATGGTCATGAGGACTGAGGACTGAGGACTGAGGTTTAGCGGATTTCACCCTGGTTGTAGAGGTCTGAGTCAGTAGGCGTTGCTTATGTACTGCCTTTCGCAGACCACCTATAATTCGTGCGACTTCTTCTGCTTGAAGCATCAATTGACGAAATGTTGATAGACTCAGGTGGGTCGCGTCCAACGCGACATAGAGTTGGGATCGTAGTTCTGCGCGAGACGACTTGGCCACACTCAGAAATTGATGAAATTCCGCCCGACCGCCTCGCTCGAATCCCTCGGCAAGATTGGACATGACGGAGACAGCAGCTCGCCGGATTTGGTCGCGTAATCCAAAGTCTTTCGCGAAAGACCCCGCTGCGGTTGCCTGGTAGATAACCCGTGTCAAATCTCGCGCCTTCTGCCAAGCGATAAGGTCCTCAAATTTATCTGCTCGTGTTCGTTCAACCTCAACCCTCAGTCCTCGTTACCCAGTCCTATCCTGAGTTTACTGATCGCCGGTTCATAGAGCGCTTGGATTGCGTTGCCATCGGGATCTGAGAAATAGAATGAGTAGCTGCCGTCACGGTGTTGCTTCGGTTCTTTCGCAATGCGTCCCCCCATTGCCTCGATCTTGGGAGCGATGCTCTGGTACAGCTGATCGACGGCCTGCGGACTGTCGCAAATCACGCCCATGTGATCGAGGAGTTGGGTCTTCGAAGGATCGTAGGAAGCCAATTCATTCTTCGGCATCTGATGAAGCGCCAGGTTGTCGACCCCGGAGCTGAAGTAGATGTTCTCCGGGTCTGGCTCCCAGACGACCTGGAAGCCAAGGAGCTTTTCGTAGAATCGACGCGAGCGAGACAGGTTTGTCACACGCAGCGCGAGATGGCGAAGGCCTCTGTGAAGTGAAGTTGTCATACGAGCGTAACTCGGTCGTCGATCAAACTAAAAGTTGTATAGTAGGGAGACCGACGGCAGGGCGTCAATGGCAAAACCGGCACCCGCCTCAGGCTCGCCGGCTATGATAGGATCAACACATCCATGGCATTCAACGGAATGATAGTTGCGGCATTCGAGAGCCGGATGGCAACGGAGCTCGCTCGCCTGATCGAGCGCCACGGCGGAGGACCCCTCGTCTCGCCTGTTCTGCGAGAAGTCCCGCTGCAAGACAATCAGGCGGCGCAGGAGTTTGGGGTTCGGCTCATGGCTGGTCACGTTGATCTGCTTGTGCTCCTCACCGGTGTCGGTACCACTGCGCTGTTCGACGTGCTCAAGCTGCGATATCCCTGGGCATCAATCGTCACGGCTCTTCAGCGCATTGCAGTGATTGCGAGAGGGCCCAAGCCGCTTGCAGTTCTCAAGGCTGTTGGTCTGAACGCCACATTGACAGTACCGGAGCCCAATACCTGGGTTGATCTAATTTCGGCCCTGGATCAGCAGTGTCCTGTGAAGGGACTGAGGGTTGCCGTTCAAGAATATGGGGTTTCAAATCCTGATCTATTGCAAGCCTTGGAACAGCGAGGTGCAGAGGTATTCCCTGTTCCAATCTATAAATGGACACTACCGGAGGATCTTGGGCCGATTCGCAGTGCACTTGATGAAATTATAGCTGGCCGTGTCAACGTGATCCTGATCACCAACGCCATTCAAGTCGATCATGTCATGCAGGTGTTGGAGCAGG
>CAZAKX010000249.1:0-3660 GCA_964485915.1 uncultured Nitrospira sp. | reverse complement strand
TGCGCGACGAAATCAATTTTCCCCCACAGAATCGTCCCCTGCTTGATGGTTCTGTTGTAGAGAACATAATTAACTACGGTTACAAACACCAACACGATAATCGCGGAGAGCTTGGCCGGCATCGACGCGAGAAAATCCCATCCTTCCGGTAGCTTCAGCTCATCAGGCATATCACTGCCAGTGGCCACGAAACCACTGGGAGTGAGCCACACCGCATCGCTGATGAGCATCACGATAAAGCCTATCTTGATGACAGTCCGTGCAGAAACGGTCACGGAAACCAATCGTCCCAATAAGAATGGCGACAAGACCAGGGGCAGCAAGAAGGCCAATGACTTCGGATCAGGGATCCAGTAGGTACTCATCACCCACATCGTCACCGGAAGCACGGCAACCAGGACAATGGGAGCCAGGATGGTCATTCGAACGTTTTCAGCCCCCTCGATTCGTTTCACACTGAGCCAGCTATAATAGTTGATCGCCAGGAACAAGAGCCCGATCATCATTCCCTGTACCTCGAAAAACATCGAGAGCTGATCGGCCATCATGTAAGGGCAAAACGAAAAGTCGTAGTCACACATTTCATATGCCAGCAACAGCCCCGTGAACGGCTGTAAGAGCGAACCGCCCACCGCAATCCAAATCGCGACGAAGCCCATCCAATCGTAATAGGCTCGCTCTTCCTGCGTCTTCGAGCCCATGTACATATAGGCGGCGATCATCCCGGCAATAAACCCACTGAACGCGATATTGCCGTCGACCCTATGCAGACTAAGAGGGAACCAGCTTTGATTCGCAATCTTATCCCACAAGGTCGCCGCAGCGAGGAAATCCTGAGGCGAGATCCCCTCAGCCTTTGGCGGAGTGTTCATGAACGACGTGGGGCCATTGATCACAAAGAGAATGAGCAGACAGACGAGATTCAAGACTACGCCCAGCGCGATGTGTCGCCCCTTCTTTTCGCCCTTCCAGACATCCCAGGTATAGAGATAGGCATACATGAGGATTGTCTCTACGATGAACAGCGCAGGATAGAGGATCGCGAAGACGACGTAGAATTGATTGATGAACCAGGTTGTGAATTGAGGATAGGCCGCCAGAAGGATAAAAATGAATAGGCCTCCGGTGACAGCCGTCATGCTGAAAAGGATAACCGTAACCTTGGTAATTTCTCTGGCCATACGATCGTAACGTGGGTCTTGCTTGCGATAACCCAACCACTCGGCTATGACAACGAAGATCGGGGCTCCCAGAATAAAGGCGGCGAATAAGATATGAAGTTGCGCAACAACCCAGACCGCCGTCCGATTGCCGGTGTATGGAAAATCCACTGATGACGTCCCAAGCTCTTGAGCGTAGACCGTGGGCACAATGAACACGCAGAGTGCAATAAGAGCTAGGAGACTATGCCACATTTTTTTCACGATACCTCAATGCCCTTTTGCTTGCCGAACCTCGTCAGGATTCTCAATTCGACAGGCTCACAACACTGACTGTAAACGCTTGGCAAAATGACGCAGACAGTCACACGACCTCACTTCCGGTCATGTACCACCCGCATCCATCCACTGCTTCTTTTCTTCATTCCACATTTTCCCTGACAGTCCAAAATTCCGCTCATACAGCACAAGCTTCCATACGTCATCCTCTGAGAGCTTACTCTTCCACCCCTTCATCTTGGTATTGGGAACTCCCTCGGATATGCGCCAAAACCACACTGAATCGGAATATAACTTCATACGCTCAGGGTTTCGAAAATCTGTGGCCCCGGATTTTACAGGCTTCCCATCACTCCCATGACAGCTGGCACATTTCACATCTGGATTTGCCTCACCAAGGTAGAGCTTTCGGCCCTCTTCCAGTTTCTGAGCATCTCCCCACCATTCTTGCGGCATATGCTTGTCGGCATATTCTGCCGGTGCCGGAGGTGGTGGAACGATTGGCCCCTCTTCACCACCTTCAGTACAACCTGTGAGCAGCCCGATACTCATGGCCGCCAAGACCGCCCGTGCACACCCCCACGTTAATGACATCACTCAATTACTCCACTACCGTTTTGACCGACAACCTTCAGCGAGCATACGACAAAAACCTCAGCACACAATAAAAAACGCTTCTGCCGAGGTCCCTACACCCCTAACAAAAGCGTCTCGGCTCCACCCACTTGATCACTCTGTACACTGACCCTCGCCCACCTACCGACCGACTCGGCGAGGTACTCCGCAGCCCTCAAGGCCCGTCATCGGCGATTATGATTTGCGCTTGCCTTGCAATTTGCCCTTGCCCCGCTCCTGCCTCCGCTGAGAACGGACAAGCTTTATTCCAATTGCACTACCTATCGCTACAACTATGGCCCCACCTCCCCACCAAAGCCAGGCGGGAGGACCGCTTACATCGCAACCAGCTCCAAAGTTGACTCGAACCTTTCGTTCGCTCTCGAGATCTTTTGGGTCGAATTCAACTTTAAGGTTTTGTTGCTCTCCCCGCGCTTCTACCAGAAGGGGATCCCCGAGATTGTCATTGTGCAGATGAAACGTCGCCCTGTAGTAGCCATCTCCATCCGTCCGTACAACCTGCCCATACGAAATTTTCGTGTCCTTGACAAGTACGTCTACGTTCGAAACCGCGCTCCCGGCCGGTCCGCACACATACCCTTCAACCATGAAACGATGGTCCGCCTCATGGGTGGCACGGGCCACGGGAGGAAATACGGCACCCGTCACGAGACAGCAAGCGAGGAGGCTTAACCCTACTCGACGTCGTCCATTATGACACAAACTTGATTGTTGACTCGTCGCTCGCTCCTTCGAAGGCGCACACGCTCCATCACAGCGAGCGCATTCTGTTCGGGCAGGGGTTTCTAGCACAGGGTTGAATCTTTGTCAACGAAACAGCCGGCATTTTGGGGTGATGTTGGGTTGCCTCGTGCTCTTAGAATCAGCAGTAGCGGAGAGTAAATCAGAGATAGCCTTTCGTACGTGCGACGGCCTCACTTTTTTCGGCTTCCGCTCGACGCTCTGTCTCTTTTTTTGAAACCCAAACTTCCCAAGATTTGCCGTTTGCCGTATCTTCGCCAGTAAACGCAATCGTGACGATGTCGCGGTACGAAATACATCGAGGATCCGGATGGTCTACTGGAAATAGCTCAAGATACGGATCACTATCGGCGCTCTGACGGTTAAAGATATATCCGGACACAGATTCGCCAGACCGTAACGTCACAGTCACATCGCCACGGTAATCAAATGCAAGCTCGACCGCCTCTGCCGTCTCTGTCACGGAGCCTGGTGTAAACACTCGCCCCTCAAGAGAGCCGATAAGACCAGCAGCGTGATTTTTGGCATCAGCCATTTTCAGAGGCCCCTCACCAGACATCCCTAGTCGTTAATGAAGATATTGTAGGGGCTACGATGAACCCTGACTGCTTAGCCATTAACGAGACGTAGGCAGTAAGGTTAACTTGGCAGTTCGCGCAAACCCAGAGACAGTGCTGAACGTATCTTCAACCGCCGATGCCTCATAGCCGCAATGGACCATACAATCAGCGCACTTTTCATTGCGACCGGTACCATAATTGTCCCACTCCGTCGACTCCATCAGCTCTCGAAATGTTTTCGTGTACCCCTCCTGAAGTAAATAGCAGGGCTTCTGCCATCCAAA
>CAZAKX010000248.1:0-3665 GCA_964485915.1 uncultured Nitrospira sp. | reverse complement strand
ACGATCTACGCGTTTTCACAGGAGAACTGGAATCGTCCGACCCATGAAATCAGTGCCCTCATGGGACTCTTGGAACACTATCTTTCGACGGAACGAGCGAGTTTGATCGAGCAAGGCGTTCGTTTCCGCGCCATCGGCCACCACGATCTCCTTCCGGCATCCGCTCAACACTGGGTCCGCACTACCGAGAAAGAGACCGCGCATCTCGACAAAATGATCCTGACCGTCGCGCTGAGCTATGGCGGACGAGTGGAGATCGTCGATGCCGTAAAAGCGCTGATCGAGGATGTCCAAACAGGCGCCATACAGCCGAACCAGATCGATGAAAACACCTTCAAAGAGTACCTCTCCACCCATCCGCTTCCTGATCCCGATCTTCTGATTCGGACGAGTGGAGAAACCAGGATCAGCAATTTTCTTCTGTGGCAATTGGCCTACACCGAGCTGTGCTTTAGCCCGACGCTCTGGCCGGATTTTCGCCGGCGGGAGTTCCTCCTGGCGTTGATCGAGTATCAAAAGCGGGAGCGTCGATTTGGTCGAGTCCTGAGCACCGTATCGTCATAACACTTGTGGGAAATCCCCTCGCAACAGAAGTTCTTGCCCATAGCTCAATAGTTGTGACGACCTCACCGGCACGCCCCCGACGATTCGACCTCCGCCGTCTCTACACCGCACTCGCGCTGATTCCCGCGGTCTACCTCATCATCGTACATCTTGCTCCCTGGGCCTTGACCCTCCTCCTGCTTGTCGTCGGGTCTATTGCGCTGCTGGAACTCTACAAGCTCAGCTTTCCTTCGCACTTGAGTCGCCTCCTGATGGGAGGAGGGCTCGCAGGCCTCGCTTTTACACTTACTCACTCTCATTTTTCCTTCTCCCTATCGGAACTTCTCGTCGGCAGTGTGCTCGTCGCGGCCCTAACCCTGGCCATCTCCGCCGCTTCAACGGAGCACCGCTGGAACGATGCAATCGTGATTCTCCTCGGCCTGTTGTATGTGGGTTTCCCCCTGAGTACCGTGGTGTCGACCCGCGCCTTGGCTGGCGGCGAATGGCTCGTGCTCTTTCTCGCCGTTGTGACGTGGGCCTCGGACACCGGTGCCTACTATGCGGGGACCTTGTGGGGGAAACATCCGTTGCTCCCATCGATCAGTCCAAAGAAAACCATCGAAGGAGTATTGGGTGGGCTTGTCCTAGCGGTGGGTATGGCGTTCCTGGCTCAGCAGTGGTTCACGTCAGAGCTTTCCCTGGCGGATGCGGTGATCCTCGGAGTGCTCCTGACGACAGCGGGCCTACTCGGAGACCTTTTTGAGTCGCTGATCAAACGTCGGACTGGGGTCAAAGATTCAGGCGGGATCTTGCCTGGTCATGGCGGGATGCTGGACCGGCTCGATAGTCTCTTGTTCACTGCCCCCACGTTCTACTACTATGTCGCCTACGTCCGAGGCTTGTCGCCCCCTTCATAGATGAATGGAGAGGAGAACATATGAAGTCGATTATCATCCTGGGATCGACCGGATCGATCGGGACCAACACACTCGATATTGTTCAGCGGTTTTCCGATGAATTTCGCGTGGTGGGGCTGACGGCCGGCAGCAACATCGACAAGTTGGAAGAGCAGATTCACCGCTTCAGGCCCAAAGCTGTCGCGGTCTCTACCGAATCCTCAGCTGCTCTACTGCGAGGCCGATGTGCCGACCTTCGGGTCGACATTATGTCCGGCGAAGAGGGCATCAGCCACGTGGCATCGGTCCTCGATGCCGACTTGGTGATTTCCGCCATCGTGGGAGCGGCCGGGCTTGTTCCGACCTTGTCCGCCATTCGAAGCGGCAAGCACATCGCCTTGGCCAATAAAGAACCGATGGTCATGGCCGGCAAGTTGATGCAGGATGAAGCTCGGAAACATGGGGTCAGGATTTTCCCGGTCGATAGCGAGCACAGCGCGATCTTTCAATCCTTGGAAGGCCACCGAGTCGAGGACGTCCGACGCTTGATTCTGACCGCGTCCGGCGGAGCACTCTGGACACTGACCCAGGAACAGCTCCAGGACGTGACACCCGAACGAGCCTTGCAGCATCCAAATTGGAAGATGGGGTCCAAGATTACCATTGATTCAGCCACCTTGATGAATAAAGGGTTGGAAGTCGTAGAAGCCCGCTGGCTCTTCGATATCCCCGAGTCCAACATTGAGGTCATGGTTCATCGAGAGAGCATCATTCACTCGCTGGTGGAGTACAAAGATCGTTCGATCATCGCCCAATTAGGGCTTCCGGATATGCGGACCCCCATCTCCTATGCCATGCGGTATCCCGCAAGGATGGCTCTTGATCTTCCCTCGTTGGAACTGACGGAGATCGGACAGTTGTCTTTTTGCAAACCCGACCATGACCGCTTCCCCTGCCTTAATCTCGGATACGAGTCGCTTCGCGTCGGAGGCACCATGCCTGCCACGATGAATGCGGCGAATGAGATTGCCGTCGAGGCGTTTCTCAACCATGGCCTCCGGTTTGTCGAAATCGCGCAAGTCATTCGCAGCACCATGGACGCGCATACTCAGCAAGACATCACCTGTCTCGAAGACGCATTGGAAGCCGATCGATGGGCCAGGGAGAAGGCTGAATCATTGGTACATGCGTTATCGCACTAACGATTGTTTTGCATTTCATGCGACGTCTGTTAGATTAGAATTGTAGACCGAGTACGCAACAGGGAGTTCTCATGACATCCGCATTCGCCTGGTCCCCCGATACGCTCTGGCTCCTCCTCCAGAAAGCCTGGTGGTTTCTCGTCGTCCTTGGCGTGTTGGTCGCCTTCCACGAGCTCGGCCACTTTCTCGCTGCCCGCTGGGTCGGAGTGAAGGTCTTGAAGTTTTCAATCGGGTTTGGCCCGAAAATATTCGGCCGCCAGGTCGGCGAAACAGAGTATCTTGTCTCGGCCGTTCCACTTGGTGGGTATGTCAAGTTATTCGGTGAGGACGAGGCGGAGGCCACGACTCCCGACGACCGTCGTCGTTCATTCTCGCATCAAGGGCTTTGGGGGAAAGTCCTCATCGTGGCAGCCGGCCCAGGATTTAACTTTATTTTAGCCTACTTGATCTTTGCCGGATGGTTATCGACCGGTTCTCCCCTCTTTGTCCCGACCTTTCGCGATCTCAGCGCCGACGTCGAAGCTCTGGCTCCCGGATCTCCTGCATCGGTCGCAGGGATGGAAGTGGGCGACCGCATCGTCAGAGTCAATGGACAAGATATTTCCACCAAGACCGAGCTGTTGGATATCGTGTCCAGGAGCAAAGGGCAGCCTCTCTCACTCGAAGTCCAGCGAGAGGGGCAACTCAAAATGCTCACGGCGACTCCCGTACCGATTACTGGAGACGGAGCATCTCCATCCTCGGACGAACCGCTCTATACGATCGGAGTCGAAGAAACGCCCCCGTTGGTTACCTCGGTCATGCACGGATCACCCGCATCTGTGGGTGGACTCCAGCCCGGCGATCGAGTGGTCTCGATCGAAGGACACACCATCCATACGTGGGCGCAGATGACGACGCAGGTGAGAGAGCACCCGGAAAAGCCGTTAGCATTCGAGGTGCTCCGCGAGGGAAAGCGCACCACGCTGACCGTCACGCCGACCAGTGAAAAACTCACGGTCAATGGGCAGACTTCAGAAGTGGG
>CAZAKX010000247.1:0-3684 GCA_964485915.1 uncultured Nitrospira sp. | reverse complement strand
TCGTCATGCACTTGGAGGATCATCTTCACATGCGGCAGTTCGTCGTGGAGTTTCTTATAGACAGTGATCATGGCGACTTTAATCAAGTCGGCAGCCGAGCCTTGGATCGGGCTGTTCACTGCCATACGTTCGCCGAAGCCACGTTGGGCCGGATCGCCACTTTGCAGCTCAGGAATAGGCCGGCGGCGGCCAAGGATGGTCGTAGTGTAGCCCTTTTCTCGTCCTTCGGCGATGTTCCGATCCATGAGGGCCCGGACAGCTGCGAAGCGCTCAAAGAAGGTGTCGATATAGTTCTTCGCCTCGGCCTGGGGTACGCTGAGGTTCTGAGAAAGACCGAACGGGCTGATGCCGTAGACGATGCCGAAGACGACAGTCTTGGCTGCGCGGCGCATATCCCTCGTGATCTGACTGGACGGCAGACCGAAGATTTCCATGGCAGTGGCCATGTGGATGTCCTCGCCTTTGGCAAAGACGGAGAGCAAGCGCGGATCTTGCGAGAGGTGGGCCAGGATGCGGGGCTCAATCTGGCTGTAGTCGGCGCAGAGGAGTTCATGGCCCTTAGGGACGACGAAGGCTTCGCGGATCCGGAGGCCGTAGTCGCCTTTTACGGGAATGTTTTGAAGATTGGGGTCGGTGGACGAGAGTCGTCCGGTGGCGGCGACGGTTTGGTTCAGCGAGGTGTGGAGCCGGTTCGTCTCCGGCCTCACCAATTCAGGGAGTGCGTCCACATAGGTCGATTTGAGTTTGCTGAGGCTTCGGTAGTTGAGGATCTGGGCCGGCAGCTCGTGCTGCGTCGCGAGCTGTGTCAAAGTATCTTCGTCGGTGGAATAGCCGGTCTTGGTCTTGCGCAGTGGCTTCAATCCGAGCTTTTCGAACAAAACAGTCGCCAACTGTTTCGGCGAATTGATATTGAACGCTTCGCCTGCTGAATGAGTGATGCTTTCCAGCATGCGGTCAAGTTCCCGTTCGAGTTCCTTGCTCAGTTCGTGGAGCCCTTCGACATCCAACAGAAACCCATTTCGCTCGATCTCAGCCAGGATAGGGACGAGCGGCATCTCCACATCGGTAAACAGTTTTGAGCTTCCTTGCTCAACCAACTGGTCTCTCAGGATCGGCTCGAGCTTGGCCAGGGTGGTGGCAGCTTCCGCTGCGGCTTCTCGTGAACCAGTGTCGATCTCAAAGAGCGACTGTGGTTGTGCTTTCGCATGCGTTTCTGATCCCAGCCGTTTGCCTAACCGTTCCAACGCGATCGTTTCGAGGCCATGGTCTCGGCGGTTTGGATTGAGTAAATAGTCGGCTATCATTGTATCCACGTAAGGTGGAGCCAAGGTGACACCGATTCGATGGAAGGCCAGCAGGGTGGCCTTGAGGTCGTGCACGACTTTTGTCCTGTGCTGGTCGTGCAGAAGAGGCATGATCGGCCGCATGAATGTGTGCACGTCGATCGGAATAAACGCTGTGTGCTCACCGGTGGAGAGGGCCATGCCGAGCACGTCGGTATGGACGCCTGGCTGGCCGGCTAATAAACAGTGTAGGCCGAGGGGCGCGTTCTTCGGTAAACCGTCGACGAATCGTTGCGCCGCTGCTTCGTCTTGGATAGTGGTGATGTCTTGACTCTTTACTTCCTGCTGTTTCGGCGATGACTGAAGGCTCTTGAGGAGGGAGGTGAATTCCAACTCGCGGAGTAAGTCGGTCAATTGTTCGTCGTGCGGCGGCTTGATTCGATAAGAGTCGGGATGAAACTCAACCGGACTCTCTGTATCGATGGTCGCCAGTTTCCGGCTGAGCCGTGCGTTCTCCGCCTGTTCGGTGAGAAGAGCCTTGATGCGCGCAGGGGTGATCTCATCGAGGCGGCGCAGCAGTTCTTCGATCGTCCCGAACTGCGCGATCAGCTTTATCGCGGTTTTCTCGCCGATGCCTTTGACCCCGGGAATGTTGTCGCTGGTATCTCCCATCAGTCCCATGACCTCGACCACACGTCCCGGTTCGACTCCGAACTTCGCCACACATTCTTCAGCCCCTGACCACTTATCCTTCACCGGGTCGTAGATGCGTACGTGTGGGGTAAGTAACTGCAACATATCTTTGTCGCCGGTGACGATCACGACGTCGTAGCCGGCATGTTCTGCTTGCCGAGCCAACGTGCCGATCAGATCGTCCGCTTCATATCCGACCTGCTTGACGGCGGGAATGTTCAGCGCCTCCACTACTCGATGAATGTAAGGGATCTGTGCTTTCATGCCGTCCGGCATCGGTGGCCGCTGTGCTTTGTATTCTTTGAACTCCTCGTGCCGGAGTGTGGGCCCTTTCTCATCGAAGGCGACCGCAAGACCGTCCGGTGTGTGCTCGCGGATGATTTTCAGCAGGGTGGTCATGAATCCATAAACCGCGTTGGTCTGGAGACCTTTCGAATTGTTCAACGCCGGCAGGGCAAAAAAGGCGCGATAGATGTAGGCGCTGCCGTCGATCAGGTAGAGTATCTTCCTCGCGTCCGTTGAGTCAGGCATAGATGGAGCCTATCATGCTGTGAAATGAATAATCAGAAGTCGGCTTTTCAACACGTTCGACAGCCGATCCGAAAGAGTGGAGGGGTTGCGCAATCACGGTTGTGGGGCAATCGTGAGCGGCGGCTTCCCGAACTTCTGGCGCATATTATTGATGGTATTCAGAACAGCTGGTTGACCGATCATTCTTGCTTCCAACTTTCGCTTCCCTGGGAAATCCAGCATGGTTACAGCAATCAACATCGTGAGAATGCCCTGGCCAGGCAAGAACAACATCAAGAAACCGGCGAACAGAAAAACGGCTCCGACCACGTTTTTCACAACGTGGCCTAGGAGCCGAAGCACCGGGTGATGATCTTCCATCCAGCGGCGCGGAACACGAGTGTCAAAGAAATCTGTCGGAAGCCGGACGAGAATGAAGGGGATGGCGATCAACGATCCGACAAAAAAGACAACCGAAAGCGCCGTCAAGGCTACAAGGGTTTCAGTCGAGACATACTGCTGAACCAACGAAAGAAGCCAATCCATCGGGCGGCATCCTAGCATGGGCTTTCGCGCCCCTCAAGGCGATGCGTGGCGAAGTCTCGTGTTTACGCCGTTGAGATCGGTCGCTATAATCACCAAGCATGGAGCCGCGACATGAGTCTTCCCCTGCCTTATTTCGTGGGGTTCTTGCTCCTTCTTGAGATGACGTCAGTGGACTGGCGTGCATCACTTGCAGGCGCGGCAGACCACAGCAGTGAGGTTGGGAACGATTTCCAGATCGAGGTGACGAAAAAAGGAGCCGGGAAACAGGTCATCATTGTACAAGGGGTAAAAGAATGGTTCATGCTGATCGATGTGACTCCTGAAAACGCGGTCGTCATCAGGCAGGAAAAGGAACAGGATCGCTATCTTGTCGATGAAAGTGAGACCCATGATCGTCCGATGACTCCTGCGGAAGTTGACGCGGCCATTTCTGACTACGTGGACAGCGTGAAAGCCCGCGTACAGAAGAAGTAGATATGTCGATACCACCGAAGTTTGTCATCTTCGCCCACAACGCCACGTACGATAAGCTGCACCAAGTCGCGACGCTCGGTATGACGGCCGCAGCCATGGGCAAAGACGTGATTGTCGTCTTGTTATTCTGGACGATCAAAAAACTCGCCGAAGGCAAGATCGATCAGATTGATTTTCC
>CAZAKX010000246.1:0-3688 GCA_964485915.1 uncultured Nitrospira sp. | reverse complement strand
GAATCGGCTGTCGAGCGTCCGGGGAAGAGGCCGTCAATGCGCTCAATCGGTACCTCTTTACCGAACAAGGGTTTAAAGGGAATACCAAGAATTATTATGAAGTTGAGAACAGCTACCTCAATTGTGTGATGGATCGGCGCGTCGGCATCCCGATCAGCCTGTCTGCCGTCTACCTCTTTCTTGGGCAACGCCTACGGCTTCCGGTGTTCGGCATCGGCATGCCGGGACACTTTCTGGTGAAGTACGAGTCCGATCGGTACAAAATTTTTATCGATTGCTTCAACGGCGGAGCCTTGCTGACCGAAAAAAACTGCGCACGGTTTTTGACGGAAGCCGGCTACGGGTTTGATGACAAGTACCTGCAGAAAAGTCCGGTTCGTGCGATCCTGTCGCGGATGGTCAAGAACCTCCTCGCGATTTACTCCAAGGCCGGTGACTCAGTCAAAACCGACCGTTTGACCAAGTTCATCGAGATACTCGGCGGGGCTCCCCGCGAAGAGGGGCTGTAAGCTAGACTCGGATCGTGAGGAGATCTTTTCCCTTCCAAATCTTGCCGTGATACTCCTCACCAGCCTGCGCTTTGACATCATAGCGATCAGCCACTGGATAAAAGTGCGAGAGCACAAGCTGGCCCACCCCAGCCGCCTTCGCCACCTGCCCACATTGCCCAGCATGCAGATGGGCAGGGCCTGGACGATTAGCAGGGAACGAACAATCAAGCACGGCCAGGTCGGCCTCCTTACACAACGAGATCACCTCCTCACAGTATTGCGTATCTCCTGAATAGACGACCGCCTTCCCCCGGTACTCAATCCGATAGCCGACACTCGAGAGATCCGAGACATGGACGACGGGTCTTGGAACAATGCGGGTATCCCCGATCGTGAACGGTCTGTCCGTTACTTCCTTGAATGTGACTTTGAACGGTGCCGGCGAAAAGCTGGGGAAGCTTTTCATGATCGACTGTAAGAGCCGAATCGTGCCCTTGGGACCAATCAAGGTCATCCCCGGCCGATGGCCTCCGCCATACTTGGTATAGATCACCGCGTCGAAGAAGAAGGTAATGAAGTCGGAAAAGTGGTCGGCATGGAAATGGGAGAACAACAGATGCGTGATCTTGTGCCGATTCACACCGGTCTTGATCAGGTTCATTAAGGTGCGTGGTCCGAAATCGAGAAGAATGTGTTGATCCGTTCGGACCAGATAGCCAGCGGCGGCACGGGTCGGATGGACATTGGTACCAGAACCAAGAATAGTGAGACGCATAGCGACAGGCTAACAGCTATAGTCGGGGCAGGATAGACGTAACCTGAAACCCCGGTCAAGCTGTTGGCATCAGTACGTTCAACTCATTGACGGTTCCTCGATGACATTCGTATGATCGCCCTCTCATGACCGAATCCAAACCGCACGACCATGGACCGATCAACCTCGCTTGGCTTATCGTAGTGATCGTCCTCATCGTGGCCGGAGTGTGGATGTGGAAACGGCTGTCACTCGAGACACAGGACTATATCGTCGATCAGGCTGTCCCAATGGCGGCGATCGGACTTGTCTCCGCTCTCTTGTTGTTCATTCCAATCAGCGCATTCCGTCGTCGCCGAGCCAGATCGCGAGAACGAACCCGACTGCTGGCATTGTTTGAACAAGCAACCATCCAGGGAAAACGCCTGGATCTGGCCTTTGCCTTGTTGGAAAACAATGAATACCGGATTGATGGACTCGATTCGGCTGTTCCTGCGTTAAAGGAACTGTTTGAAACGACCTTACAACGAGCCTTGGGTGACAAACAGCATCGCATCAGAGGGATGGCAGCCAGCCACTTGGGGGCGTTGCGCGATCTGTCGGTGGTGCCGCTGTTACTCATAGCACTGGAAGATGACCATGCCTATGTGCGTTCCTGCGCCGCCTTGGGACTCGGACGACTACGGGCAACTGAAGCACGTGAACGGTTAAAGACGGTGATGGAGCATGATTGGGATCAGACCGTCAGAAGTAGGGCCAGGGAAGCATTGGAACGGATGCGGGAGTAGCTGTTAGATGGTTGGAGTATGAATCTCTTCTTCAATCCACTCAATCACCGCAATTTCAGGCCGACAGTTCAGGCGAAACGGGAGGAAGGACCACCCCAACCCACGGTTGACGTACAGTCTGTGTGCGCCTGATTCATGCCAGCCCGCCACGCGGCCGTTGCAACCAGGAGGAAGCCAGAAGGTGGGGATTCCCGGTACTCGCCACTGCCCACCGTGACTATGCCCGCAGAGAATCAAGTCAATGGCATGATGGCCTTCCACATAGTCGAGGATGTTCGGGGCATGGGCCAGTAACAACGTACAGCGACGGTCGGCACGAGGCGGGACACATCGCAGATCGGCTCGATGCAATGACGGATCATCGACGCCGACGATCACCAGCTCTCCCCTACCGGTTGACACAATGGCACTTTGGTTCACCAGTAACGTAATCTTGTGTCGATCGGCTTGTTCAGCATACTCTGCTACCGGCACACCACTGTAATGGTCGTGATTGCCCAGCGTCATATAGACCGGCGCGACAGTGCGCAGGCGTGCAAGGAATCGGAAGAGATGCGACAGGCCTTCGGGTACGTTGAGCAGATCTCCGGTGATGAAAATCCAATCTGGGCGAAGCTGCTCCACAGTTGTGACGATCTCGTCATGCCGTGGGTGATAGCGGTCAAGGTGCAGATCCGTGAGATGGACCGCGCGACAACCGGTAAGAGACGGATGCCTCTGGGTGAGGATAGAGACGTCGTGATTGGACAAACCCCACTCCCAATGAGGAATGAGGCTAAAGGCCCGATAGAGAGGCTCGCTGAGGCAATAGCCGACGAACGACCGCAGGCGGTCAGGCCATGAGACCGTCCGCCTCCTGGTCATATCCGAACCTGTGAGTAATCTATCCGTTTCGGCATGGATGGGAAAAGTATAGCATGGGCTTCTTTGCCAGCAGTTTTAACGGCTTCATTCACCAGAGATTCGTCACTTCGATCAGCATGGATATGTAATGCAACCGGTCGACCCCTTTCTCACCAGCACCATCCCAGGAATCGGCGGACGCATCCGTACCGTGCCTGAAGATTTTCGCGTCGAAGAACGTCCCCTCTATTTCCCATGTGGAGAAGGGGAACATCTGTATGTCACGATTACCAAATGTGGTCTTTCCACGCCGGATCTCGTTCGACGGCTCTCCTCTTCACTGGGGATCAAGGCACAGGCCATCGGGGTCGCGGGGCTGAAAGATGCCCGAGCCGTCACGACCCAGATGGTGTCGTTGCAAGGAGTCACACCCGAACAGGTGGCCGGCCTCAAGATCGATGACATGGTTCTGAGTCTTCAGGTCCTCGGACGTCATCGTAACCGTCTCCGAACCGGCCATCACGCCGGCAATCGCTTCCGTTTGGTTATCCGCACTGTTGCCGGTCACGCAGCTGAAGCCGTGCCGGTTATCCTTCAGCAATTGAGCACCCGCGGGGTGCCCAACTACTTCGGTCCTCAACGGCAAGGGAAGAAGGGCGACAACTACGAAGTCGGCGCCGCGCTCCTCCACGATGCGCGGCGGCGAGAAAGGATGAACCGATCGCAGCGCATTTGGTATCTCAATGCCTATCAGTCCTTCTTGTTCAATCGGATGCTGGCACGGCGTATTGATCATCTCGATAAGGTCTTCG
>CAZAKX010000245.1:0-3743 GCA_964485915.1 uncultured Nitrospira sp. | reverse complement strand
ATTTTACTGATCGTCGAAGATGACCGAGACATGCGCAGTCTGCTGTGTGATGAATTTTGGGGAACAGGGTATCAGCTTCGTGAGGCGAGGGATGGAGACGAAGCCTTTCTGTCGGTGCTGCAATCCGCGCCGGACCTGATCCTCACCGACCTTCGCATGCCGGCCGGCGGAGATGATTACGTCAGCCGGTTACGAACTGTGGCCCCCCACTGTCCCATTGTTGTTATCACAGGGTTTGGTGATGCGAGCTTGAAAGCCCGAGTGTTAAAGGCGGGAGCCAACGCCTATTTCGATAAACCGGTCCGTATTGCCGACCTCAAGAAATGTGTGCAACAATTGCTTGATCACAAGCCAGGAGCTGATAGCTGATCGAGTCTGGATGGTTGGACGATAGGGAAACTCAGCTGTTTCGCTAACCATTTTCTTGCCATACGGGAGAGCTCCTCATTCCCGAGAAGCGAGATTGCCTTGTCTGACTCTGAAACTTCTGAGGGACCAATCCTGACAGATCCCATCATTACTGCGCGCATCGAAGCCATTAAACAACTCGCTGGTGGATTGTCCGACCGAGTGGCGGTTATGGACCGTGCCTTCAATCTCGTGTACGCCAACCAGGCAGCCTGGGTTGTCGACCAGAGCAAAACTATTCGCGGACGTCACGCCAAGTGTTATGAAGCATTTGCGCACCGGACGGACCCTTGCGGCACATGTCCTGCAATCAAAGTGTTCGAGGCGCCTGAGGTACAGTGTGTGTCGTGTCCAGGAGGGGGCGACGGCACCGCCTGCGGGATGCAGCAGGCTTTTCCCTTAACCGATCAGAACGGCACAGTGACATCGATGCTCGTACTCTTCGAATCGGTATCGAAAACGATGCCCAGCATTCAGCCCAATGACACCTCGACTGTGCCCATCGCGGCTCGGCTCGGCAAGCTCATCGGCCAGAGTTCGATCATGCAAGAGCTCTTTGCTATGACGCGGTTGGTTGCTGACAGCTCAGCCACGGTTCTCATCCAGGGTGAAAGCGGAACCGGAAAAGAACTCCTGGCGAGAACGATCCATGCGCTCGGTCAGAGGAATCAACAGCCGTTCGTGGTCGTCGATTGCGGCGCACTTCCTGAAACTCTTCTGGAAAGTGAGCTCTTCGGTCACGTGAGAGGAGCGTTCACTGGAGCGGTAGCAAACAAACGGGGTTTGTTCGAAGAAGCCGATGGGGGGACGATTTTCCTCGACGAAATTGCCGATACAACACCAACCTTTCAGGCGAAGCTGCTTCGAGTGCTGCAGGAAGGCGAGATCAAGCCGGTCGGTGGCACGCGATCGATGAAAATCCATGCACGGGTTATCTCTGCATCGAACAAAGATTTGGCTGAACTGGTGAAAGGGAAGATGTTCCGGCAGGACTTGTACTATCGGCTTGCGGTATTGCCGCTCTATTTGCCGGCCCTCCGGGAACGCCGAGACGACATCCCCTTATTGGCACAGCACTTCGTCGCAGATTCCTGTGCTCGACATCGGCAGGTCATGCGGAGCATCGATGAAGCGACAATGCGGGCCTTGTGCCAGGCTCCTTGGCCGGGCAATATCCGAGAGTTGCAGCATTACATCGAGCGAGCTGTGGTGACGACCACCGGACTCTCACTTATATGTCATGATTTAGTCATGCGAGATGCGATCTGTGAAGACGAGAGTTTACGGTCGGCGTCGCGCGGGGCTGTCGCTCAGGCAGAGCGAACCCGGATCGTTGATGCCTTGACGAAAACCGCGGGCAATCGATTGAAAGCCGCCAAGTTGCTCAAGATCAGCCGCGCCAGCCTCTACAACAAGCTCCGAACCTACTGCATCGACTAGGGAATGTTTGATTCATTCAATATTCCAGATACGACTAAATCAAGGTTGCAGCGCATTACTCGCCGGTTGATCGAAGTCAGCAATTATCCGAACCTTCCTTAGTGCATTTGCTTGCTCTCCTCCGTGTCAATCTTGTTGGACTCTGCTGTCCAATGATCTTGACATGCTAATTCTGCGAAATTTCGAAGAGCAGTCCTGTGCTCTTTCTTGAACCGTCTATTTGGATGGATGTCCTGCTTGCGTCGGTATCAGGGAACTTCGCCCAATCGTCGCTCTTCTTCACGCGATTACGCAGTTTTCGCTGCCGAGACGGTATCGGCATAAAGGTTGCTCAGTGCCGATGCCAGCGCTGATAGAGAAGTAACGTAAGAGTGTTCACATTCTAGATGGAAAAGGGAAGGAGAGAACATGGCCGCGTATGGATCCGAAGGTTCCAGGAAAATTGATGCGTTTTGGTATAACACAATTCCTCTCAAGGCTGGTTGGCTCGGGATGCTGGCAATCGGAGTCTTCTGGGTATTCTACCAACGCACCTTTGGTTACTCACACGGATTAGACTCCATGACCCCTGAGTTCGATTCGGTCTGGATGGGGTTGTGGCGATTCAACATCATCGCTAATGCCATCTTTTTCTCCGTCTCCGTCGGCTGGATTTGGGTGACGCGAGACCGTAACCTGGCAAACCTGGATCCTAAACTCGAGCTGAGGAGATACTTTTACTTTCTCAGTTGGCTGGTTTGTTACATCTGGGGTGTGTATTACGCGGGGAGTTACACGCTGGAGCAGGATGCGGCCTGGCACCAAGTAATCATTCGGGACACGAGCTTTACGGCGAGCCACATTGTAGCCTTCTACGGGAGTTTCCCCTTATACATTACATGCGGGGTGTCCAGTTATCTCTACGCACAGACGCGGTTACCGTTGTATGCACAGGCGACGTCATTCCCATTGGTAGCGGCGGTGGTGGGGCCGATGTTCATTCTGCCGAACGTGGGATTGAACGAGTGGGGCCATGCCTTCTGGTTTGTCGATGAGCTGTTCTCAGCCCCGTTGCACTGGGGCTTTGTGACGTTGGGCTGGTGCGGGTTGTTCGGAGCGGCGGGGGGTGTCGCGGCGCAGATCGTGAGCCGGATGTCGAACCTGGCGGACGTGATCTGGAACGGTGCGCCGAAAAGCATCCTCGATCCGTTCTCGAGCCAAGTAGGCGCCGGGGCCAAAACCGGATACTGAAAAGCATTATCCGCACAGGCGCTAGGCCGTAGCGCCAGACGATTGCCGTCATTGGTCTGATGAGGCCTGGCACCCCCTGTGTGGGGTGCCAGGCCAAATGATGTTTCGTCGAATCGTTGTGCCAGTCGATGGACCTGCCTTCATCTGATGCGGTACATGCACAATCGATGAAATCCCGCTCAAGTTCATAGCTCCACTCTAAATCGACGGATGCAGTTTGCGAATCCTGGTGGATTACAAAACATCTGCGGTTTGCCCCTATTCGACCATTTTTCGGGAAACGGTTGTCCATCAATTCGGACAGCACAAGTGACCGATATCTGATGGAATCCAGAGAAATATTCTCTGCCTCTGTCTAGCTTGATGGATTCTGTCGGACTTAGGCAGCAATAGCACCTCGCAATGTGAACCTCGTTTTGTCGTCTCTGGTGCGTGAAGGAATCGTTTTGGAGATACGAGTGGTAAAGGCACGCACGTTGCTAACATCGCTGGATTGTTGAGTAGGTCAAGGAGAAGGCCGGACCGCGAAGGTGCTGGGTGGTGAATAGCCCTCCATCATCCAGCGCAGTTGCTTGTAAGTGAGCGGTTACCCGACCGCCGCAAAGCAGCGGTGAGGGGGTCACAGGTGAGGGTGACCCCCTCATTTTCTATGCAGGCAGGGCTGG
>CAZAKX010000244.1:1684-3751 GCA_964485915.1 uncultured Nitrospira sp. | reverse complement strand
CGCGTCCTCTCGTGTATGCTCGCTGGTAATTCTCTTTCGCTCGTTTGGCGGCCTATACAGTGCTGGAAGTGTTGTCGCTGGTCATCAACACCATCTGCGGCACATTGGCCATCATCATGTGGGTGTGGGCATCAATCAGGCCAGGCATCAGCGTCCGGCCGCCTCCGTCGATAATGACGGTGTCCCCGCGTCGATCCGTCGGAATCGGCTGTGTTGAAATCTTTTCGATCTGGTTGCCGCGAACCAGCACGTGGGAAGGGGCGGATAGTTCCGCTCCTTTACCGGGGAAAATCCGAACGTTCTGGAAGAGCGTGACAGCTGGGGATTCCCGTGAAGTGGCCGGTACCGGCGGCGGAGCGCTGGATACATCGTGCGTTCGGCCGATCGTGGACCAACCCATGACGAGGATCGTAGTAAGGACGCATTGAACGAAGGCACGTCGCATGGTTTCTCCTTCCCTTCACCGCCGCATAGGAGCTTCGTCCCTGCGGCCAATCGACCAATGAGAATTTGATTATGACCGCGCAGAGGCGCATAGAAATTAGCCCTTGTTCTCTGCTCCTTCGCACTGTTTACTTCGGTGTCGAGAGGGCATCTTGCGCGACGTGACCAGTCTGTGATTTCTCCACGATGTTCTGCTGAATCTCCTTGGCAATGACGAGCGCCAGCTGGTCTGTGGAGAGCGCGCCCATCGGCAGTTGCTTCGTATCACCATAAAATGGATCGTCAGCCACAGCGATCCGATGGAGGTTAATCAGGATCGCCGCCGGTTGAATTACTCGCCCTAGTTCCCCAACCTTCACCGCCTTGTCATTCGGCAACACTCTAGTTCTGGTAGCCCAATCACGCTGGTCTATGTTCACAAACGCAACGTTCCAAATCTTTCCGTTTAAAAGGTTTGTCACAGCAAGCGGCATGTGCTCCAGAAAAGACGGCTCCCGCACGATTTTCTGTAAGGCTTCTCGAACCCGAAGATCGTAAAACTTTGTTGCAGAATCCGGCTGACTTGGCTGAACCAAAGCCGTGCTGCCGATCTCGTAGTAGGCCTGGCCCTCCAAACTCCGCTGGTCATCCACTGTCCGCAGATACGTCTCAAAGAGCTGTTGAAGTAACCGCACGCGCTCCTCGCTGGAGAGCGATCGAATGTCCCGGTCGGTTCGAATGTTGGCATCTCGGAAATCTCGTTGGGCGGAGATGGTCTTGGGCTTGTGACTAGTCTCTGCTTTGCTGACCACCCATTGAAACTCTCGCGCCAACACCGGCGCAAACTGCTCAGCCTGTCCTACGTATCCTCTCTCTTTCATTGATGACGCACTCATCAGTAACCTGACTCGACCAGGTTCCACCGTCCGCACGACCAGAAATAGGAAACTCTTTCCCTCGTGATTGCGTATGCTCGGTTGAATGATGACGCGATCAAGCATTCCCTTGTGTACTGCTTCATCAAATCGTGGATAGTTTTGGCGGTGCCGATTCAGATAGGAGAATGTATCGATCGCTGTCTGAAGAGTGGTCTGGGCCTGCGTCTGATCGAGAAATCCACCAACCGCATCTTTCATCCCTCTATGAACAAACACCTGAAACGAGAGCCCCGGGATCTCATGGCCCGATCCGGAAGGATCATCGTTCGCCTCTTCAGGCAGTTCTCCGGTTTCATAAGCAGCGTGGATAACCGTGTTGGAGAAACAGACTGCCGCACTAACCAGCGGCAAGACCAGCAGACCTCGGCGGATCCAAGAAGCCACGCATAGGGCCTGTACTCTTCGATACGGATCGAACAACGGAGTGTTCGTCCTTAGCGTATTCATGCACGCAGGCTACCGCTCATTGCTGGCACTGTCAACGCAAGGTGCCAGGGAAACGATCATGGACAGGTCACCCGAAGCCTAGCAGGACAAGACGATCCATGGCCTTGCTAAGAATTCCTCCCATTTGGCTCGTAAGCAAGCTCTCTGCTGCGCATATGTTCGGTCAACAATAGGAGCGCTTATTTGGCCAGAATCAGCGTATCTAGCGTATCTCCTGCTGCACTCTGAATCCTACAGATACGGCCAGATATGTCCGAAC
>CAZAKX010000244.1:0-1584 GCA_964485915.1 uncultured Nitrospira sp. | reverse complement strand
AGCGTATCTCCTGCTGCACTCTGAATCCTACAGATACGGCCAGATATGTCCGAACGGAAGACCGCCTCTATCGTTTAGGAAAAGCCATCGACTCGTGCCGTCAGAAGCGAAAGTTATTGAAAATACACTACATGAGAAGTGCTAACTACGTGGCATTCGATAGATGGAGGGGTTGGCACTCCCCTTGCTCAAGTTTCAATTTGGCCAATCCACAGCTATCAACAAGGAGGACGCCATGGACTATACGACGAGCCCCGTCACATCCCGTATTGTCTGGTGCCGGCGGCAGCGAGCAAAGGCGTGCACAGAAGCTGAGCTCGAAGCCTGGCGTGCCGAGGAGGAAGGGCTGAGGGACGCTGTCCTGCATCGAGATCATGTCAATAGGTATCGGCATGGCCCATCATCCATACTTGAGCGGTACGTGCTGGGCTTCCAGGACGCAAAAGCGCTCATTCGCGCGGCAAGAGCAACCTGCTTCGCTCAATCTGCCAGCAACAGAACGTACTCCCATAATCAGTTCCAACCAGGGAGCTCTCTGCACTACCCTACCTCTCACATGGACTCTTGTAGTTCTTTCACGATAGTTCCAGGTACTGACCTGGGGGCTGATGCGATGAGCCATCACTCATTGGAAATAGTCCTGATGGCTTGAAGACGGCTGATACAGTCCGGCCACAGGGTGGCAGGATCCTTATCGAAAATATTGAACGTATCAGCCGGTAAGCTGCCCCACGATCCTTGAAGCATTTCATGGTCGAGTTGCCCCGGCGCCCATCCGGCAAAGCCGGCAAATGCGCGGACGCCTTCGGTCTGCTTGGGTTGGGCGATGATACGTTCCAGGACTCTGGGCGTTCCAAGATAGATCCCATCAACGATCTGCCGAGTATCGGGATAGGGATCTTTCAACCTGAATAACAAGGCCAGCTGTGTTCGCCCGACCGGTCCTCCGCTAAACAAGCGATGGGTCGTTCGCTTTAGCACGGGAAGATCCGGCAACACGTCGGAGAGCAGGACATTCGTGGGTCGATTAAGAATGAGACCAACGGTGCCGCCCTTTCCATTTTCGATAATGAGCAGGACTGTTTGTGCAAAATTTGGATCACCCAGAGATGGGCTCGCAACGAGCAGTACGCCTCGCTCAACCGACGATGGCGAAAATTCTTGCTGAGCCATGGCTGAGAAGGCACACACTATACCCATGCTCCCGGCGAGGAGGGTCCTTCTAAGGCGGCCCTGGGAAGTGAGAAAAGACAGAATTTCTCCTCCATGTAAGTGGCAACTGATATCGGTTCTTCCTGGTAAAAGCAACAGGCTCATGAGATGAAACGGGTGTGTCCTCAGTGTTTCCAGGGTGGCGATCCCATACACTATCTATGCTAGACTGCCGGTGATGGTGGCTCATGAGCGACAAGCTATGATCTCCCTGTCGACTGGATCCATTGTAAAGGAGAAGGCATCATGAAGGGCTGTTGGCGTACGCTCGTCGGGGTGATTGTGCCAGTTTTCTGTACTCTGTCAGGATGCATTGATCCGCCAACCTCTCCCTATGTAGATATACGAGACACTGTGACGAGAATCGACGAA
>CAZAKX010000243.1:0-3751 GCA_964485915.1 uncultured Nitrospira sp. | reverse complement strand
GGGAAGAATTCGGCGATCGGGTGCGGTCTCTGCTGGTGTTCGGTTCGGTGGCGAGAGGCACCGCGCGTCAGGACAGCGACGTGGATGTGTGTGCGGTCATCCGTGATTTGCCGGTGAGTCGCTATCGGCGTCATCAGCTTCTGGGCCCGGTGTTGGAGCGACTCCGACAGAGCGCCGCGTACGAGGACCTGAGTCGACGCGGGTACACGCCAGACGTGGCAGCCATTCTCTACACCCCTGAAGAGTTTCAGGAGACGAAGCCGATCTTTCTGGATCTGGTGGAGGACGCGGTGTTGCTTCATGACGACGGAACGGTGCGGGCCAAACTGGATCAGCTCCGCGCGCGGATGAAGACGCTGGGCTCGCGAAAGATCGTTCTCGACGACGGCACCTACTATTGGCTGCTGAAGCCGGGGCTGCGGTTCGGAGAGGTGATTGAGTTATGACGAACCGCGAGTTCGGACGCGCCTATATCGAGGATGCTCGTGTCATTCTCGCGGAAGCAGAAGCGTCTTTGGAGCAAGGCCACTTTCACCGAACTGTCAGAAAGTGCCAAGAGTCGGTGGAAATGGCGCTGAAAGGGCTGCTGCGAGTGGCGGGGATCGAGTATCCAAAAGCCCACCGGGTAGGGCGTGTGCTGGTGGGGTCGGCCGTCGCGCAGGTGGTTTCAGCGGAACGTCTCCGTGATATTGCCCGCATCGCTGATGAATTGACGGATGCCCGAGAGGACGCATTCTATGGGTCCGAAGAACGGTCCGCTGCAGAGTTGTTTTCTCGCGAGGATGCTGTCGATGCCCTCTCGAAAGCCAAAGCGGTCGAGACCTTTGTGGCGGAATTGGTCCAGCGGTATATCCGTCCATAACAGTCACCTGCTTTGTAAACAGAAGGTTCGGGACGGCGCGGCGGAGCGGTGAATCTGTAAATGAACTAGTCGGATAGGGATTCTATGAAGACGATCGACACACTCTCTGCACAGGAACAGGCAGCGCTGGCTGATCTGCAGCAACGAGTGCGTGGAGCATTGCCCGGCGTGTCCATGCGGTGGACGCTCTTCGGTTCGCGCGCACGCGGTGATGCGGAGCCAGAATCAGATATGGATGTGTTGCTCGAACTTGATCTGGAACGGCTCGATCTGGAGACGAAGCGCCGCATTCGCCGGTTGGCCGGCGAGGTGTCGTTGAAGCACAGCTTCGTGATCTCGCTGCTCCTCGTGGATCGAGCGCAGGCGCGTGAGCGAGGCGATTACGCGATCTTCGCCAACATTCGAGAGGAGGGGATTCCGTTATGAGCAAGCAGGAGATTGCGGGCCTGCTGGCCAAGGCACGGCGAAGTATCAAGGCCGCGGAACGCTTGCTCCAGGATGGTGATTATGACTTCGCGGTGTCCAGGGCCTATTACGGAATGTTTTATGTGGCACAGGCTATGCTGCTGACGCGCGATCTTCGGCGTTCCAAACACTCTGGGGTCATTGCCGCCTTTCAGGAACACTTCGTGAAATCCGGTGACGTGCCTGATCGCTTCTTTCATCTTCTCCGCGACGGGTTTGAGGACCGCGCCGAGGGAGATTACGGCTTTGCAGAAATCGGCCGTGATCAGGCAGAAGCCGGGATCGAAGCGGCCCGACAGTTTATCACTGAGTTGGGACGACGGTTGGAATAGGACGCAGCGATGCAACTGGTCATCAACAGCTTCGGTGCCTATCTCAGGAAGCAGGGTGACTGCTTTCTGGTGAAGAATGAAGACAAGACGTTCGAGGTGTCGGTCAGGAAAGTGGACAGCATCATGATCACGACCGGCGCGTTCCTCTCGACCGATGCCATCAAGGCGGCGATGGACCACAACATCGACATTTTATTCCTCGATGAACATGGCGATCCCTATGGCCGGGTATGGCATTCCAAGCTGGGGAGCACGACGCTGATCCGGCGGCGTCAATTGGAATATGCCGGCGACGCGCGAGGGTTGGCATTGGCGCAAGAGTGGATTGCGGCGAAGTTCGACCGGCAGATTGAGTTCCTGAAGAAGTTGGGGCATGCGCGGCCTGAGAAGGAGGTTGAGGTATTGGTCTTTGCGGCGCGCATGGCGGAAGGCCGGGAGAAACTGACTGCGCTGACGGGCTCTCTGGAGGAGCAGCGTGGCACGATCATGGGGCTGGAGGGGGCCGGCGGTAGGACGTATTTTGAGGCGCTGAGCTTTGTTGTGCCTGACCGGTATCGATTCAATGGGCGGTCACGGCAGCCGGCCAAGGATGAGTTCAATTGCCTGCTCAACTATGGGTATGGGGTGCTCTACTCGATGGTGGAGAAGGCCTGTCTGATCGCCGGCCTCGATCCCTACGTGGGCTTCGTGCATACGGACAATTACAACAAGAAGTCGCTGGTCTTCGACTTGATGGAGATGTTCCGGTACCTCGCGGACCAGACGGTCGTGTACTTGCTGACGGGCCGGAAGGTGAAGCAGGAATGGTTTGAGAAGGTGCCCGGCGGGCTAACGCTTGCCAAGGATGGAAAGGCGGCCTTGATCGAAGCGCTGAACGAGACCTTTGAGACCAGCGTCCGTTATCGGAACCGGAATATCAAACAGCGGGATATCATCCAATTCGAATGCCATCGGATTGCCAACGAATTGATCAAGGAGGCGGGGGATGCTGACATGGGTGGTATACGATGTGTCGGCGACGCCGAAGCGGACGAAGATCGCGAAGGCGTGTAAGGAAGCGGGGCTGTACCGAGTCCAGAAGAGCGTCTTTCTCGGGAACCTGGAACGCAATCAGATGGATGCCTTGGCGCTCCAGTGCGAGGAGCTGATGACGCTGGAGAAGGACTCGCTCTATATGTTCCCGATGTGCGACGAGGATTTCAAGAAGGTGAAACTGCTCGGGCAAGCGTTCGACAAAGCGTTGGTGTCCGACGAAGTGCTGGCGAAGTTTTTCTGAGGCGGCATGAATACCGCGGAGACGCAGGGGCTCTATATTACGCCGTCGGAGGTGATCGAGTATCTGTATTGCCCTCGGTTCATCTATTTCATGAACTGCTTGGGCATTGCGCAGCATGAGGATCAGCGTTTTATCGTGCTGAAGGGGCGAGAGGTTCACGAGCATCGGAAGATCCGGAATCCGGACTATGTGCGAAAGAAGCTCGGCTGCGTCGCGAAGGACGTGGATGTGTATCTGGTCTCGGACCGGTATCATCTGAAGGGGAAAGTGGATGAGGTGCTCCAGTTGGCGGATGGAACCTTGGCCCCTTTGGATTATAAATTTACGGAATTCAAGGATGCGGTGTATCGGACGCATCGGTATCAAGTCATCCTGTACGGGATGATGATTGAGGACACGTACCAGGCGCGCGTGACCAGGGGGTATGTGTGCTATGTGCGGAACGGCAACGTCGTCAAAGAGATCGAAATCGGGGAACGAGAGCGGCGGGAAGCGGCGGTCATGGTGAAGGATATCGTAGGCATTATTCAGCGAGGGCAGTTCCCAAAACGCACGTCCCATGCTGTGCGATGTCTGGATTGTTGCTATAGAAATATTTGCGTGAAGTGAAGGAGGTCAGGAAAAAGCTTGAAGGAACGTCAGTTATGAGTCGTCGAGGGATGAAAGGAGGTGCAATCTTGTCACGCGAAGTGGTCGAAAAGGCGATGTCAGGACGCAAAACAACGCTGGCTGATTACAGCATAAGTTTGCGTTTGTATGTGCCTATTGGCTTGAGAGCGGTCTGAAAGGGAGTTCCACCAAAACAAGGATTGAAAC
>CAZAKX010000242.1:0-3760 GCA_964485915.1 uncultured Nitrospira sp. | reverse complement strand
AGACGTTACTCGACACGGCCCGGAACATCGAAGCCATGCAAGCCGACATTATCGTTCTGCGTCACTCGTCCGCGGGTGCTGCGGAAACGCTTGCAAACGGGGTCAAGTCGTCGGTCATCAATGCCGGCGATGGATGGCATGAGCACCCGACGCAGGCCTTGCTCGATCTGTATACGATTCGCCAACGCGGGATGAGCTTTAAGGGCTTGCGCGTGGCCATCGTCGGCGATGTGTCGCATAGTCGAGTCGCTCGGTCGAACATCTATGCGCTCGTTAAGCTGGGTGCCGAAGTGCGTCTGGTTGGGCCGCCGACGATGATGCCGTGCGGTGTGGAGAAGCTCGGACCGAAGGTGTACCACTACATGGATGAAGGTCTGCGCGACGTGAATGTGATCATGATGCTTCGGTTGCAATTGGAGCGTCAGGGGCGCGCGTTGTTTCCGACCATTCGGGAATATTCGCGGCTCTATGGCTTAACCGCTGAACGAGTCAGGTTGGCCGACGCGGGAGCCATCGTCATGCATCCAGGGCCGATCAATCGAGGAGTGGAAATCGCGCCGGATGTTGCCGACAGTTTATCCTCAGTGATCCTCGACCAAGTGGCGAACGGCGTTGCGGTGCGAATGGGAATTTTGTATCTCATGTCGGGAGCGAATTCGTAAATCTGATGACCTGACGATTTGTCGACTGAGGGAACTATTGGTTGAGTTTGAATATGGTGGGTGACTCGACAGACCATCCGATCAAAAGATTCTGTCAAATATGAGAGGTCATACTGTGTCGATTCTTATTAAAGGCGGGCGTATTCTTGACCCTGGGCGATTCGTGGGGATGGCTGATGTGCTGATTGACAAGGGCAAAATCGCGGCCTTGGGTCCGCATCTGTCCGCACCGGTCGAGGCTCGAACCATTCAAGCGAGTGGGAAGCTCGTCATGCCGGGGTTTGTCGATTTGCATGTCCACTTTCGTGAACCGGGATTCGAGTACAAGGAGACGATTCAGAGCGGCAGTGCTGCAGCCGTCGCGGGTGGCTTTACGACGGTCTGTTGTATGCCGAACACGAACCCAGTGAATGACAATCAAGCGGTCACTGAATTCATGCTGGAACGGTCTCGATTAGCCGGCCTAGCGAACGTCTTGCCGATCGGTGCCATCACGAAGGGGTCGGAGGGGAAGGAGTTAGCGGAGATCGGTGATTTACGACGGTCCGGCTGCGTAGCGATCTCCGACGATGGAAAGCCCGTCATGAACAGTCTGGTCATGCGGCGCGCGATGGAATACGCGTTGGCATTCGATCTTGCAGTCGTCGACCATTGTGAAGATCTGCATCTGGCTGAAGGCGGCTGCATGAACGAAGGATTGATCTCGACTGAGCTTGGATTGCCGGGTATCCCCGCGGCGGCGGAGGATGTCATGGTCGCGCGCAATCTCTCACTCTCCGAGCTGACCGGAGCTCGGCTCCACCTCGCGCATATCAGCACGGCGGGGTCTGTTCGGATGGTTCGGGAAGCCAAAGGTCGAGGGATTCACGTGACCGCCGAAGCCTGTCCGCATCACTTCATGCTCACAGAAGAGTTGGTGCGTGGATACAATACGCATGCCAAGATGAACCCTCCGTTGCGCACCTGGGCAGATGTCCAAGCGATCAAGGAAGGATTGCGAGACGGGACGATCGATGTGATCGCGACGGATCATGCGCCACATGCGACGCAAGAAAAGCAGCAAGACTTTACCGAGGCCCCATTCGGAATCGTAGGGCTGGAGACGGCGCTTCCGTTGACGTTGGGATTGGTAGAAGAAGGCGTGTTGTCACTGGAACAAGCGGTGCAGAAATTGACATCGGCCCCGGCGCTAGCGTTCGGACTGAACAAGGGTACACTCGCAGTCGGGGCAGATGCCGATGTGGTGATTGTGGATCAACAGGAACAATGGGAAGTCGATCCCACGAAGTTTCGGTCCAAGAGCCGCAATACACCGTTCGCTGGATGGAAGGTCAAGGGACGGGTGAACGTCACCATCGTCGGCGGCCGGGTCGTGTTTGAGGCCGGTGTCGTGGAGCGATAGTGTCGTGCGACAGGTGCCCGGTTGGGGAAAGGTCGGTTGTCTGACGCTGGAATGGGTGGCGCTTACTATATGGGTGGGAGGCATGATCGTGCTGAGCGGGGCGGTCGTTCCGGCCGTGTTCAACACATTCGGCGGACAGGATTCCGGAGGGATGTTTTTGACTCGAGCGTTCGAAGGGTACCATCGGTTTGTGATAGGTGCGAGTGGGATCCTCTGTGTTGCAGCGTGGTTTCGATGGTGGAGCGGGGATCCAATGGTCGCGGTCGGACGCAGTGAAATCATTGTGCTGGTTGTGATGGTGATGATCGCGGGGCTCATTATCATGGTGTTGCATCCACATGCTACGGCACTTCAAGCGCAGGCGTTCGCGACAAGGGATGAGACGGCAAAGAAAGCGGCACTGGAGAGCTTCTTTCGTGTTCTGATGCCGATCAGGTCGCTGTATATGCTCAACCTTGTCTTGGGACTGATTCTTATCGGTATCAAGGCGAAACGGTCGCTTGATCAGGGTGGACAAGGAGTATGAAAAAGGCGCTGTTGGCACTGGCAGACGGGACGGTATTCGAAGGCCGTGCGCTTGGTTATGGGGGTGAGACGGTCGGCGAAGTGGTCTTTAACACGGCCATGACCGGCTATCAAGAGGTCCTGACTGATCCCTCGTACAAGGGGCAGATCATCACCATGACGTGCCCGCACATCGGCAATTACGGTGTGACGCCGGAAGACATGGAGTCGCGTCGATCATGGGCTGAGGGCTTCGTCGTATTCGAGGCCAGTCGTCTGTTCAGTAACTGGCGAAGTAAACAGACGATTCAGGAAATGCTGACGGAGGCCAAGGTCGTCGCGATCGAAGGAATCGATACGAGAGCCTTGACGAGACACTTGCGGGAGCAAGGGTCGCAACAGGGAATCATTACGCATGTTGATTTGGATCGTGACCGGGCCATCGGTCGAGCCAAGCAAGCACCCAGCATCATTGGGCGAGACTTGGCCACCGAGGTTACCTGCGCGCGTCCATACGAATGGACGACAGGATCAGGCGAGTGGATACCAGAGGCGTCGACGAATGGGCGAGACTATGGAAGGTCGACACGGTGGCGAGTCGTGGCCTACGACTTTGGGATCAAACATAACATTCTGAGACGATTGGTGGATGTCGGTTGTCAAGTGACGGTTGTGCCTGCCGGAACATCTGCCGCAGCGGTCGAGGCACTGCAGCCGGACGGTATCTTCCTCTCCAATGGTCCTGGTGATCCGGAAGGCGTTCCCTATGCGGTTAAGGCCATGGAAGAGCTGATCGGCCGGTATCCAATCTTCGGTATTTGTTTAGGCCATCAGATTCTGTGCTTAGCCCTTGGCCTCAAAACCTACAAGCTGAAATTCGGTCATCATGGGGCCAACCATCCTGTGATGGATCTTCGTTCGAGAAAGGTCGAAATTACCTCGCAGAATCATAACTTCGCCGTGCAGGGTCCTGTGCCTCTTCGCGAAGTGCCGAAGGCACCGCCGGTGATCGAGACACGTTATGGGAAACTATCGCTCACCCATGTCAGTCTGAATGATTACTCGATCGAAGGAATGGCGTGCATGGACCATCCGGTGTTCTCCGTGCAGTACCACCCAGAGGCGGCACCGGGGCCCCATGATGCTGCCTACTTGTTTGAAGAATTCGTGCGACTTATGGAGAAACAACATG
>CAZAKX010000241.1:0-3761 GCA_964485915.1 uncultured Nitrospira sp. | reverse complement strand
GAGACTTCTAAGCTTGGAAGCAGCGGCCTTGGCTTCTTCAAGTGTCTTGGCATCAAGCACCTGCTTAATGAGCTGCTCCCCTTGCTCACGGGCGGGATTCTTGGCATCCCAATCGAGCGCGGGCGAGAGCGATGAATCGTAACGGTAGGTCTTGGGGGCTTTCTTCTTCTTAAATTGCGCCTGCGTGCCGACTTCAGGCCGCATGAGGCTTTTGGCCTCAGGGTGCTTGTACGGTGCGGTCTGATTCGACTTTGCGGCAGACTTGGCTTTCTTCGCCATTCACCTGGTCCTTAGTGGTGTATACGAACAAGTGCGCCGAAGGATACCCTTTTAAGGAAAAGAAATCATCTGGTTGGTCTCTATGGAGGAATGAGTAAGACTTAAGAACCGGGGTAAGAGCAGCGTTCCAGAACTCATTTAATGAGCAGAGCCTAGCCTGCTTTGGCTTTCGAAATCTCCGTCATAGTCTTGAGACTTTTCATACTGACCGGCTGGTTCTCAAATGCCATGGACTGAACCACGCGGTCCAGTAGAACTTTCCGATGCGTCGCCGCGACCTTCTCGGGCGTGTTGTGTTCCTCGCGCCACGCGCGCAGCTTGGCGTCCAACTCGTCAGCGTTCATGGGAACGATCATGAGCCGGTCTGATAAATCACAGGCCGGTACCGCGGACGGGGAATGGGCTTGCCCTCGGCACGGGCGGTTTCCAACCAGGCCTTCTTGGCCAGTTGCGCTTGCCTGAGTGCCTCGGCTGGGGTTTTACCAAAAGCGGAACAGGCGTCGAGATCAGGAATGTCGGCAATGTAGCCCTTGTCGGCATCGCTGTAGAAGATGTTGATGTGATAATCTTTCATTGTTCATCTCCCATTTCCAGCGACAGATTATACCGCTCTACTATATCAAGCAACTGGCGTACTTGATAGGGTTTTGCTTTGCCTCCGACTTCTTGAAGGTTGATCAGTTCCTTGATTTTTGGATGAACAAGGATGTGATGGCTTCCTTTGGTCCTCACCAAACGATAACCGAACGCTTTTGCGAGTGTGATGGCTTCGGTAAACCGAAGATTTTTCGAGCCAGCCAATGCTTTGGCCAGCAGTTTCTGCTTATTCACGAGGATACGTCTGTCTTTCTTTCATTTTCCATCAGTCTGTAGAAGTTATCGCCGAGCCGGTAGACAGACTGATCGTACCGGCGAACCTGCGTTTCGTTATAACTTTGATTCTTGTAGGCTTCGCGGTTGCGCACGAACCATTCAATGAGGTTCGAAACAATAGGAGTCGATTGACCCATTTGAGTGCTTTCTGGTCGAAGTGACTCTACGAATGGACAGGAGAATACCGTTTTTATCAAGAGAAGTCATCGGCTTCTGCTTCGGCAGGGAAGTCGTACGGAGCATGAAGAGGGCATGGCAAAAGGCACTGAGAAGTCTGCGCTGTGCGAGGCGGAACCAAACGAATGAGTCAAGTCTTAGTCAAGTTATCCGTCACTGCCTGAGATCTCCGTGTCGGCTTGGCTTTCGGGTCGCATCGTAATACACGCGGGCAGGGTCTTCCATTTCCACCAAATGCGCACTTCAGTTCGCCGCGATCTCATACACCAACGTCACTGATCCCTCGATCTTCAGCTCCCCCGGCAAGACCGGCACTTCACCGGCACTCCCCTCCATAGCCATACGCGCCATCGGAGCAGCAGGCCTCATCATTTGGCCACCTTCAGTAACTGCCAATACCCGCACGAGCTTCACATGCAACGTCTCACTCAGCACCGCCGCTTTCTCATGCGCCCTGACCGCCGCCTGTTTCAATGCATTCAGACGTACCGCCTGTTCATCGCGCAACCCCCAGTGCAACCCCTGAAAGCTATTTGCGCCGACCTTCAAGACTTCCTCGATCACCGTCGCGACTCTGTCGAGGGCACGGATTTCTACCGTCACCATATTGCTGATGACGTAACCGACAATTTCCAGAGAAGCAGCCGGTGCATCGGCTTGGCGGTTAGGCGATGATCGATATTGCGGGGAGACCGTATAGGAGGAGGTTTGAATTCGCTCCTTCTCGATCTGTTAAGGTCCGTAGTCGATCCATCACTTTACCCATGACGGCGCTGTTCCGCTTCTGCGCCTCAGCGAGTGATTTACCAGCTGTCTCCATGCCGAATGCAACAAACGCTGTATCCGGCTCATGCGTTACCGTCCCGGTTTCACTGACAGTGAGGATCGGCATCTCAGGCTTCGTTTCATCATGTGCGAGTGCCATAATCGGAAATCCCAGCAGTACCAGCAATCCAAAGACCACCATGCGCCACCCTCCCTTTCTCAACTTCCCGCTGATAACCACCATCTGCTCGCCCGCCGCATACGAAAAATGCGGAGGCAGCTTATCCTTCCTCCTGTCTACAAGGCAAGAAACGTCCCGACCCGTCTGCCACTTGACGCGGACGGCGACATGCGGCATCTTCGTTGACTCACGCCTGGAAAAGGACCAACCATCATGGCTATGGAATCCGTCATGCTCCCTCTTGGCACCCTGGCTCCTGCATTCGAGCTGCGCGACGTGGTGAGTGGGCAGACCTATTCGCTCGATTCATTTGCCGATAAAAGTGCGCTCCTGATCATGTTTATCTGCCGGCACTGTCCATACGTGGTGCATGTGGAGCAGGAACTGGCAAAGATTGGGCGAGACTATCGCGACACGGGGTTAGGTATCATCGCGATCAGCAGCAATGACCCGGTCGGGTATCCCGATGATGCACCGCCAAAGTTGAAAGACATGGCTCAACATCTGGGGTTCACCTTTCCCTTCTGTCACGACGAGTCACAGGACGTCGCGATAGCCTATCGCGCCGCTTGCACCCCAGACTTTTATCTGTTCGATCGTGACCGTCGACTCGCGTACCATGGGCAACTGGACGACAGTCGCCCCAGCAATGGCAAACCGGTCACCGGCCGCGATCTCCGCGCTGCGATCCAAGCCCTGTTTGCGGGCACACCAGTCAATGGCACTCAGCTACCCAGCATCGGCTGCAGTATCAAGTGGAAACCGGGGAATGCTCCTTCCTACGCATGACGACGTTTCCCTCTTGGACCGTCGTGGTTCGTTCTATGCTCCGACTACTTCGTAGGCCGTGCCTCTCTCTCATCGTGGACTGTAGATAAGAGCGACCGGTCTCCTGATCCCTGACACAAGAGCCCGCTTACTAGGTCGTACTTGAATCGAGGGCGCCTCAAAGTCCGCAAGATTCCTGCTCGGAGCATCATCAAAGACAAGTACCGCCGGGAGAGATCAGCACAGTATTTATTCTAAGAGACCAATGTTCTCAGAGTGTTGGACAAGACCAGTATCTACATGGCGACTTGGCATGAAAATTTTCACTCCACATCTTCTGTGGACAACCTTGTGAACAAATCGAATTTTTCACAAGAGCATGCACCAGAAATCGGCTCATTTATCAAATTGCCTATTTATTAGGCATCCGCTGCATCCATGACTATCCACAACTAATAGTGTACTTAGGCCAAGTTCGGTTCTTTCTTGCATATTCCTAGCAATATCCATTGGCCATACAGGTTTGTCATTTGGAGAACGTCCCGTAACCCCATCATTCGGATCGCTATCCACAGGATTTCTACATTTCTGGGGATGACGGTTCTCTGCATTAGGAGCGGAATTTCATATCTGTCAAGGTCTTGAAGCGAGAAAAAAGCCTCCCAAAATGGCGAAAAAGATCTAGGGAAGAAATTCTGGAAACCAGAGCCAAATGGAG
>CAZAKX010000240.1:0-3811 GCA_964485915.1 uncultured Nitrospira sp. | reverse complement strand
TTGATCACGGTGTAACCGAGCGTGAGGTCTTCGATCTTGCCGGTTTGCACGCCTGCCGGCACGGTCAATTGCACGGAGTCCCCGATCTCGAACGGCCGATACATCAGCAGCGACAAGCCGGCAATCATATTCCCCGGGGTGCGCTGCACAGATACGGCCACCAGGAACCTAGATAAGGGAGTCTTTTATTGACACCTCTACCCTGTTCATTCCACCGCTTCCCGCTTCCTACCAGCAACCTTGCTCTCATGTCCAGAATCTCGCCTCGCATATGCGCGTTATTGAGAAACCCCATAAAATGTGGCCCCATTCCAGGCTTGGCAATAGCACTGCGCCCCAACCGGGATACCGGAGAGCGGACAGATTCCAGCAATGGTGAGACATTCGCGCGCTTCCTGAGGGGTTGGCGAAGCGGCTCTCGAACTGCTCTCGCGCGCACCCAACGCACTGCTCAACCCTTTGTCTAGCCCCTTCGAGAGGCCATCTGAGAGACCGTTTGTGAGGTTCTTCATCACATCTTTGCCCAAGCTTTCCCAAAAATTCCCTCCGTCGCTGTTACCGGCGTCCGCACAGGCTTTTTCAACTTCACTCTTGTCGTACCCTTGCTTCCCCAACTCTATGCGTTCCTGCACTGTGCAGTCTCCCCACGCCGCTGAATGGAGCATGACAACATTCAAAATCCCAACACAGCACGCGAGACTCAACCCTATGCGCTTTTTCATATTCATAGCAGCCTCCGTTCTTATCCAACATCTCCGTGACGCGACTGACTACTTGCCTTGCATAGGAAACTTTGCATGCCCTATACCAATCTCACAGGCGAGGGATTGCGAGTAACTACCCAGCTGAAATGAGTGCTCTTTATTTCGATGATTGTGAGAGAGAACGACATGCTTCGTCTATCTGGATTGATAATAACTAGGATTTCAATGCATCTAAAACGATCCGGACTGAATCGAATTGGATTCAGGCGTTTGCTTCCCGGGTGAAGCAGAAATTAAGAAGCATCGGTGCCGTTGATCTCGCGGATTCGTCTCGCTACGATGGAAACTCTCAATGCGAACATCTCTTTTGAGGATGGTGTTCCTCTTGTTGATGCTGACTGGGAGATAGATTCCCACGCCTTTACAGGCGTGGTCCTCAATTGATGACGAGCGAGGCTCGTCCTGCTTCGCAGGATCTTGCTCTCACCCCCGCCTTCACAGACGGGGAACTCCCGCTGTATTAGAAAATGCGCATCGGTCGTGATTACCGCCAGGCCATACCGCATCGCAGATGCGGCAATCCAGATATCGTTCGGCGAGAAACTCAGGGTCAAGCCTTGTTCTGTGCATGCAAAGGATCCGCACGCTCAGACCATCGTCTGTTTGTTCAGGCGCATGGCATTCAAGGCCGAAGGTTGGCGACCGCTATCGACCACTTCCATCCAGACTACGGATCAGCACGGCGCGACCATGGCGATCAAACCAGGATTGAATGTGGTCGCCGACATGGGCCGGTCGATCGATCCGCGTGTTTTCATCATGGAGGATGCGGATTTCCTGTCCTTTGGCATCCTGGACAAGGTAAGCGCCTCCTTCCAAAGCCTGTACTTGACCAACTACAAACATAGAGGACGGTTCCCCGACACACAAACCAGAAAATGTACCGAACCAGAAGATGTACCGGGAGTCTTTTTCAGCTGTGATGTGAAGTCTGTTCCTGCAGGCCGACTCCGCTCATCATGGGTGAAGCACCGTCCCCCTCACTGCTGTGATGACGCCGCTCATAGCACACCGACTCCTAGCATATTTTCTGACTCCCCTGTTTCAACCTGGCGCGAACATCTGAATCCGATTTGATTCAAGTTGGATGATTTTACATACGTTGAAATCCTTGTTCTCAATGGATCCGGATCGGCAAGACGCACCCCCATCTCTCACAATCATCATTGCTGAACAATCATTTCCGCTGAATGGCGCCTTCCAATTCCTGGCATGTGCAATTGGCATAGGACATGCAGAACTCAGTAAGCAATACAGTTGCTTGGTAATATTGCGAACCTTGCGACTGGCGCCACAGACCGTCTCACCCAAAGCCTGAAGAGGGCATTGTTGGGGTGAGAGCGGGGAGCCACGGTCCGCGTGACTGGAGAACTTGTTCGACCGCCTAATATCGCTTGATGAGGCGAAAATGAAAACCTTAAGCTATTCGCTCATGACAATAGGGTTTGCGCTCGTTCTTGGAGGAATCGTGGGGATCATCAATTTTGACCAACCTTCGGAAGTACTTTCATCAGCATGGTGGATGATTGTGAGCGGATGGCATCTTATAGTAGTAGGTATTGGAATAGGAATAGTGGGGTTTGTTCAAGCTGGCCAAGCGTGAGGCATCATAGGGGGACCGATTGGAGGCGAATGCTGCACAAGAAGGCGGTTCTAGAAAAGGTACCGAGAGCGATTTATTCACTCACATGGTCTCATCATTCGCCCGGGCCGCTTATGACCCCGGTTGTCAATAGTGGACGCCATGAATGACAGCCTCACGCTGCCGATTGTTGACGGGCCCACTGTTGGGCAAATGCCGCAGGCGAGCGATTCCCGAGCCGAGAATGCCGCCGCTGACGGTTATAGAAGCTCTCGATGTACTCCGCGAGCTCGCGGTGCGCCTGCGCACGGGTCTCGTAGCGACGATGCTGCACCAGCTCATTCTTCAGCGTTCCCCAGAAACTCTCCATCGGCGCGTTGTCATAGCAATTGCCCTTCCGACTCATGGAGGGGATCATGCCGAACGGCCTCAGGGTGGCTTGATACGCCTGGGCACAATATTGAGAGCCGCGATCGGAGTGATGAATGAGCCCCCGGGCTGGACGCTTGGTGTCGATGGCCTTCCGCAGTGCAGGCTGCACCAAGTCCGTCGTCATCGGGGCGTCCATCGCATGACCGACCACCTCACAGGGGTAGAGATCCTTCACGCCAGCCAGATACAGTCACCCTTCCACGGTCGGCACATAGGTCAGAGCGGTGACCCACGCCTGATTCGGCCGCCTGGTGGCAAAGGTCTGCGCCAACACGTTGTCCGCGACCGGCCACGCATGCGTCGCATCCGTGGTCGTTGTGCACCGGCGGACTTGTTGACAACGCAGTCCCCGTTTCTTGCGCAGCCGTTTGATGCGGCCGATCCCGGCTGGAAAGCCGTCCTCACGCAATTCGGCTTGGAGCCGCTCTGGGCCGTAGGTTTGCCGCGTGCGCACATGCGCGGCCTGGAGCGCCACTTCCAGCCGCGCATTCTCCCGGGTGCGTTTCGACGGACGCCGATGCTGCCAGGCATCGTAGCCGCTTCGAGACACCTCCAGCACTCGGCACAACAGACTCCGCGGATAGTGGGCACGCAGCGTCCTCATCAGCGTGTACCGGGCAGCTGTGCCTTCGCAAAGTACGCGGTGGCTTTTTTAGGATGTCACGTTCTCTGCGGGCTTCCGCGAGCTCGCGCTTGAGCCGAGCCACCTCGGCCTCCAGCTCCGTCACGGGGCGTCGGCTCTCGCCCAGCGTCGCGAGCTGGCCCTGCCGGGCTCGACACACCCAGCGCTCGAGCGTCCTGCCCGACATGGTGAGGCGTCTGGCTGCCTCCGGAATCGTCACCTGCTGTTCCAGGACCAGCCGCACCGCTTGTTCACGGAACTCCTTCGTATACTGCTGTCGTGGTGCTTGACCTTCCCCCACCTCCAGACCTCTGTCCGCTCACAATTTCTTGGACACGGTTATAGCCGTATTCGCTCGAGCTGTGGGTCGCATTGTTCGGCGATCGTCGCTCCTCGGCCAACTATGGGCGT
>CAZAKX010000239.1:0-3892 GCA_964485915.1 uncultured Nitrospira sp. | reverse complement strand
CCCAGTCTACCGGAAGACGCGGAACCCTGCTCACACCCCCGCCTTTACAGGCGGGGACCTCCCGCTGGATTAGAAAGGCTAGGGAGAGGGCAGGTAAAATCCTGAGCGGCATGAGGTCCATAGCTACGTCAGCAGACAGCAGGACCGTCCGTCAGAATGCAGAATGGCTCAAGTGACAGCTGCGTGTCGCACGACCTAGCGCATTCAAGCACGGGTTCGAATCCCGTTGGGACCATACCAAACTTGCTCGACCCGGAGCCCTTAAAATTGTTCTTGGCAACGGGATAAACTCTTCGGTGCTTCGTTTTTTTGATAGCAATCTTTGGTTGAACCGGCGCCGGTTTTCGACGTATCGTAATTAAAGGCGCCGGATAAACACCTCACGTAAGTTTTTTGTTGTTTGGCCTTGTGCGGCGCAGGCTCATGTAGGGCGAAGTCCATCATGCCTGAGAAAATTCGGATACGTTGCTTGTCTATGGAGAATGTTGCGTGCAATCGGTGGTCACGGAGGCTACTCGCATGACGCAGAACTTGCTTTGCGTAAGACGGTCACTACTGATAAGCTAAACATGTAGAAGCTCAGGATGAATCGTGAGGAGCAACGACACGAGAAGGGGCGGTGAATGCTCGGTGGGCCGCTCCGTTCGATAGAGTGGGGGGAGCTATGAATTCCAAAGTAAAAAATCTGCTGTTATGGGGCATGATCGGCTTATTCATAGCCTTGCTGTTGAATATGTTTTCCGTTCCGACACACGCGCCGGAAGAAGAAGTCTATTTCAGCGATTTCATGGCGAAGGTGGACCAAGGTGCGGTGGTCAAGGTCATCATCCGAGGCCGTCACATTAGTGGAGTCCTAAAGGACAACACACGAATTCACACCTATGCCGCGGATGATCCTGAACTGATCACGATGTTGCGGGAAAAGGGAGTTCAGATCGAGGTGAAGCCAGCGGGTGAGACTCCATGGTACATCACGTTTCTCTATACATGGGGTCCCTTCATACTGTTCCTCGGACTCTTCTTGTTCTTCATGCGGCGGATGCAAGCCGGGGGCAATAGCGCGTTGTCGTTCGGCAAGAGCCGTGCGCGGATGCTGACGGAGGAGCACAAGAAGGTCACTTTTGCTGACGTGGCTGGAGTCGATGAGGCGAAAAACGACGTGCAGGAAATTGTCGAGTTCTTGAAAGATCCTCGCAAGTTTCAGTCGCTCGGGGGCCGCATTCCCAAGGGGGTGTTGGTGGTCGGTCCGCCCGGAACGGGGAAGACCTTGTTGGCGAAGGCTGTCGCAGGCGAGGCCGGTGTGCCCTTCTTCAGCATCAGCGGGTCTGATTTCGTGGAGATGTTTGTCGGGGTCGGGGCATCGCGGGTGCGTGATCTGTTTGAACAGGGGAAGAAACACGCTCCCTGCATCATCTTCATCGATGAAATTGATGCGGTGGGTCGTCTGCGGGGAGCCGGCTTGGGCGGCGGCCATGACGAGCGAGAGCAAACGCTGAATCAGCTGCTCGTCGAAATGGATGGGTTCGACACGACGGAAGGCGTCATCCTGGTCGCGGCGACCAATCGGCCGGATGTCCTGGACCCGGCCCTACTCCGCCCTGGGCGCTTTGATCGCCAGGTGGTGGTCGATCGGCCGGACCTTCGTGGCCGAGCGGAGATTCTCAAAGTCCATACGAAAAAGGTGCCGGTGGCAGCCAACGTGGAGCTGAATACGATTGCGCGCGGGACGCCTGGATTCTCAGGGGCCGATCTTGAAAATCTGGTCAACGAGGCCGCGTTGTGGGCCGCTCGTCAGAACAAGACCGAAGTCGACGCCGTCGATTTCGAGATGGCCAAAGACAAGATTCTGATGGGAGCCGAACGGAAGAGCATGATTCTGACTGAAGAAGAAAAACGGATTACCGCCTATCATGAAGCGGGACATGCCCTCATGGCCAGGCTCTTGCCGGGGACGGATCCGGTGCACAAAGTCACCATTATTCCGCGTGGGCGAGCGCTGGGAGTCACGATGCAGTTACCGACGGAGGATCGGCATAGCTATACCAAAGAATTCCTGTGCAACAGGCTGGCCGTGCTGATGGGTGGTCGAGTGGCGGAAGAGCTGGTGTTCAAACATGTGACGACAGGCGCAGGGAACGATCTCAATCAGGCCACGGATCTTGCCCGCAAGATGGTCTGTGAGTGGGGCATGAGTGAGAAATTGGGGCCGTTGACGTTCGGGCAGAAAAACGACTCGGTCTTCCTGGGGCGGGACTGGACCGCCAAAAGAGACCTCAGTGAACGAGTCGCGAAGGAGATCGATCTCGAGATCAAGCAGTTTGTCACTGAAAACTACGAGCGAGCCAAGCGAGTGCTGACGGAACACATGGCCGGCTTGAACGCATTAGCCGAAGCGCTGTTGATCAAAGAATCGCTGGATGCGCTAGATATCGACCGAATTCTTACGGAGTCTTCCGCGGGAACTGTGCCTGCCTAACAACACCCGACCCGGTGGTTGTTTGAGTGGTGTCAGGGTGTTCGCATGAGCGAACCTTTCATTGACGCCTCCATTCTTGGTTGTGTATAACCGAATGGATCATGATGAACTCTTTCTGAGGGACGTATGTACGCACGTGAATTTCGTGATGGCGCAAAGGACGGGCTAGAGGCGCTGGAGCCGCTCGATCCCGACAAGATTACGTCGTTCAGCGAACTGCTCGAGGCGATGGGCAAGACCGCTTTTGGAGGACGGCATCTCGGCAAAGCGTTCGATGTGCTCTGGGCGATGATCGAGGATCAGGACTGCCGAGTCGTCATGACGCTGTCCGGCGCCATGACTATTGCCAAGATGGGAAAGATCATCACGAAGATGATCGATGAAGGCATGGTGCATTGCATCATCTCGACCGGGGCGTTGATGGCTCACGGCCTCAGTGAGTCGGTTGGAAAGACACACTATCGGCACGACCCGTCGATGAGCGATGAAGAGCTCTTTCGAAAGGGGTACAATCGCGTCTACGACACGCTCGAAATGGAAGCCAATTTGAATTATGTCGAGCATGTCGTCACCCGGACCGTGAAGCGTCTCAACGATGATCGGCCGCTGTCATCGGAGGTCCTTACAAGAGAATTAGGGAAGACCTTGGCCGAAGAGTTCGACGGCGAAGGGATTCTGAAAAGCGCCTACCTAAAAAAAGTGCCGGTGTATATCCCGGCCTTTACCGATTCGGAAGTGGGGCTCGACATGGGAACGTGGGCGATGGCCCGAGAGGTCGATCGAGTCCGATCGCAGGGTGGTCATCAGGGCGATTTGGCCATCTTGCAAACCATTCTGCAATCCTATCCGTCGTTTAACCCGTATCTGGACCTAAATAGCTATGCCGACCATGTCTTGTCGGCCAAACGTCTCGGTATCTTCACGATCGGAGGAGGCGTCCCACGGAACTGGGCGCAACAGGTCGGCCCGTACATCGAAATCGGTAATTTGCGGTTAGGGCTGTCCGTGAAACCGCCTCGATTTCAGTATGGGGTGAGGATCTGCCCCGAACCGGATTACTGGGGCGGGCTCAGTGGGTGTACGTACCAAGAGGGGCTCTCCTGGGGAAAATTTGTGACCCCCAAGGACGGTGGACAATTTGCCGAAGTCTTGAGCGATGCGACGGTCGTATGGCCGTTGTTGATGATGGGGCTTCTCGAGAGGAAAAAAGCCGGCGTGGTGCGTCACTCGTGAGACGGACGATTGGCCGATGGCTGGTTCCCCTGTGTGTCGGTAGCATCCTCGTATGGTCGTCAGCAGCCTCAGCCGGAGATTCGCCGGATACCGACGTCCGGGTGAGGGGGCAGGCCAATGCGCCCCTGACCTTGATCGAATACTCTGATTTCACCTGTGGGTACTGTCTGAAATTTTTCAAAG
>CAZAKX010000238.1:0-3907 GCA_964485915.1 uncultured Nitrospira sp. | reverse complement strand
TGCTGTGACCCCCTCGGCGACCGAAGCAATGAAGTCAAGATTCAGTGTCTCGAGCGTATCGGTCGCCCGATGGTAGTGGGGATTACGGAAGTTCGCCGTATCCGTGAGCATGACGGCGGGAAACCCGTGCTCCCAGAACGAAGTGTGGTCACTTCGCCTCGTATCTGGCAGCTGCTCTCCGTTGCCCGGCACGATCAATGGAATGATAAGAAGATGCGATGTCATCGCGTGAGTGACGGAGCCGGTCAGAGCGTGTGACCGTTCATTGCCGATCACGGCAAGAAAATCTCCGGTTGTGGGAACCGCGACGGGCACACCGGGAGGGATTTTCTGCGACCCCTCTTGATGGCTCGCATAGCCCACACATTCCAATATGATGGCTCCATGGATGGCCTCACTGGTCCCGCTGAGGAACGAGGCATAGGCTACGCTACCAAGCAAGTTTTCTTCCTCGAGGTTGAAGGCGATGAGGCGAATCGGCCTGACCAGCCTCATGTGCTGGATTTGGCGAGCAACATGGAGCATCACGGCAAGCGCGCTCGCATTATCATCGGCGCCTGGAGAACCTTCTACGGTATCGAAGTGCGCGCCGAGGATCAGTGGTGGCAGTGAACCGTGCGCGGAGGCGGGATGCGCTGTCGCAATGATGTTGTGATAGGTTCCACCCAATGCCTCGAACTCATGAGCTGTGACGATAAGGCCAGCCTCCAAGAATTGGCGGTGCAGGTACGCTTCAGCCTGCTGCAAGTGGGTTGGTGAGGTGAGAGGATGTCGTTCTCCCACCAGCGCGTGAAGATCTGCTTTGAGTCGGTTGCGATCAACGGACACGGAATTGGTTTCCGTCAGACGGAAGATTAGGTGACGATTTCGGTGCCGATTCCTTTGCGCGTAAAGATTTCGAGCAGAACGGCATGAGGAATGCGGCCATCGATGATGTGGGCCTTGTGGACTCCTTCGGCCAACGCGTCGAGGCAGGCATGGACTTTCGGAATCATGCCCTCGGTGATCGTCCCCTTCTTCATCATGCGCTGCACATCTTTGCGAGACACGGTCGAGAGGTGGCGCCCATTGGCATCGCGAATCCCTTTGATATCGGTCATCATCAGCAGTTTCTCCGCCCGCAAGGCTCCCGCTATCGAGCCGGCGACGAGATCGGCATTGATATTATAGGTATTGCCCTCGCGGTCCGTGCCGATGGGAGCGATGATCGGAATGTAATGATCCTCCTGAAGGTTTCGGAGCAAACCCGGGTCGACCTTTTCGATGTCACCGACCAATCCGAAGTCACCCTCTCCATCTTCTCCTTCCAAATCACGATCGATGCTCTCCGCCCAGGCTTTGGCCGTCAAGGGTTTACTGAGGATCAACCCACCGTCTTTCCCGCTCAAGCCGACGGCGCTGCCGCCATGTCGGGTGATGAGGTCCGTGAGTTCCATGTTGATCTTCCCCGCCAGGACCATTTCGACGATTTCCATCGTGGCGGCGTCGGTGACGCGGACGCCGTGCCGGAACTTGGCTGGGATGCCGAGGCGATCAAGCATCTTATCGATCTGGGGTCCACCGCCGTGAATGATGACCGGGTTGATCCCCACGTACTTGAGCAGCACCACATCTTGCGCGAACCGTTCCTTGAGGGATGCGTCGGCCATCGCATGGCCGCCGTATTTGACGACCACGGTTTTCCCTCGAAACGTTCGAATGTACGGAAGGGCCTCAATGAGGACGCTAGCCTTCTTAATTAATCTGTTCATACGCAACTCCTGAGAATCGGCTGCTCGCGTCCAGGCGAACGGATGCTTGATGAATGACGTTCAATGCCCCTCAGAGGATATATCGACTCAAGTCTTGATCCTTCACAATGTCTTTCAACCGCTCACGCACGTAGGTCGCGTTAATGCTGATCCGCTTGTCGGGCCAGCCGGGCCCCTCAAACGAAATGTCTTCGAGCAAGCGCTCCATGATGGTGAACAGTCGGCGTGCGCCGATGTTTTCGGTTTGCTCGTTCACCTGCACGGCGATCTCTGCGATCTCCTCAAGACCATCCGGCGTGAACTCGATCGTGAGGCCTTCTGTGGCCAGCAACGCTTGATATTGGCGGACCAATGCCCCTTTCGGTTCCGTGAGAATACGGACAAAATCGTCTTTGGACAAGGGACTGAGTTCGACACGGATGGGAAATCGCCCCTGAAGTTCCGGGATCAAATCGGACGGCTTCGCCACGTGAAAAGCCCCGGCGGCGATGAAGAGGATGTGATCTGTGACCACCGGACCGTGTTTAGTGGTGACCGTACAACCTTCCACGATGGGGAGGAGGTCTCGCTGGACGCCTTCTCTCGACACGTCGGGGCCCATGGTGCGTTCGCGGCCGGCGATCTTATCGATTTCATCGAGGAAGACAATTCCTGTCTGCTCCACCTTGGTGATCGCTTCACGAATGGCATCATCCATATCGATCAGTTTCTGAGCTTCTTCCTGTGTCAGGTGTTTGAGGGCCTCGGGGACCTTCATCACCCGCTTCTTTTTCTTGCCTTGGAACATACCACCCAACATGTCGCGCAGGTTGCCTTCGAGATCATCAAGCCCACCGATGTTGGAAATCACGCCGACCGGCAGACCTCGTTCCTTGACGTCCATCTCGATCGATCGTTCATCCAGCTTGCCTTCCCGCAACTGCAGGCGGAGTTTCGACCGAGTGCTTTCATGCGAATCTTGTGGGGCGTGGCCGGCTGTCTCACCCGCGCCTTCGACGAACCCGGGCCGAGGAGGAGGAGGCGGCAAGAGCAGGTCGAGTAATCGCTCCTCTGCCTGTTGCTCGGCCTTTTGCTGAACGGTCTCCAGGCGGGAGGTCTTGACCATATTGATGGACAGCTCCGTCAGGTCCCGTATGAGCGACTCCACATCGCGCCCGACATATCCGACCTCGGTGAACTTCGACGCTTCGATCTTGATGAACGGCGCTTGCGCGAGCTTGGCAAGGCGTCTGGCGATTTCCGTCTTCCCGACTCCCGTCGGTCCGATCATGATAATGTTTTTCGGCATGACCTCATCGCGGAGATCAGGGGCTAGCTGCTGGCGGCGCCACCGGTTACGAAGGGCAATGGCGACCATGCGTTTCGCATCTTTTTGTCCGATGACGTAGCGATTCAGTTCCTCGACGATCTGACGTGGTGTGAGGCTGTTGACATTCAGCGAGTCGGCATCACCCGTGAGCTGGTTCATCATCGTGTCCTATCCTCGAGTTCTTCAACAATAATCTGTTGATTGGTGTAAATGTCAATAGAACCGGCAATATGCATGGCTTCCCTCACGATCGCCGAAGCATCGAGTTGGGAATGTCGTAACAGGCCTCGGGCCGCTGCGAGGGCATAGGGTCCACCTGAGCCAATGGCCAGAATCCCGTCCTCCGGTTCTACGACATCGCCTGTTCCAGAAATGATGAACGAGTGTTCTGATCCGGCGACGGCAAGGAGGGCCTCCAAACGTCGAAGCACCCGGTCCGTCCGCCACTCTTTCGCCAGCTCGACTGCTGCCCTTGTCAGATTGCCTCGATGCTCCTCCAATTTACTCTCGAACTTCTCAAACAGCGTAAACGCGTCGGCGGTGGCTCCCGCAAATCCCGCCAATATCTGGTCGTGATGCAGGCGGCGAAGTTTCTTGGCATTGTGTTTCATCACCGTGGTTCCAACGGTGACCTGGCCGTCGCAGCCCATGGCTACTCGTTCATCGCGTCTGACACAGAGAATGGTGGTTGATCGAATGATCATGACGATTTCCGATCCTTTCCTGAAAGGGTGCCGGCCGCTCGTGCGCGAGGATGGGCTCGATCATAGACCGACAGGAGCTGATCCGTCGCCACATGCGTATATTTTTGTGTGGTGCTCAGCGATGCATGGCCGAGCATTTCCTG
>CAZAKX010000237.1:0-3931 GCA_964485915.1 uncultured Nitrospira sp. | reverse complement strand
GGAATGTGAAGCCTGTCATGCATGAGTTTCATCTGATGACACAAGTCGTGAAGGCTGTAGAGGAGAGGCTGAACGGAGCGGGAGGTGCCCGGCTATCCGCCGTGCGACTCAAGGTCAGCGCGGTCTCGCATCTGCTCACGCACGATCACGCCACACTCCAAGCAACGTTCCAACTGGCTGCCCGAGGCACAAGGGCTGAGAGGGCGGAACTGGAGATCATTTCTGTCCCGGGCGAGGCCTGGTGCCCTACTTGTAGGCGTACCACTGCCATTACAGGATTCGACGAGCCCTGTCCGGCCTGCGGAGGACCTGTCATTGCGGCACCGGAACAACCAGAAGTGGTGCTCCACGAGTTAGTGGTGCAGGGATGAGAAAGACCCTCGCTCAGCGTGTGCAGGTCACTGTGGAAGGAACGGTGCAAGGTGTGGGGTTTCGCCCATTCGTCTATCGGTTGGCACGTGAGTTGGGGCTGGCCGGGTGGGTGCAGAATACAAGAAACGGCGTGCTCATCGAAGCAGAAGGGGGTGTGCCAGTTGTGGAGATGTTTCTCCAGAGGTTGCGCACCGATGCCCCGCCCTCAGCTTCCATTGAAACAGTGATCACAACGATTGTTCCGGTGCTCGACGAGGCCGGCTTTTCGATCAACCAGAGCGCGGAATCCGGCCAACGAGTCCTCGTCATTCCTCCGGATCTCGCGACTTGCGACGACTGTCAGCGGGAGCTCGCCGACCCACACGACCGTCGCTTCCGGTATCCGTTCCTCACCTGCACCCAATGTGGCCCACGCTATAGCCTGCTCACAGCAATCCCTTACGAGCGGTCCAACACGACGATGGCTGGGTTCACACTCTGCTCTGCCTGTGACGCAGAGTATGGCGCTGAAACCGATCGACGCTTTCATGCCGAGCCGATCGCCTGTCCCACTTGTGGTCCGCGCCTATGTTTGTGGAATGGGCAGGGTCACGAAGTCGCAGATGGGGAAGAGGCATTACAACGGGCAGTGTCGCTGCTGGAACAAGGACTCGTCCTTGCGGTGAAAGGATTGGGCGGATTTCAGCTCTGGGTTGATGCAAGGTCACAGGAGGCCGTCCAGCGCCTACGCAATCGGAAACGGAGACCCGACAAGCCCTTCGCGCTGTTGTTTCCATCCATCGATGCAGTCAGAAGCCATTGCCTGTTGTCCTCGGAAGAGGAGGCATTGCTCCGCTCGCCGCAAGCGCCGATTGTCTTAGCCCGAAAGCGACGAGATGCAAGCCTAGCCGACGCGGTGGCGCCAGCCAATCCCTATCTCGGTGTGATGTTGCCGACCACACCCCTCTACCATCTCTTAATGGCATCGCTCCAGAGGCCCATGGTTGCCACAAGCGGAAACCGCTCCGAGGAACCGATCGTGACGGATGAGTGGGAGGCGCCAGCTCGACTCAACGGAATTGCCGATGCGTTCCTGGTGCATGATCGGCCGATCGCAAGGCCGGTCGATGATTCGGTGGTGTTGGTGGTTCCCGGGAAAGTTCAGTCGGTGGATGGAGAACAAGAGGAAAAGCCAAGAGCCGATGTGATGATCCTCCGGCGCGCGCGCGGCTATGTTCCTCAAGCCATCCGTTGGTGTGATAATGCGACAGATGGAACGACGCAAGGCCCAATTCTCGCGGTGGGTGGACATCTCAAGAACACTGTCGCTCTTCTGACAGGCAATCGTGTTGTGCTCAGCCAGCATCTAGGAGATCTTTCCACCGTGGAAGCGGACCGAGCCTTCCGGCAGGCAGTGGTGGATCTCCAACAGCTACTACACGTCACGCCGTTGGCTATCGCCTGCGACCTCCACCCGGACTATCGCTCGACCAGCTTCGCGCGAGAACTGGCTGTGAGGCTGTCTGTCCCGTTGGTTCCCGTGCAGCATCACCATGCGCATGTGGCCTCTTGCATGGCGGAACACAAACTTGACGGTGACGTGTTGGGCATCGCGTGGGACGGGGCTGGGTATGGAGGAGACGGCCAGGTCTGGGGCGGAGAATTCTTGATCGCGGACTATGGACGGTTCACGCGGTTTGCCTCCCTCACGCCCTTTCGGTTGTTGGGCGGAGAAGCAGCCATGAGAGAGCCGAGCCGATCTGCCGCCGCGATCTTGTGGGAGCTCATGGGAGAGCAGATGCTGACGCAGGACCTTCCTTCTTGGAGAGTAACGGACGATCAGCGTGAAAAGTTCGCAGGCGTACTGAAGTCCGGCATCGCGTTGCCTTGGAGCACGAGCATGGGACGACTCTTCGACGCTGTCGCATCGTTCACCGGCCTGTGCCACCAAGCGTCCTTTGAAGGGCAGGCAGCTATGGCAGTCCAGTTTCCCGCGGAGCAAGAATGGGAAGCATGCGGAAGAGCGGAAGGATATCCGATGGATCTCGCGCCCAGTGACAGTTCCGATACAACGTGGTTGATCGGTTGGCGACCTATGATCAGCGCCATATTGGGTGATCTTCGCAGAGGGATTGGTCCTGATAAGATTGCCGCGCGGTTTCATATCGGTCTTGCAGTGGCTACGGTGCGTGTCGCCCAAGCAGCTGGTCTACCTTGCGTCGTCCTGACAGGAGGCTGTTTTCAGAACCGACTGCTTTTGAGGCTCGTGAAACGATATTTGGAGGAAGCGGGCTTCACCGTGTATTGCCATACGTTGGTTCCACCCAATGACGGCGGGCTATCTCTTGGGCAAGCCGTGGTTGCCGCGAACCAATTAATGACCCGTAAGGAAGGTGGAGCCTAGAATGTGTCTCGCGGTCCCAGGACAAGTTCTGAATATCGGGGACGACCAGCTTCGCACTGCAACGGTCTCGTTCGGCGGAGTGACGAAGTCCGTCTCCTTGGCGCTGGTCCCAGAGGCAGGAGTCGATGATTATGTGATCGTCCATGTCGGCTTTGCGATCAGCCGGCTGGATGAGGAGGCGGCACGACGAACGTTGGAAACCTACGCGGCTATGGCGGCGTTAGGCTCGCTGGAAGGGCCCGAGGGGTGAACGCGAGACTTGGTGTGTGAGGTGAGTAACCGGGTTATCGAGCAGGCACAGAGGCCGTTTGAGTAAGTCGTCGCCTCAGAAATCTACTCAAAGCTGCTTGCGCCTCTAGTTGTGGTCCTCCTACAATGCTCCTGGATTTTCTTTCATGATTGTCAACCATGCCCGCTACTCTCAGTCACCACTGTCGTCCTCCGGTCCTCATCCCTGTTAGCAACGAGTGTGGAAGTGGGGCCGGCTATAGATGCGTCATGAACCTATCGCCATTAGGGTGGCACGCCTCATGAAGCTACGAATTCTTCCCCTTGTTCTGCTCTTTCTCTTGAGCTCAGCCGAAGCATTTCCCTTCGGCGGCGAAGTAGTCGGAGTCCTTGAGGGGAGCACCATCGAGGTCGTGCGCCTGGGGAAGGTGGAACGCATTCGCCTACATGGACTCGACTGTCCTGAGAAGGGCCAACCCTACGGCGACGACGTGAAACAAGCGATCTCGGCCCTCGTCTTCGCCATGCAAGTCACGGTCGAGCCTCATGGGAAGGACAAGCACGGGCGAATCATGGCGGATGTGCTGCTTGCGGATGGGACCAACGTGAATCACGCGTTGGTGAAGGAAGGCCGATGCTGGTGGTCTCGGAAATCTGCACCGGACGACGCTGAACTGGAACGGCTTGAGCTGGAAGCAAAAGAGGCGAAGAAGGGGCTGTGGGAAGATCCTGAACCAATCCCCCCATGGGAGTTCCGGAAGACCCAGCGGAAACAGTCCCGCGGCGCACCGAAGAACTGAACCACACCTTGTGCCCGGACGGGAATGTCGAAATCGACCACCACGTAGTGGAATCCGTTCGCTCCCGACCAACGAACTCGCTGGACCCCAATTAAAGGTCTGGAGGGGATGGCCGAGGAGATCACACTGAGTATTGATCCGGATACGG
>CAZAKX010000236.1:0-3933 GCA_964485915.1 uncultured Nitrospira sp. | reverse complement strand
CTTCGAAATGTACCTGCTCATGACCCACCGCGCCGGATACAACCTGCATCGGTTCGGTATGGGTTCGCCATAACCCCGCAGCAACATGCCTGTGTCCGGTCATGATCAACCGGTGCCAGTCGAACAGCGTCTCTTCCGACAGGGGGTCGGCAAAGCTGTTGCGTACGGCGAGCATCAGTGCGGCAGTGCCTTGGGCGCGCTTGTCCCCAGTGGGATGGCCGGTCTCTAGTCCCAGGTTTTTCCGCATCGAAGACATGACATCTTTGCGGCAGAGCAGTTCACCTTCGATCGCGGAGGTCTTGATCGCTTCGACTACCATCATTTCGACCGTCGCCTCCATCTGCGCGTCAGCCGTCAGTCCCTTGAGGAGTCCGCTGGCCTGACCGGTTTTTTCGGCAAGCGTGAAGAGGGCCTCTTCGATTCCGGAGAGGTTGTACCGAAATTCCGGCCAGTCTGGCTGCTGCCAATTGTAAAGCATGAGCCGATTATAGCAGTTGATCGGCTCATTGAAAGCATTAAATATGAGCCGATTAAAGATTAAAATCGGATCACTAACTGGATATGTGCGTAAGCAATGCATAGAGCAGGGAACCCATGCTTGGTAAGGGATTTCTCAGCTCATGAGGTTGGGGTGGTGTTATCAATCGACATGGTATTCATATCTGGCTCGCTGCTGACATTTGTTGTCCATCGGTGATTCCAGCAGCTGGAGATCCTGCACGGTTAGTGTTGTGATGCCGAAGCTTGCTTCTACTAGTCCACAAACCACGTATGGTCGGTTTGGCGAGAGCAGGTGGCAACAGCGGCGATAGACCTCGGGGAACAGCGTGGCATCGTAGAGGGCTGTGACGTCTTCGAGGGTGATAAATTCCATGGCTCGCCCTTGTTTGGTCTCAGCCGCCTTCTCTGTGATCAGCAAGCCGACCATGGTAATGCGCTGGCCGACGAACTGGTGCATCTGGGAGGCCGGTACTGGTCGCAGCCGTTCGATCTGTTTTCGGTAAAGGGTCAGGGGATGGCGACTGGCAAGAAAGCCGAATGATTGGATCTCATGGGCTCGCTTCTGAGCGGCGGAATAGTCATCCGGCACCGGTAATGGGTCGGAAGGAAAATCGCTTCCCGCATAGAGCCGCCACAGCAAAGCCGGTCTAGTTAGCTCACCGGCGATGGAGTCACAGCAGCCGGTGCGGACCAAGGCCCTGGCCTGGGCCGGCTCCGGCTGCACACGTCGCAGAAAGTCCTGAAACGACCGGTACGAACCATTCTGTGTACGTTCTTCGACAATCCTCTTGCCGAGTTCCTCCGGGATCGTCTTCACCTGCATTAAGCCCATCCGTAACCGCTCGCCTTCGCCATGATAGGCCCAGTCGCTTTCGTTGACGTCTGGTAGAAGGATCGCCAGTCCCATGCGCCTGGCTTCCGAGACATACGCGAAGGTCGAATAAAAGCCGCCTTGGTTGCTGATGACGGCGGCAATGAATTCCGCCGAGTAGTGAGTGCGGAGATAAGCGGACTTGAACGACACCTGCGCATAGCTCGCCGAGTGAGGTTTGCAAAAGCTGTAGCCGGCGAAACTCATGATCATCTGCCAGAGCTTGTCGATTATCTCCCGTGTCGCGCCATTGTGCTCGGCACCGCGGCAAAACTGCTGATAGTAATCTTGCAGTTGCCGTTGTTTGTGTTTCTTGCTGATGATCTTGCGAAGCTGATCGGCGTCTTCAACGGAAAAGTCCGCCAGGGCCATCGCCACCTTTGAGACATCTTCCTGATACGTCATGATGCCGTGAGTTTCGTCCAGAACTCCTTCCAGTTTGCGATGCCAGATGATGCGGGAATCTTCCTGGGCTCGACGGATAAACTCTTCAACGAATGGATTGGTGGCAGGCCTGACCAGAGACGAGACCATGACAAGGTATTCAAAGACATCGGCTTCTGTACGGCGGTGTGGGGGCATGCCGGTCCACAGCTTTCTCAACAAAAGACGTGTGGCGGGTGATTCGATGTAGAAGCAGCCGATCGTGTCACCGCGTCGGATCGCGTCTTGCGTGGCGTGATCGTTGAGCGGATCCCACGTCGCATAGTCGATTGCTCGACCTGTATGTTTGGCGATGGCCGCTAAAGCGTCTCGAATGACGGCCAGCGATCGGTTGCCCAAGATGTCGATTTTGACGAGTCCCGCATCCTCCATCTGCTCCTTTTCCCATTGGATGACCGGCAAGCGTTTGGCCTTGTATTCCACCGGCACGTAGCGCCTGATCTCATCCGGGACGATCACGACTCCACCGCAATGCATGGACAGATGACGAAAATGATTCTGTGCTCGTAACGCCTGCGCGAGGATCTCGGGCCAGGGCGCTTTCAATTTCAACATCTGTGAGAGCCGACAGAGCCATTGCTCCATAGTCGGCGGAGTAGGAAAATTCAGAACGTCCTTCTGTCGTACGATACGCGACGACATCTTGCTGATCTCTTCAGCGGGCATGCCGTAGACCTTCGCCGTTTCGCGGATGGCGGCTCGGAAACCGAGACTGTTTTGGTTTGCTACCATGGCGGCCTGACGCTCGCCATATTGCTTGAACACCCAGTTCAAAATGCCGTCTCGTTCGTCCCAGGGAAAGTCGATGTCGATGTCCGGCGGGTCTTTCCTGCCGGGATTGAGAAACCGTTCGAAGAAGAGGTTGTGCTTGATCGGATCGACGTGGGTGATCTTGAGACAATAGGACACGATTGACGCAGCGACGGACCCACGGCCGCAGGTGCGGGGCGCTCGGCGGACGATTTCCTCCACCACGAGAAAGTAATGCGCGAAGCGTTTCGCTTGAATGATGATCAACTCCTTTTCAATCCGATCACGAACTTCCTGTGTGATGATCCCATATCGATCCTGTGCGCCCGCGTAGGTGTTGTCTTGAAGAGTCAAAAATGCGTCAGCATCGGTCAGTCGACGAAAGGCTGGGAAGATCGTCTCGCCAAAGCGCCAGTCGGTGTGACAGGCTTCGGCAATACGAACCGTGTTTGCCACTGCTTCAGGGACATGGGGAAACTGAGAGGCCATGAGCGCGGGTGGCATCAGCCATTGCCTTGCAGTGCAACAGGCTTCTTCCGGCAATCGTGACAGAGTCGTATTCAAGGCGATGGCCCGCAACAGACGGTGCGTCGCAAATCCATCTGGGTTGGAAAAGTACACGCGATTGGTGGCGACGGGCGGAAGATGAATACGACGACTGAAGAGGAGTGTCTCATGCATGGCCGGCCCTGGGGTCAGCTCGACGTAGAGATCGTGCCGCGAGTCTTCCGCCCAATTCATGAGTGCGGCTTCATCGTCCGTGAGGATGATCAGGCCGCTACGGTAACGTGAAACTGACGTGAGAAAGTCGAACGCGGGATTGCAATGGCGTTCCGACAGGAGGCGACAGAGATTGGCATAACCATCCGGTGTTTTGGCCAGCAAGACGGCGCGATGATTACCGGTCGTCAGTTCAGCGCCGAGAATCGGCCGGAGCCCTTGCTGTTTCGCGCATTCGACAAATCGGATCGCGCCGTACAAGCCGTTTGTGTCGGTCACGGCCATGGCCGGCGACCCTTGTCGCTGTGTCAAGGCACACAGTTCTTCCAATGGCGACACCCCGCGCATCGGTGAATAATCGGAATGGACATGGAGATGCACAAAGGGCGTCATCAGAGCAGGGTTCTTCCCCAGGACAGGGCTCGTTCGCCGAACTTCGCGCGGATTGCATCGAGGGCCAACGAGAGTCGGTGCTCGCGAGGAGGACGTACGGACTCAGATTCGTCGAAAAGTAAAAGTTGCTGGGTAGGTGGCTCCAGTCGGCTGACGAGAAGTCTCAACTCTGTAAGACGCACTCGTCGGTTGAAACATCGATAAAACAGTCGTGTTACCACGGGCTGGAGATCGATCTCCCAGTAGGTGCCTCG
>CAZAKX010000235.1:0-3942 GCA_964485915.1 uncultured Nitrospira sp. | reverse complement strand
GCGTGGTGGGAGGAAAAGGCGACTGGACGCATCTCAGTCTTTCCGATGCAGGCGCTGCCCCGAGCATCGGACTTTCCATTGTGTCATTGATCTTTGCCCTCTATGCCTATTCTGGGTGGAATGCCGCGGTCTACTTAGCAGGAGAGGTCACCGAGCCGGCTCGCACCATTCCACGGGCATTGATCAGCGGCACGCTGTTTGTCACGCTCCTCTATCTCGCACTGAATGCATTCTATATCTACGCGTTGCCGGTGACAGATTTGGCCCAGCCTCCACTGTTGCCTGTAGCGAGCAAGGTCGCGGTGGCGTTGCTGGGTGTGGACGCCGCACGGTTCGTCACAATGATACTCTGCCTGTCGATCACAGGGGCCATGAGCGCCATGGTGTGGGCCGGGCCACGTGTGTATTACGCGATGGCGAAAGACGGGCTGATTCCAGCGTATTTTTGCAGAACTTCCGAGCCACGAGGTGTACCGGTCCACGCCATCCTTCTCCAGAGCCTGTGGGCCTCAGTTCTGATTCTCTCGGGGAGCTTCGAACAGTTGGTGGTCTACAGCGGCACCGTGCTCACGCTGTTTAGTGCGCTCGCGGTAGGGGCGGTTTTGATCCTGCGCCGCAAAGAGCCCGATCTTCCCCGCCCCTATCGCACACCGCTCTATCCCTTTGTTCCCGTGTTCTTCATTTTGATGTCCATCGTGATCATCTGGAACGCAGTTTCCGAGCGACCACTGGAAGCGGGCTTGGGAATTGCAACGGTCTTAGCCGGAACGCCGCTGTATCTGCTGTGGCGCAAGCTGAGTATCGGCAGCCATTCGTAAAGCGAGGCGCGGGTCAAGGTTGAGGAGCACATGGTGCTTGACCGATCGGCTGCCGACGCGTAGAGGTGCAGGTAACCAGAGGGAATACGATGCCATTCAAAAAGAAGACTCCAAATCCGATGAGACGACGCGGACCCCGCGGGCGCGCGACGATGGCTGCGGCGAAGAACACGACGGAATCCGGACTCAGCCTCCGGTTGGACGAGTTGACGGAGCGGATCGATATTGTGCTGCCGGAGGTGACGGCGCGGGTTGCGGCGTTGGAGCATCTGCTGCTGGAACTGAAACTGTGCACGCACGACGACCTGCGTCGCGCGCGGCAGTTCGTGCGCGAGCAGGAGGCGTAAGGGACCACGAGTGATCGGGGGTCTGAAGAGCTGATAGTCGATGACCGCACATCGAGGAAAGGACCTACGTCGATGAACTTACAACCATTGCACGATTGGGTATTGATCAGGACCGGTAAACCGAGCGAGAAGAGCGTCGGTGGCATTATTATCCCGGACAGCGCGCAAGAGAAACCGGAGGAAGGAGAGGTCCTCGCCGTAGGGGCTGGGCGCTTGGTCGAGGACAAGGATTCGAAGGAAAAGGTCAAGAAGAAGACCTTTGTGAAAACCACCCTCAAGCCGGGCGAGCGTATCCTGTACGATAAACACGCCGCCAGAGAAGTGGAGGGCGACGATGAAGCGTTGGTGCTCGTTCGTGAAGAGGATGTCTTGGGCTACCTTCCGTAATTGGCATGCTTCACAGAAGGACGAAGGTGCTCACATCGGGGCCTGACTTCACCCCCGGACCTCTGACGCTGACCCCGATTTCTGCATCGTAGTTTGAGCAAAGCATGTGGTGTCGGAAAGTGGCCGAACACCATAGCCTGGCAGGAAGACCACCCTATCAAGGACCGGCCGGCCAACGGCACAACGGTCCAGGAGCACGACTATGAAGATGCTGCATATTGTCTGTGGGGAGAAACTTGAAGAGGAGATCCTCGCCCTGTTACAGAACCTGGGGATCAAGGGCTATACGATGATCAAGGGCGTGGGAGGCAGTGGTCAGACCGGGACGGTCTCAGGAACCGGTGGCTCGATCGATCGCAATACGTTGTTCATGGTCGCGCTCGAAGATGACCACATTCACATGACACAGGTGCTGAACGCTGTAAAAGAGATCCATGGCAGGCATGTTCACGGATACCGTGGCCTTGAATTCCCGCTCAAAGTCTTTCTGCAATCCTGCGAAGTCATCCTGTAACGAGGGGAAGCTCGAATCCTTGGCCGACGTGGGCGTGGCAAAGTGGAGTGGAAGCTCGCCGCCAGACCATCCACATAGCGCGCCTCCGAGGCTCTGAACACTCAATAAAAAATGGACGCGAGGATGGCTGCGTCCGACACAACCGATGCGAGGAGTGAGTTCAACGGCTGGCGTTATCCCTTTAGCCAAGAGGAGTTCACATGTCTGATGGAGGGGAGAGGCTGATAAGCCTTGAATCCAAGGTCCAGGACTGACTCAGTCTTCCTCGCCTCAGCATTCCTGAATTCTCTCTTCAGGAATATCCCACTGATTCCAAGCAACCCTCTTTACCATTTCATATGCAGCTGCTTTTGCTTGCGCCTGTGTCGAGAAGACAATTTCCCCTCGGTTCACCTTTCAGAATTCTCCCTTGACAAAAGAATAGGTAACGAGCGACAGGTATTACCCTCAATCAGATCAGCTATGGCTTCGGGTACCCATCTTTCGGGTTCGTTGCTTGTCTGGAATGATTTGTCTCGCCATTTTACATGCTTCATCATGATGGCCTCATGGATGGCTATTTCTTCAAATGGCTTTGGTTGAGATTGGACATTCTGAAGCTGAGACACATGAGGAAAATATTCACCTTCGACATTCTTGCTAAAACACCACGCTTTTGAAGGAATCAAGATCAGGCCACTGATATTTGTAAATTTCCCCGAACAGAACAGGCCGTTTGATCCATAGAGTACATCGGGCATTAATTTCTCTGCGAACAATATGGGGTGTGCCACCTGCATAACAAGCAGATTCGTCTGCGTCGATGATACGGGTCGTGTCAGGCTCCCCCGTGACTTCTTCAGAAGCCGTTCAACACCTTTACGAAAGGCGTTCGTATCTACAGAAGCCATTAAGCCGTTCTCCGTCCCCATCACATAGATGATGCCAGGGGAAATACCCGGTTCTTGACCGAACTTCTCAAAGAAGGCGAATTTTACGAGTGTACTATCATCTTGCCCCCAAGCATAGTGCGGTTCAGCTAAAAAGGAATTCAAACTCTTTGCGGGAGAAAATTGGTCTATGTATTGCCTCAGATGAGCAAAAAATGGATTCAAATATTGTCGCATGAAATGGTCAGCAACTCAGAAATTAATCAGCCACGGCTTGGGAAGACGAGAGAGATGCCTGCGGCATTCTCGTTCAAAGAGGCGCTTGGTAAGTTCGTTTTTTGTATTGTGCAGCCGTTTCACTTGTAGGTCAAAACTGACACCATGCAAGAGAAACCGACAGTCAGGGAGCCTCCCCTCGCACGGCGGCTCGTATTGAAGAGTCTGCACGTCTTGGTTACGACGGAGCATCTGACAAATCCAGATTTCGAACAGGAAATCTTCCGCCTTCTGGGGATCAGTCTGGGTACAAAAGTTCTGTACGAGCTTGCCGAAACCCGCTGCATCGAGTTCATTAAGGGTCTCATTGAGAGCCTCAATGCGGCCCGGATTCTCGACGATACTTTGATAGCTCTGTAGGTTTTGTGAGGATAGTGGGACGAAAATCAGTCATGAATACCGATGTGGAAACGGCTCTGGTCCATCCCATCTCGCAATTTAGTTGCTATCACAGGAGAGGTCAATCGGCGGAGGGAGGACGCTCGGTCAGGATGCAACCTTCAGTGCTTTCGAGCCGGTCCATGGTTTAATCTTTGACAGCTTCGACCCGAGCGCACGTTCTGCCACTTCTGTGTCGTAGGCCGCTTGAGCCCGTAGCCAGTAGCCATTTGAAAGGCCGAAAAACCGGCAGAGGCGCAAGTCCGTGTCGGCAGTAATGGTGCGCTTTCCCGCCACAATATCGCCGATCCGCTGTGCCGGCACACCGATTTCCTTCGCCAAGCGATACTGAC
>CAZAKX010000234.1:0-3947 GCA_964485915.1 uncultured Nitrospira sp. | reverse complement strand
GATCAGACGCTCCGTCCTGACTCTTGCCCTTCCCATCACGGTCAGCAGTCTCCTTCAGCGGGCGGAAGGCATTGTAGCAGTATTCTTGGTCGGCGGGCTGGGTGCCACTTCAATCGCGGCGGTTGGTCTGGGCCAACTGCTGGCGTTTGTCGCGACGACCTTAGTCTCCGGGCTTTCGGTCGGTACCAACGTCATCGTCGCCCAGCTCTGGGGTGCTCGACGGCGGCAGGATGCAGGAGAAGCTGCACGGCATTTCCTCTGGCTTTCCCTTGGCCTGTCGTTAGTGTTGGCCGGCCTTGGAATAGCGGGTAATCGGTTGGTGATGCAACAGTTGGGTGCGGAGCCGGGCGTCATTGAGCTGGCCCTCCCCTATTCAACACTTATTTTCCTCGTCATCCCCTGTACGGTCCTGATCCAAGTCCTGTCGTCTGTTCTTCAGGGTGTCGGCGATACCAAGACTCCCATGTTTGCCATGATCGGCGTCAATCTCCTTCATGGGCTCCTCGCGTATCCTTTAATCTATGGACGATGGGGAGCGCCCAATTTAGGGATCAAGGGTGCAGCCATTGCCGTCGGCCTCGCTGAAGCAACAGGCGCTCTGTATCTTTTGCTGCGTTGTCGCCCAATCTTAAAGCAGTCGGTACGACTACGCCTCGATCTCATTCGCTCAATCTGGGATGTGGGTGCGTCGGTCTCCGGCGAACGGGTCGTCCAGCAGGCTGGAATTTTTATCTATACCAAACTTGTTCTACTCTACGGCACCGTGGCCTATGCCGCCCACCAAGTCGGCTTGTCGATCGAATCATTTTCGTTCCTGCCTGGCTATGGGCTTGCCATTGCCGCCGCCACCATGGTGGGACAGAGTATCGGCGCGGGGAAATATACCCGCGCGAAACTGGAGAACTGGGAAGCGAATCGCCTGGCCATGGCAATCATGACCTGCATGGGCATCATCTTCTTCTTTTTTCCGTACGCCCTGCTTCGTGCCTTCACCACAGACGAGGCCGTCATCGAACTGGGCACGATGTTTCTCAAGATCGTCGCACTGCTCCAGATTCCCCTGGCTCTCACCATGGTCTTGGCCGGCTCGCTGCGGGGAGCCGGTGACACACGATTTATTATGTGGGCGACGACCGCCGGCATGTGGGGAGTGCGAGTGCCGTTGGCCTTTGTCTTTGGCATTTGGCTGGAGCTTGGAGTTTACTACGTGTGGACGGCCATGGTTGCAGACTGGACGGTCCGGATGGGGCTGTTGTTATGGCGTTACCAATCTGAACGCTGGCGGCAGATTCAGGTGATTCGTTAGAGGCCAATTCGATGACTCAGTGAAGACATCGACTGGCGACTCGCACATCAGGGTTTATCGGCCTCCATCACGTGAGAGGTGGCTTGTTCGTAGAGAGAGACAAATTCCTGCGAATTGAAGTCATAAACCCATACATCCCCCGTCAGAATGGAATAAACCCACCCGTGGAGATCAACGGTGCCCTTACGTAGTTGAAGGGCGACCGATGGATGTGTGCGTAGGTGCTCAAGTTGAGCACGGACATTCTCCTGAGTCGTCTTGATTAGCCGATCAGTGCCTGTGACATCCGCATAGATCTCCTGCATCAACCGTCTGGTCGTTTCAGCTTGCCCCACCCATTCTTTTACGGCTGGTAAGTTCTGCACGTCATCCGGATGCAACAGGGCCTTCATCACACCGCAATCGGTATGGCCGCAGACAATGATGTGCGGGACCTTCAAGACCGCCATCGCGTATTCGATGGTTGCGGTCGTGCCGCCCTGCATCGCCCCGTACGGCGGCACAATATTCCCGGCATTGCGCAGAATAAACAGTTCGCCAGGATCGGTCTGTGTCAGAAGCGTGGGATCAACTCGCGAGTCGGAACAGGTAATGAAGAGCGCACGAGGAGCCTGACTCAATGATAACCGTGTGAACAATGTTTTCTTTTTCCCAAACACTTCGCTGCGAAACTTCAAGAAACCTCTGACAAGTTTTTCCATGATCCAGCCTTATTCTGATCACTGACCGTTCAATACGACACACTCTATCGACAATTAATATTCTCCATTCTCACACGCGTCATCGCACAAGAACTCGACCTCGCCTGTCACGACATCGTACATCGCGCCGACGACGGCAATCTGCCCCTTCCTGATAAGACCATCGAGCCTCCTACTTTGTTTCTGCAGTTGTTCAACAACTCGTCCGACATTGCGTCGGGCCACACGATCAATCAGCGCTCCCGCCTCCTGAAAAGACGGCTCATGCAAGGTTCGCCGGATCGCTGGATCGATCGCTTGCTGAAGGTCGTGAACGATGGAATCAAAATGCTCGCATCCCGTCGTCTCAGCACCTGTCTGGGATGAGCCCAGGAGCGTGACGGCAGCACTGATGGCACCGCAGCGTGTGTGCCCCATAACAACGATCAATTTCGCTCCAGCCATGGCACATCCGAACTCCGCACTGGCAATCACCTCCCGACTTGGGACATGACCGGCAATACGAACGCTGAAGATATCACCCATGCCGAGATCGAACACCCGCTCGGCGGGCGTTGGAGAATCAACGCAGCTCAGGACGACAGCCAACGGGTGTTGCGCGGCAGCCGTGGCCTGGACCTGGCGCGTAAAATCTCGAGTCAGGCGACGCCCTGTGCGGGTTCGCTCATGGCCGTCCTTTAGAATTTGCAGGACCTGGGTGGGAGTGATGGCTGCTTGAAGTTCACGGGTCGAATAATCTACATAGTGAATCTGGTTCTCAACGTTGTACTCGCTTTGAAATCCCACGAGACTGACTTCGACGCCATGAGCTGGACCAGCTTGCTCCTTGAAGTCTCGAATCAAGTCGAGCACATCTGGATCGATATAGTCCGTGCTCCGCGCATTCAGGAGCACACGGCCATTACGAGGCACGTCATTCAACGCTTTGGCAAGGGCGGCACGATTCAGAAAGCTCACCTGATTGGCAAGTTCGATATGGACAACATCGCCACCGAGATGCTTTTCCACGAAGCGGTGCACCGGGCGACGCATGTTGCTATTAAGAATAAAGCCAATCGCCACGGTCAGTCCAATCAGAATCCCGATCAAGAGATCCGTGAAAACAATCGCAATCACGGCGACCGCGAACGGGATGAATTGGGAGCGGCCCTCGCTCCACATTTGCTTGACGAGGGCAGGACTGGCCAGTTTAATGCCGGTCATCAGCAAGATTGCGGCGAGACACGATAACGGGATCGTGTTCAGCCAGGTCGGAATGAGCGGAACACTGACCAACAGGAGTGCACCATGGACGAGCGTGGCCAGTTTCGTTTGTCCACCAGCGTTGACGTTCACGGAACTCCGAATAATCACTGAGGTGATCGGCAGTCCGCCGATCAATCCACACGCCACGTTCCCGATACCTTGCGCAAACAGCTCTTGGTTCGGGGGCGAGGTGCGTTGTTGCCGATCAAGCCGATCAACGGCTTTGAGATTCAGCAAGGTTTCAAGCGAAGCCACGATCGCCAGGGTCAACCCGGCAGTATAAATTGCGGGGTTCATCCATTGGGAGAAGTCTGGTCGTGGAAGAAGCCCGAAGAGTTCTCCCACATCACCCGCCACCGGAACCTGAACGAGATGGCTTGGCTTGATGATCCAGGGCTCGCCGAGGTGCTCGAACCACAAACCTGTTCCGATACCGAACAGCACCACGGCGACGGGAGCGGGGAAGAGAGACGTTTTCAGCGGCTTCCAGTTGTCCCAAAGCACGAGCAGTGCAACAGACACCAAACCGACAACGGCGGCACCCAGTTGATAATCTCCGAACATGCGGAAGAGTTCAGAAAACGTCGTTTCGAGATCCGGCTGAGAGAAGGACATGTCTCCTTCCGGGTCGGAGTCATGCCCGACAAGGTGGGGAATCTGTTTAAAGATGATGATCACACCGATCGCAGCCAACA
>CAZAKX010000233.1:0-3952 GCA_964485915.1 uncultured Nitrospira sp. | reverse complement strand
TCGACTCCCCTTCAGGCCCTCGACTTATTGACCGAAGAAGAATGGTCATGCCCGTCACACTCGTCGAACCAGATGTAGCCGTTCGAGACCCTGCTCCTGCCTTATCGGCACAAGGTGTGGACCCACACCCGCATTATACCCTCCGGCAATTACTCCGCTCTCGTTACTATGCCTTCTGGTATCGTCTCGGTGAACGGCTGGCTTGGTCACGTGGGACCTATCGAGAACGGTCCCCCGGACAACTGGATCACCTCAATGGCATCGTTCGCGAACGGATTGAGCGGCTTCAACAGGGTTTTGATGTGCGATTTGAAGAACAGGCTCGACCGTTGACCGCGCTGAAGCAATACGATTACCTCGACATCCTGGAACAGGCCTGGTCGGCGCTGAGACTCCCACGTTCGAGAGGTGGAGTCGTGCAGGATATCGGCTCCAGCAATTTTTGGTACGCCCCCGTCTTACATATTTTCTTCCGACCGACTGAGCTACTGGGCATCGAGGTCGAAGGCCACCGGATCTACATTAATGGGTATAGCCGCCTCGACTATGCGCGAGGCTATATCCAACATCTGCCGAACACACAGTTCATCGTCCAAGACTACGTGTGCTACGAGCGCCCGGCTGACATCGTAACCGCATGGTATCCTTTCGTCACACCTGATCCTGTGTTGGCCTGGCGAATGCCGCTCTCCCTGTTGGCACCCCATGCCGTGTTCGCACGGGTCGCTCGCAACCTGCAGCCCCATGGCCGGTTTGTCATGATCAACCAGGGTCGAGACGAAGCGACAATCGCAGCCTCCGTGTGCAAAGAGATCGGTCTTATTCGGCAAGGTTCCTGTGAAATCAAAACTCCACTTCGCCCCCGCCTGCCTCCAGTGCTCTCGGTTTGGGGACATTCGCGGAGGTAGCACTGCGTCCAACCCTACGCTACAATCGCCCTCATGACCCATTTCATCCAGAACGCTGATGATCTGCGATGGTTGATCGGCCATACAGGCGGGTTCCGCTCAGGCTATATCACCGACATCCAGATCTCCAAGCGCCGCCTGTTCGACGAGGGGTCCGAGCGGGAGATCCCTGCAGGGACAACGATTTTCGTGACTATTCGCTACGAGGTTCGTGGACTAGTCCGAGTGGCTAAACTCACAATGACGGGCGTGACGGATTTTTCGGTGTTTGAGCAAGATGGGGCCGATTGCTCTTCTCTCGGCATCATCCAAACGGAGTTAAGCGCGGGGAAACTGCGGTTTTGGTTCGATCCGCAGGGCGAGCTCTACGTCGTATGCGATGAAGCTCACCTGGATGAAGTCGGGGCTCCATTCGTGCCCACACGGAAGGCGGTAGAACTCGCTCGATGGATTTTCCAAGGTCGGACTGCCGAAGGCCCTACCGTGGATTGGCTGTTAGACAAGTTGGATCAGGCTGGCCTGCCCTGCATTTGGCGTGAAACGAATCGAGACGCCGCGAGACATCCGGTGGTGCATTGGGAGGGTGATCTGATTCCAGTCGGCGATTCACGGACCGGCGCAGACGACATGATGCACGTCATGGCCTACGGCCCACTCGAGAGTGGGGGCTTTGGGTTGATGCTGCGGGTGATCGGGGATCAGGACCGGCGCATGAGCCGTATGCTCGAAGTCCTTGCCGATCATATCACCCGAACATTTTCAGGAGACTGCCTGGTCGGTACGACGATCATTCCAGGCCGCGAATGGGAGAACTGGCTCGCACGTGAACAGGACTCGCGACGAAATCGGTGAAGAGCCAGGATCGGTCAGTCAGTGCACGTGTTCCGGGGAATACTGTTCCTTGCCATTCCCCGCTGAAACACCGGCGACGCCATTCCCGTTCACATAGCCTGGGATGTTATGCGAGACACCGTTTCCGTTTGTCTGCTTCGTTTTTCCGTTCACACATTCAACCAATGCCCAAAACCGTAACGGATTCACGCTCTGCTTCCGCGCAATACGCAGCGACGTCCCTTCCAATACCGTATTGAGCGAGAGATCGGTGCGCCACCCCAGATGTTTGGTTAACGGAGAAATCACCTTCTCCATGGCCGCAATGACCTTGTTTCCATTGCTAAAGTGATTCAGCATGACGATCCGGCCGCCCGGGCGACAGACCCGAATCATCTCACTGACCAACTTTCGATAGTCTGGAACTGCTGTGACGACATAGGCGGCCACCACTGTATCGAAGCTGTCATCACCGAATTCCATCGCGCCTGCATCCATGCGATGCAGTTCGACATGATCGAGGCAGAGGGCTTCAGCCTTCTCTTTCGCTTTGGCTAACATGCCTTCGGACAAGTCGATCCCGACAATGCGGCAATGGCGAGGATACATCGGAAGGGCCAATCCAGTCCCCACGCCCACTTCCAGAATGTGTTCGTTCGGCTGTACGTTCAGATTCCGAATTGCTGATTCGCGCCCTTCATGGAACACTTTTCCAAAAACCTTGTCGTAAAACCCCGCGTACGTGGTGTAGACGCGCTCAATTTTGTCGGGATCCATGCTTTCCTCCAAACCTCAGACGCCTCACTCCCTGCAGGCTCTACGCTGCGGGGTACAGGCAACAATAGCGATATGCCGACGCGGGATAAAATTCTGGCGGGAAAGCGACATGATCAAGACCCGCCCGGAACGTAGCCCGCCGTACTGTAGCCAAACTCTTCTTGATGAGTCAACAGATTCCTTGAAGGATCTCGAAGTTGCTCGATCCCGACGATTCTTCAGTATGGGACACGAACATTTGAAGACTCTCGGTGCCTTGATTCGCCTTCCGCTCCTATGGGATAGCTACATCCATGATCTTGGCCGGCCTTTTCGCAACCGGGTTGTTTCTCGGATTAATCGTCGGCGATTGGTTGTATTTTATTCGACTGACCCCCGATGCCATCCGGTATGGCTGCCGCGTTGCAGATCGTCCGGATCAATGGGCTGGTGTCGCGATCAGCACGGTGCGTGAGCAGTTCACGCCCAACGGCCTGTTGATGCTCCCCCATGGAGTCGCCTGGTTCTACCCGGAGTTATCCCAGATCGCGATTCGCCCTCAGTATCGATTCTTTTCCAAACGGTTCCGCACAGCCTGGCCGATGAAGGGGCTGATTCATCTGTCTTCCCACGACCAAGCACTTGGTGCGCTGTGCGTAAAGCGTATCCCCTGGTCATCGGCGCTGATCACGTTCCTGTGGTTCATGCTCGTGGTGATCGGGTCATTGACCTTCGTGGTTCAATATGCCATGGAAGGAGGATTCGCCTCGTTGGGGGCTGCATTGGTTGGGATCGGCATCATCGCGATTGCGGGCCTTGTCGTGGCCTTCGGGCTGGTCACACTCGCGCTTTCGTATCGGCTCGAAGACGCTCGACTGATGAAGGTCTATGACGAGTTACGCGACGTGCTCGCGAAACCGATCTCTTCATAACAATTGACCCGGTTAAACTGCTAGATTCGAAATAAATCCAGGAAGTGGTCGTATTCGGCGGGAAGAGCCAGCGCAGACCGATTGCGCAACAGACCGGCAATGATCCCTCGGTGCTTCTTCGCGAGACCTGAGGCTGCAAAGGCACGTGTGAATTGCTGCCAGCGCAAGGTAGGATCGGCCATGATTCGGCGCCGTTCTTCGAGCGGAAGTTCATGGACCATGCTCGTCAATGTGCGGAGAGCTTTCTCCACGCTTTCATAGGGTGGAGCCAGCTTGAGCCCGGCATAGAATGCTTCGAGGTGACCGCGAAACTCCTCTTTGAGCGCCTGGAATGCATCAGGGATTGTCGGTAATGCTTCTGGCATAGTATTCCGGACGATGATACGGTAAGAAGGAAGCAAGTCACAACTTTTTCATGGAGGGATGTATGAATCGGACGGTCAATGGGCTGCTCGTGGCGATGGGGATGGTCGTACTGGTCGGCTGCTCCTCACACCACCATCACTACGGCATGGCAGGGGGCAA
>CAZAKX010000232.1:0-3953 GCA_964485915.1 uncultured Nitrospira sp. | reverse complement strand
TTTGCACATGATCCCAGGAAAACTTTTCAATCAGCTCCTGCCGGGTAAAGAGTTCTTGATCCCCGTGCGACCAGCCCAGTCGGACCAAATAGTTGACCATCGCATCGGGAAGATACCCCATGTCTTTGTAGGCCATGATCGAGGTGGCCCCGTGGCGTTTGGAAAGCCGTGTTTTGTCTGATCCCAAAATCATCGGTAAATGGCCGAAACGTGGAACGGCAAAGCCCAGCGCCTCGAAGATCGGAATCTGCCGTGGCGTGTTCGTCAGATGATCATCTCCCCGCACGACGTGCGTAATGCGCATCAAGGCGTCATCGACCACGACCGAAAAATTGTACGTCGGATAGCCGTTTGATCGAAGAATAATCACGTCATCCAAGATGGCATTGTCGAACTCGATCTTTCCTTTAATCAAGTCATCGACAACCGTCTGCCCCTCTCGCGGGGCCTTGAACCGAAGCGCGGCATCTCCGGGTGAGCTGGCGAGCTTCAAATTGCGACAGCGGCCGTCGTAGCGAGGCGACAACCCCTTGGCTTCTGCTTCTTTTCGCCGAGCCTCCAGCTCTTCAGCTTTGCACACACACCAGTACGCACGCCCCGTCTCAAATAGCTTCATGGCATGGCTTCGATAGAGGTCCATCCGGTCGGTTTGGCGAAACGGGCCTTCATCCCAGTCGAGGCCGACCCATTTCATCCCATCGATGATGGCTTGAATCGATTCATCCGTCGAGCGACTCTGGTCGGTATCCTCGATACGAAGGATGAAGACACCCTGTTGCTGGCGCGCAAAGAGCCAGTTGAAGAGAGCCGTACGCACACCTCCGATGTGAAGAAACCCTGTCGGGCTGGGAGCGAATCGGACACGGACCTGGTTCATAACGGCGTTGTCCCTTTACAAGATGTACTCGACAGCGACATCTATACCATGCTGCGAAAATCCTTGTACATCGCGCCGGTCCTTCCATCTCCTGACAGCTTCTGCTATGACGATAATCAGAGATCTTTATGGCGGAACTCACGCAACCTGCCACAGTGCTTTCAGTGATCGATCTCACGCCTCATGTGCGTCAACTGGTGGTCAAACCCAAGAGCACAAAAATTTCCTTTCAGCCTGGGCAATGGGTCTCCCTCAAACTTCCTGTAGGACCTAAACCACCGCTCAATCGTGCATACTCCATGGCCGACCCCTCATCGCCCTATGGTGAGCTGACCCTGGTCTTCGACCGTGTTCCAGGCGGACTTGGCTCCAATTATCTCTACCAACTGAAGTCGGGAGATGAAATCTTCCTCTCGGGCCCGTATGGAAACTTCATTCTTCCTCAAACCCTCGATCGAGAATTACTGCTCATTGGACGCTATACCGGACTTGTGCCGATACGATGCCTCCTCAAGCAGGTGTTTGTTTCAAAAACTCACACGCCGGTCCTCTTGATTGCGGTGGCCCCGAGCGAAGAAGAGTGCTTATTTCATCAGGAATGGCTCACCATGGCCATGCAGCAGCCCTCGTTCCGCTACCTTCCCCTGGTCGCTCAGAATGGCGAGGCGGACGCCGTGGAGAAAACGCTGATGATGCTTGCACCAATGATCATGGGACAGGCAAAAGCGGTGCCCCTGCTCTGCGGAACGAAAGCCTTTGTCCGTCCGCTCCGTGCATATTTTATGGAACGGGGTTACGACCGGAAGGAGGTGAAAGTCGAGACGTACGACTGAGCCGCCATTCGGGAACCCTTCATAGCCAGACTCTTCTCGCGTATCACCAATCCAACGTCCATCGCGACGAACGTTGCTGGACTTAGTGCGTTTCTCTCACAAGATTCTTGTTGACGGCGGGAATCTCAACGACGACATCCTTCGTCCCGTTGGGGACACATTGGCATCCTAAGCGCGATTGGAGCGTCGTCATGGGCGCCTCATCCAACTGATCGTACTCATCGTCCGTGCCTTCGTTACAAGATTCCAGCCCCTGCTTCACGACGACGTGGCAGGTTGAACAAGCGCAGACCCCACCACACACGTGCTCCAGATCCACTCCGTGACCTATTGCAATATCCAGAATGCTGCCGGGAAGACCCGTCTCTCCATAGGGAAGCCTTTCTGGATCGACGGTGACGGTCGTCGAATCCCCGTTCGGCTGAATAAATGTGAGCGTGTACGAAACTTTTGGGAGATCATAGTCCGTCTTCTCAATATAAGGGTTAGTCCCGCCCATGTACCGATTCCTTTCTAAGCTATCGCCTAACGCTCGTCCTACCTTGACATTATAGAAATCTGCGTGCTAGTCTTTATCCGACCATATAGATCGGAGATCATTATAGTCTCCGATCATAACGATCGGCAATAGCAATGTTGAAGATTTCTAAAAAAGCTGATTACGCCCTCATGGCCTTACAGCATATCGCGTCCGTCCAGTTCGGCGATCTCACTCCCGGTCGTGTGGTGAATACCAAAGAGATCGCTGAGGAATACAACATTCCCCTGGAGTTATTGGCCAAGGTCCTCCAGGTTCTCTCAAAAAACGGCTTGATCGAAAGCCACAACGGCCCGAAGGGAGGCTATCTCCTGGCTCGAAGCGCCAGACAGATTACCATCGCGCAGATCCTGGAAAGCATTGAAGGTCCCCTAGGAATCACAGACTGCTCTCATGAAAAAGAGGGAGAATTCTGTATGCAGCGTGAACATTGCAACATTCGCACACCGCTGTTGAAAGTCCAAGACAGCATCTACCAGTTACTGAACAACATGACGTTGGGAGACATGCTGGGTGGCACACCCCTGATTACGATTCAATCTCCCTCGACACAAGGAGTCGAATGATGAAGCTTCCCATTTTCCTCGACAACCATTCCACCACTCCCATGGATCCGCGAGTTCTGGATGCCATGCTGCCGTATTTCGTCGAGAAGTTCGGCAACGCCGCCAGCCGCAACCACGCCTTCGGATGGGCCGCGGAAGAAGCCGTGGAGCATGCCAGAAAGCAGATTGCGAAGCTGATCAACGCCGACAGCAAAGAAATCGTCTTCACCAGCGGCGCCACTGAATCAGACAACCTGGCCTTGAAGGGTGTCTTGGAGATGTACAAGGAAAAAGGGACCCACATCATCACGTCGTCTACGGAGCATCGGGCCGTGCTCGATACGGCCAAGTCCCTTGAAGCCAAAGGGCTGGCGACCGTGACCTATTTGCCGGTCGACAAGTATGGCATGGTGAACCCACAAGACGTGCAGAACGCCATCACCGATAAGACGATCCTGATTTCGGTCATGCTGGCCAACAACGAAATCGGTACGATCAATCCCATCCAGGAGATCGGCAAAATCGCCAAAGCAAGAGGTGTCCTCTTTCATTGCGATGCCACGCAGGGCGTCGGCAAGATTCCTGTCGATGTACAAGCCATGGGCATTGATCTCATGTCTTTTACATCCCATAAAATCTACGGTCCCAAGGGAGTCGGTGCGCTCTACGTCAGAAAACGAAACCCGCGCGTTCGGATCGCGGCCCAGATGGACGGAGGAGGACATGAGCGTGGGATGCGTTCCGGCACCCTGCCGGTCCCATTGATCGTCGGATTCGGAAAGGCTTGTGAACTCTGTGAGCAGGAGATGGCCACGGATGCGGCCAGGCTGAGCAAGATGCGCGACCGCCTCCAGGCCGACATTATGGCCGCCCTTGAAGAAAGCTATCTCAATGGGCATCCGACGAATCGCTTACCGGGAAACCTCAACATTTCGTTCGCCTATGTCGAGGGCGAGTCGTTGCTCATGGGAATGAAAGATATCGCGCTTTCTTCCGGTTCAGCCTGCACGTCGGCTACGCTGGAGCCCTCATATGTCCTGCGGGCGCTCGGCGTTGGAACGGAGCTCGCCCACTCGTCAATCCGCTTCGGCTTGGGCCGCTTCAACACCGACGACGAGATTGACTACACGATTAAAAAGGTTATTGAGATCGTCACCAAG
>CAZAKX010000231.1:0-3956 GCA_964485915.1 uncultured Nitrospira sp. | reverse complement strand
GGTCGATGTGGAGCTGAGGGATGTGTCAGACGGCTCGGACGGTGCTGCGGGGGCTAGAGGAAGCACCATGTGCTCCTGGCCGATCTTACGGACCTCAAGATGTGTCCGTCGATTCATGTGCCGGCAGACATCGCTGCTATCGACACAGAGCACGCCTTCTTCGCCTAAGCTCACGGTTTTGATTCGATGTTCGGCAATGCCAGCATTGACCAGCTTGGCTTTCACCGTATCGGCCCGCTTCAGACCCAGCTGTTTGTTATAGCTTGCCGACCCCTGTTGGTCGGTATAGCCCTGGATCAGCACCCCATACTCCTCGTGCTGCTTGAGCATATCGGCTTGCGCTGCCAACTGAGTTTTCCCTTCATCAGTCAGCCCCTTCCGACCGAGCTCGAAGTAGATATCCACATGGATGATGTCCGGTATCGAGGGAGCGGGCATCACCACCTTGGTGGAATTGGTGGTTGAGGCTTCGGCTTGGGGCATGTCCGTGGCTTTCTTGAAGAGATCCTGGACGTTGGCCTGCTCGGTGGTGCCCGCGACATTGCTCTGGTCCTTCGACTGAGTGAAGTACCAGGTGGTGGCCAGAGTCCCGGCGATGAAGAGGACAAGTCCACCGAACAACATGACTTCTTTGGTCTCTCTCTGTGGTCCCATGACCTTGGGAACGATATTCCCTGACGACATCTGCGATGAACCCTGTGACATGGCAATCCTCCTTGCTTAGTAAAAAGTGAAAGGTGAAAAGTGAAACGCAGCCCTTAGCTCCCGAAACTCGGACCCCGCAACTTGAATCCCGTTTCCCGCATTATTTGGATCACCTCCTTTCCCGCCGTTGGTTTCATCCGTTGACGAAGAAGTGCTTGAGCAACGAGAGTGCCGGTCGAAAAGAAGGGGGAAAGTGGAAAAGTTGTGAAGAAAATTCAGTGGTTAAGTGGATGAGCTAAGTGTCACAAGGATGCGGGGAAGTCTAACCCATCATCCCATGCGGGGATTGCCCCGCACAGGGAAGTGGGGCAATCTGGTTAGTCCTCCGTGTTAACGCGTGATGACAAAAGGCACCGACTTGCCTATACTTTCGTGGTGAAAACGTTTCGATGGAATCCCCGGAAGAACGAACAACTGTAAGCAGGTCGGGGCGTTTCCTTTGAGGATGTGGTGTTGGCCATTGAAACCGGCGGGTTATTGGACGTTGTGGAACATCCCAATTCCACTCGCTATCCAAACCAGGGTGTCTTTGTCGTGACCATGGGTTCCTATGTGTATCTCGTGCCGCATGTCGAGGAAGCAGAGTACGTGTTTCTGAAAACGATTATTCCCAGTCGCAAAGCCACGCGAGAGTATGGAATGAGGGGGAAGACATGAGAGATCTTGATCGCTATGAGAAGCAGATCTTGTCAGCTTTTGAAGCCGGGAAGCTCAAATCGACGGTAACGTCCGAGGCGGCGTTGCGTCGATATCGCGAGTATGCTCGTGCGACTCTGAGCAAAAACAAGCGGGTCAATATCAGATTATCCACTCCTGACCTTTCTGAAATCCAGGCACGTGCTGCAGAGGAAGGCGTTCCCTATCAAACACTGATCGCCAGTGTGTTGCACAAGTTTGTGGCAGGTCGCTTTATCGAGAAGTCATTGCGGCTGACTGGACGGCCAACTGGACGTAGCAAAAAGCGCCGCGCTGCGTAACACGGTCTGACATTGCGGTGCCAAACAAAAAGGGAGATTAGCGCTTAGTTCTATGCTTGGGTGTCTGGCGGAACAGTGCAAGGTCAAGAACTGACCCTGCTGTTTCCTGCCAGCTGCATCTTCCCTTCATCGGTCAGGCCCTTGCGGCCAACCTCAAAATAGATATCGGCATGGAGAATGTCCGGTATCGACATGGCGGCGGGGGTGACTTGAGCGGCGTGACTTGTTGGGGCCACGGCTTGGTTCACAGCTGCGGTTTTCTTGAGGAGATCCGTGACGTTGGCCTGCTCGATATTCCCCGTGACCTCCCCCTGGCTGTCAGTTTGACTGTAGAGCCACGCGGCGACGAGTAATCCTCCGATGAACAGGGCGACTCCGGCTAAGGCGATACCTTCTCTTGTCTCCTTCTGTGGCCCCATCACCGTTGGGGCGATATTTCCTGACGATACCTGTGATGAACCCTGTAACATGATGGCAATCCTCCTCATTACCTAAAGTGTGAAAGTTAAAAAGCCCTAAAGTTTCCGGCTGACAAGCTGACAGGCATCAAGTCGGTCACGCGTTTATCACCTCCTTTCCAACTTGGTGCCCGTGGCCTGTTGGTCTAGTGCTTGAGCAACGGCGATGCCGAAGAGGAACAGTTAGAAAGTTGAGAAAGTTGTGAGGAAAGTTGAGGGGTTAAGTCGTTGGGCTAGCTGCCAGAACGATGCGGGGACGCGAGGTCCCTCATGCCATGCGGGGATGGCCCCGCAAAAGAGAGAAGGAACGACACCGGTCCTAGTCCCTTCTCCCCGAGCGCGCATGCGGGACCAATCGGATGTTCAAACTATGGGCGGCGCTAGCTCGACGGGCGCAGTGGAACCAGAAGAGGTGTTATTCCGGAAGGAGGGTGAAAGAACTTGGGGACCAATCCTAGCCGCCATTGAAAAGCATAACGAGCAAGGTTGGACGGGCCATCAGATCGAGTGCTCGCTCGACAGGTGATGTAAGCCGCAGTGACCTATACCCATGCGCCCGATCGAATGGGAAAGTGGTGTGATGAGCCCCGCAGACCGGTTTTGACGATGTAGCGTGAGCAGAATATACTGCGGGCTGATAGCCGGATGGACTGTGGAATTCGCAGTCTATCTTGGGTAGCCAAGCGGAGTAGTGCATTGATAAGTGTCTAATTTCGCTTTGGTCTCCCCATCCATCTTGCTGCGTAGCTTCCCGTGCTATCTTGCACAGGCGGGCCGCAGCAGATTAATAGTTAGAGCGCATCAGACATGAAACCATCGCGAATCATGGATCGCATAGACGAACTGATTGCCCTTGGCAAGGAAGTGCACGCAACTCTGCGGCCAGTTCAAGGCGCTTCATTCCGAACGGCGGATCATGGGAAGACTCAGGGATTTCGAGCTGCTGCCCTTTCATTCATTGAACGTCAATTTGGTCGCGAGCAAACGCACTACGTTGAGTTCTCAAAGGCGGTCGCTGGCCACCACGACGACAACATCGAATCGGGTCTCGCAATACTTTCAGCAATTCGAGGCGAAGTTGCAGGTGGCTGGCTTAGCAGCGTCAAGTCACTGGTCGCTGCCGAGATCTTCTCGGAGATGGCCACCTACCTCTTGGAAGCTGGCTACAAAGATGCGGCCGCCGTAATGATTGGAAGTGTCCTCGAGGAACATCTCCGTCGGCTAGCTGCTACTGCTGGAATTCCAGTTGAGCGCGAGATTGACGGATCGCCGGTGCCTAAGAAGGCTGATCTTCTGAATTCTGAGCTCGCCAAGGCAGACATCTATTCGAAGCTTGATCAAAAGGCAATAACCACCTGGCTCGACCTTAGAAACAAGGCCGCCCACGGTAAGTACGACGAATACGAACAATCTCAAGTTGAACTGATGAGCCAAGGGGGGTCACCGAATTCATGGCGCGTGTGGCGCCGTAGCCGAAATGTAGTTGAGGGGTCATTTCTTGACTTTGCACCACCAGCATCACCTGATGCGTAGAGTGACATGAAGTATTGGAGTCGCGTCTTGTTCTATGCATGCCAGTGAGCAATGATTTGGGAGGTCGGCACCTTTATGGCGTATGAACCCCAGCCTCACGTTCCCAGACTCGAAAATGGCCGGATCAGCCCTTCGCTTTACGTTGAAACGACTAGAGGAGTGGTGCAAAGTCAAAACCGACTCTGATCCTTCTCCTGTAGGTTCACCCAACAGGGAGTGGGGCAGCAGATTCTTGACAGGTTACGGAAACGCTGTGTAAGGTGCGATCTTATTACAGTCTTTT
>CAZAKX010000230.1:2067-4000 GCA_964485915.1 uncultured Nitrospira sp. | reverse complement strand
TACTTCACACGGACAACCGGCATACTAGCCTTGTTGAGAATCAGCTCATCGGCATACTTCACGTTTCGCAACGCCAAGCCCGTGTTGTCCCTGACTTCCCAGTCGAAACTCCACCGTCCCCAATCCACATGTTCGGACTGCGTCTCGGCCACGGCAGGCCCCGACCAAGCCAAGACCGAGAGCATGACCCAGCCAATGGACCAGATACGCTGCATCCCATGTCTCTTCATGAGCGAGACGGCTCCTCTCCAGCCTCAAGGACTTTGTCTTCCGTCAAATCAACCACCGCCCAGTATTTCGGATCGCCGTCCTGCCCCTTTGAAAAGGTAATCCAAATGGTCCGATGTGCGTACCCTGGATCGTTCCTGAAGAACCCGCGATCTGGTTGCATGAGGAGCCCGTGACCTTGGAGTTGCTCTACTTTGCCGGCCAGGCGTGGATCGGCTTTGGCCAGTTCGATCCCCCGTTGAACATCCTGTCGCCCCTCTGGGGGCTGATACCCCTCAAGACGAACGACGCTGAGCACGCCCGTCTCTTTCAGACGAACGTCTACGGCAACATTCTGGCTGTAGCTGTAATAGACGAGGCGAACAAGGCCGGTGGTCTCCCGACAGCAACCGAACGTGACCTTGCCTTCCGGTGGAATCCGATCGGCGTCGATGAAGGCCCATCGGGAGCCCAGCAGCGCCGCGACGCGGCGATCGCTCTCGGCAGCTTTCCGTAACGTTGCAACGTCCTCTGCGGTCAGGACGGCTGACGCATTCGTGGCGCGCTTCGCACTTGCGTCCTGAACGGTCCCGGCCATCTTCGGCTTGTGGTGACCCGCGATGTCCTCACCGGTAAACTGGAACACATGCGGAACAGGAGCCTTCTCGGGGAGTGCAATTTTCTGCACGGCGGTGTCAGGATCCTCGGGGCCGAACGGCCCCCGTGAACCGGCATCGAAGCTGCATCCATAGCCCAGACTGATGGCGACAAGGAGGACGGTCCGCATGGTGATCTGACAGCTCATGCCAACTTTCCAGCAATCCCTATGGCTAGTTTGGAAATTTTTGCCGCCGCCTTGATCACGGCCGCGCGCTTCTTGCGTGAGGCAGCGTCGAGCACAGCTTCCTTCATAAGCTCTTTGTAGGTCTTGATCTCATCCCGAGAGAACGGAACGATCTGCGCGATGGTCTCGTTATTAAAGGTGTTGGCGAGCTGCAGATACAGATTGGAGATTTCCGCTGCATAAATCCCACGACGAAGCGGATCATTCTTATAGGTTTCAAATTTTTTCCGAAGCGTCTCGACCGCTTCGAGAAGCGCCTTCTGGCGAACCTTGGTTTCGTCTTGCTTACCCACCTCAAATTCCACCGCTCCCAACTGATCGACCAACGCCTTTGCTTCTTCGCGGGCATGATCGACTTGGACCGACAGATCGGAAATTTCCTGGCTCGCGCTTTCCGCGGTTTCCATGAGCTGTTTGATGAGACTGTCGTTGCCTTCTAGAAAACCGACGACCCCCGCGATACTGGTTTCCATGGTGCCTCCTCTATTGCCCGTCGTCTTTCTTCAGTTGATCCAGAAGGTCGACCAAGTCGGCGGTGAACGTATGCCCGCGCTGCAGAGCCCTTGAGCGGATGATGCGCGAGCCGGTGACCTCTTCCAACGCATCATTGACGGTCCGCGAATGATTGAGGATTTCCATGATGCGGTCTGACGGTCCCGGCGCGTGCTCAACCACAGCCGCCACAAACTCCGGATCGACGGAGGCCAAGCCCGACTTATCGGCATAGCGTGTCAACTGCGCATGAATCGCCGACGCAGATTTCCAAGACTGGTTCAAGGCATTGGCCGTATCGCGGAGCCCGCAGAAATCTTCTTCAAATTGATCCCACACGGCCTTCTCCAATCCCTGATACTCAGCCAGATAGATCTGACTGACCAGATA
>CAZAKX010000230.1:0-1967 GCA_964485915.1 uncultured Nitrospira sp. | reverse complement strand
TCCAGATATTGCTTGATGATCGCGTTGATTCGGCGAAGCGCTCCCACGTTGGTGCGATACTGCTCGAAGGCCGTCAGATCCAGAGCCGAGGAGGCCTGGGAGTCTTTCGTGACGCGCTGCTCGATCCGGCTGAGGAGCTCGGGCAGTTTCTGCAGAAGGTTTGACATATCCCCGGTACCGGCCTGGAAGACGATCTGCCCATTCGGCCCTTTTCGGTCCGGAAGATTTTTGAGCCGAATCTCATTGATGAACGCAATGACCTCAGACCCCAGTAACTCGGCATCATCTTTGGCCAGTTCCGCGTCTGCCACGTCGGCCAATTTCGGGTTGGTCGTAGCCCATTGCAGCGCCAAGTTCAGTTTGAGGCGGGTTTGGACATGGCGATACCACTGTTGATGTCGTTCGGTGACACGACTCACCAACTCGCGGTATTGCTCCATCAGCCGCTGATTCTCGGCATACGCCTGGTCTTTGGCAACCAACGCCTGTTTCACCTCGGGGGGAGTGGCGCACCCGAGACAGACCAGACTCAGCGCGACAATAACGATGTGCGCCGCTTTCATGAGGTTTCCTCCTTCCGACGTACGCCTGGAACGAGCTTGAACGAGAAAGCAACTTGCCTGGTGACTGCAACTTGTTGAGGAGCGAGCCAAGAGTAGCGAGCACGACACATTGATTGCAAGAGAAATATCGGGTATTTCTTGATTTCCGGTGTGCGCAGGGCGGCAAACTAGTACAAGCCAGTAGCTTTCCTAGGGTAACCCCCGGATGATTTCCTGATAGTACGCCTCAAGCAGCGCAGCGCGGGCCTCTTCGATCAGGACCAGCTGCCGTTGATCGAAGGTATTCGCACAGTACAGATAGTGCGTTTCATCCACGATACCGAGCTCGACATGCACTTGTCGGCCATCCGGCGCCTCGCGCGTCAGCTCGTGGGTGATCGTTCGTCCCGCTAACTCTTCCCAGGCCACCTGCGCCGAAGGTCCATGATTCTCATAGAGCGGTCCATTGGGATCAGCCGAGTTCACCAGCATGGCGCTGAGATCGAACAGAGCCCCATCATCCAACTCTGGCAATTCATCCCAGCCCGTTGAGGCCTGCCCCCCTTTCTTCAACACATAGAACGGCCCATCCTCCACCGCCTCTTCGATGGATCGGTATTGAATCGGCTCTGCAGGCTGCACGAGCTGTAGTCCTCTGCCGGCCAGCGCACGCTGGAAGGGCACTCGCCTGGCCAGCTGCCGCGTTTTCTCACTCACGATCATCCGACCATGTGGACGCAGAACCTGGCACAGCCGGTCAAGCCGGACCGCGAGCCCTGTCCGTTGTTCAAACGCTGTCTGTTGCGATGGGTCGTCGGCACGATCAAACGTCCTCCAACTGTGGCTGGAAATCCCAGGGTCCTGCTCAGCCTGAAGCAGCGCATGCATCGTCAAGACCATGTCGAAGAAACCCGAAAGCGGTTCCCTTTCGATATCCTGGCAGATGAACCGAAGATTGCGCAGGCCCAGCTCCTTCGCCTTTCGTTGTGCGATGGCGATGGATGTCGCCGAGCGATCGATGCCGACCAGATTCACATCAGGGAAGCGGCGGGCATAAAAAGTGGTCAGGATGCCGAGGCCACAACCAAAATCGAGAATGTCTTGAGCCGGGCCGAGGTGCGCGATCGTCCGCAGCCCAATTGCTTGATAATATTCATACCGCTGGCTATAGAGCACCGGGAAGATCGTCGGCTGCGCCGCGAGATCGTAAAACGCGATGTCATCACAGCGATCGCCGGAACGTTTTCGCTCCGCCGCGAGGGTCAGTCGTTCGAGCTCGTTCGGTGAAAGCTGCCGCCGCTGCCAGGCGAAATACTCATGATCCAACGTGACATGTTTCAGGCCCCACCAAGCAAGGTGCTCGCGAAGCGACGTTCGTATCTCGTCGTTCGCATCAACCGACACGGATTCTCCTCGACGAAAGAC
>CAZAKX010000229.1:0-4033 GCA_964485915.1 uncultured Nitrospira sp. | reverse complement strand
TTTGCAGGAGATCTTTCTGATCCACCTGGTGAACCACCGGCACGATCAGTCCGGCCGGTGTGTCGACCGCCACGCCGATATTGTAATAGTCCTTGTAGATCACTTCTCCGTTGGTCAGGTCGAGCGTCGCGTTTAGTTGCGGGTACAGCTTGAGCGCATGGACGATGGCTTTCAGAAAGAGACTGCTTAACGTCAGCGTAGCGCCTTTCTTCTTAAACTCCGGCGCATACCGTTTATGCAGCGCCATGAGATCGGTAATATCGGCGTCTTGGAATTGATGCACATGCGGAATGGTCGTCCAGGCTTGGGTCATGTTCGCGGCAATCTTCCGTCTCAGAGAGGGAAGGGGTTCGTGCCGTTCAGATCCATACGTGGTGGAAAACATGTTGCCACCCGGGCCCGGGACGGTACCGCGTTTGGTCCGCTCTCGCACGAAGGCTTTCACGTCTTCGGCAGTGATCCGGCTGCCGGCTTCCGATCCTTTGACTTGTGAGAGGTCTATGCCCAGTTCACGTGCGAGCCGCCGAACCGATGGTGCGGCTGGGATTGCGGCTCCGGTGGACGGCGTGTGGACGGCGACAGGCGTCTGTTCCGCGGCCCGTTGGGCTGATTCGGGCAGGGATGGACTTGGTTTAGCCTGCTTCTGTTTCGGATGCTCCACAGCATTTCCTTGGCTTGCTTCGGTGTTAGGCGGCGGCTGCGGAACGGATGCCATCGTTCGCGTTTCAGATGACGACGTCTTCGCCTTCGTCGTCTCCTCAGATCCGTCCAGCTCAATGAGCGCTTGTCCAACCTTCACGTGATCGCCTTGCTGAACGAGCAGGCGCACGACGATTCCGGCAGCGGGCGTTGGCACCGGCACGGTAGCCTTGTCGGTTTCGATTTCGATCAGCGATTGTCCCTCGCTGACCCGGTCACCCTCGTGCACCAACAGCTGGACCACATCGCCACCTTCGATGCCTTCGGCCAGGAACGGCAGTTCGACTTTCATGGCTTATCCTTCATAGTTGGACGGGCTTGTCTTAGTCATCGATGCCACGGAGCCTCTGTATTAGTCGAGACTTCGAGATCGTGCACTGCCTGTGTCACGAGGTTTGCTTGGACGATCCCCCGTTGACAGAGGGCGTAGAGTGCTGCGACGGCCAGATGTTCGGCGTCGATTTCAAAGAACCGCCGTAATGCTTTCCTTATGTCACTCCGGCCGAACCCGTCCGTTCCCAGGGCAAGGAGACCGCCGGGAATCCAAGGCGCGATCTGTTGCGGAACCAGTCGGACGTAATCACTGACCGCGACACAAGGGCCGTCGAACTGATGGGCTGTCTGCTGCAGGAAGCTCGTGCGCGGTCTCTCTTCCGGGTGCAGCAGATTCCAGCGTTCGGCTTCGAGCGAGCGCATCCGCAGCTGTTTGTAGCTCGTCACGCTCCACACATCGGCTGCCACTCCGTAGCGTAATAAAAGATCTTGTGCACGCAGGGCTTCGTTTACCAACGGACCGCTCGCAAGGAGCTGTGCTCGGTGCTTGGCTCGATCCGGCGCGGATCTAAATCGATACAGCCCTTCTCGAATCCCTTCCTCCGCATGCGGCGGCATGGCCGGCATCGGGTAGGATTCGTTGTACAGGGTGATGTAATAGGACAAGTCTTGTTGGTCATGGTACATCTTCTTCAGACCATCTTGGAGAATCACCGCCAGCTCAAACATGAAGGCCGGATCGTAGGCTGCAATCGTCGGGTAAGCGCTGGCGAGCAGATGGCTCTGTCCGTCCTGATGCTGCAGGCCTTCCCCTTCCAATGTCGTGCGCCCCGCGGTGGCGCCTAAGAGAAAGCCGCGTGTGCGCATGTCGCACGCGGCCCAGATCAAATCGCCGATCCGTTGAAACCCGAACATCGAGTAGAAGATATAAAACGGAATCATGTTGGCGCCGTGTGTGGCATAGGCGGTGCCGGCAGCGATGTATGAAGACATGGCGCCCGCTTCAGTAATGCCTTCCTCAAGAATCTGTCCGTTTTTCGCCTCGAAGTAGTAGAGAAGCGAGCTTTTGTCCACCGGCTCGTATAGCTGGCCGAGGTGCGAGTAGATGCCGTATTGTCGGAAGAGCGCTTCGAGTCCAAACGTGCGTGCTTCATCGGGAATGATCGGTACGAGATATTTCCCGAGCTCCTTCATGCCGAGCAGTCGGCTCAGCATTCGTGCAAATCCCATCGTGGTGGAGACCGAACGCTCTCCCGATCCTTCGAGAAATTCCTTGAACTGGTCGAGTGCCGGCGTATCGAGTGAATGGACCGTGACACGGCGCTCCGGGATCGGACCGCCCATCGTCTTGATTCGCTCTGCGAGGTATGCCGCCTCGGGACTGTCGGCCGGCGGTCGATAGAAGGGTGTCGAGGTCAGTTGCACATCCGGCACCGGCACGCTGAATCTCGTGCGGAATTCGCGTAACTCTTGTTCGTTCATCTTCTTCTGCTGGTGGGTGATGTTTCGCCCTTCGCCGGCCTCACCGAGACCGTAGCCTTTGATCGTCTTTGCCAGGATCACGGTGGGTTGCCCTGAGTGCTCCACAGCGGCCTTGTAAGCGGCGTAGAGTTTTCGCGGATCGTGCCCACCCCTCAGCATTTTGTGGATCTGCTCATCGGAATAGCTTTCCACCAGCTTGAGCAGTCGCGGATCGGCACCGAAGAAATGTTCTCGAGCAAAGGCGCCCCCTTCCACCACATACTTTTGATACCAGCCGTCTACGACCTCGCCCATTCGCTTCACCAGTAGGCCTTCATGGTCCTTCGCGAGTAACGGATCCCAGTCGGTGCCCCAGATCACCTTGATGACGTGCCAGCCGGCGCCGAGGAAGATCGCTTCCAACTCTTGGATGATCTTGCCGTTGCCGCGTACAGGACCGTCGAGACGTTGAAGATTACAATTGACGACCCAGATGAGATTGTCGAGCCGTTCGCGGGAGGCGAGCGAGAGGGCGCCGAGACTTTCCGGCTCATCGGTTTCGCCGTCGCCGACGAACGCCCACACGCGCTGTTGGCTCGTGTCCTTGAGACTGCGATCCTGTAAGTAACGATTAAAGCGCGCCTGATAAATCGACAGGATCGGTCCTAGGCCCATCGAGACCGTGGGGAATTCCCAGTAGTCGGGGAGCAGCCAGGGGTGCGGATACGACGATAAGCCTCGCCCATCGGAAGCCAGTTCGGCACGGAATCGGTGGAGCGTTTCCTCCGGAAAGCGTCCTTCGACAAAGCCGCGCGCATAGATCCCCGGTGCGGCGTGACCTTGAAAGTAGACGTGGTCGCCGCCCTGCGGTCCGTCTTTGCCGCGTAGGAAATGGTGCAGGGCCACTTCATAGAGCGTGGCTGCCGACGCAAAGGTCGAAATATGTCCGCCGATGCCGGGATGCTGCTGATTGGCCTTCACGACCATTGCCATGGCGTTCCAGCGGACCAGGCTGCGGATTCGGCGTTCTAACTCGAGATTGCCTGGGTAGGGTGGTTGTTGAGAGGCGGGAATTGTGTTGACGTACGGCGTGTTGACCGATTGGGAAACCTGGGCACCGCGTTCGCCCAGTCGATCCCGAAGCCGTTCGAACAGATACGTCGCTCGCTCGACACCGTGCTGCTCAAGCACGTACTCGAGGGAGTCCAACCATTCCCGTGTCTCCTGCGGATCGATGTCGGCCCGTGTTCGAGATGCGCGATCGTCGTCGCTCATGCGCGGGCCCTCGGTAGGTCATGAGTTGCGCTATATTCTATCGTATTGTGAGTCCTTCCTTGAGACGCTCTCACGTCATGCGCCGGTCCGATCGTTTGATGAAGTTCTTGAGTCATCCGATTTCATTTTACCAGTTTTCCGTCTCAGCGTGTCCAGAGACGCCGACCTCTTCTTTCGTCAGACCTCAGGACTCTTATAGAACAATTCTTCGCTGTGGGGAGTTCGCCGCAGATATATCATGAGATATGGATTTGACTGGAAAAACGCTAGCGTGGCTTGGACCGTAAGATGAGATTTACCTTAATCCTAAAAACAAGAGGCGGAT
>CAZAKX010000228.1:0-4061 GCA_964485915.1 uncultured Nitrospira sp. | reverse complement strand
CCGATGGGTTTGCACGGAACTATCTGTTACCGCGGCGCAAGGCCGTCGAGGCGGACGGTCGGAGCATCAAGGCGTTCGAACATGTCAAACGCGTGGCGGCCGAGAAAGCCAAGAAGGAAAAGCTGGAAATTGAGACCCATGCGAAGAAGGTGTCGGCGGTGGTGCTGACGATCGAGATGCAAGCGGGCAAGGACGATAAACTGTTCGGCTCCGTCACCACCAAAGACATTGCCGAAGGACTCGCGGCACAAGGTGTAACCGTGGATCGGCGAAAGATCCAGTTGGCACAACCGATCAAGGAACTGGGCACGGTGTCTGTGCCCATCAAGATGCCCAGGGATGTGGTGGCCACGGTGAAGGTCCACGTGGTGAAGAAGCAAGAAGCGGAAGAACCATCAGCGTAGGGTATTCGACGATGGATACGATGAACAGCTATGCAATTGGTTCCTGGGACGCTCTGAAGGCGGCAGATCCGGAGGTTTGTGCCGCGATTGAGGCGGAGGAAATCCGGCAACGTGAGAAATTACTGTTGATTGCGTCGGAAAATTTTGCCAGCCCCGCGGTCTTGGCGGCGCAAGGCTCTTTGCTCACCAACAAGTATGCGGAAGGCTATCCCGGCAAGCGCTACTATGGTGGGTGTCAGCATGCTGATGCGGTCGAAGACTTGGCGATTCAGCGATGTAAGGAGATCTTCGGCGCAGAGCACGTCAATGTGCAGCCACATTCAGGCTCCCAGGCCAACATGGCTGCGTATTTGTCGGTGTTGAAGGCGGGAGACACCATTCTAGGAATGGACCTCGCTCAAGGCGGCCATCTTACGCATGGGAGCAAGGTCAACTTCTCCGGTATCCTCTTCCGGGTCTTCTCCTATGGAGTCGATCGCCAGACGGAAACCATCGACTACGACGCCGTTCAAAAGGTCGCGGAAGAATGCCGTCCGCGCATGATCGTCGTCGGTGCCAGCGCCTATGCTCGCGTGCTGGATTTCCCACGATTCCAACAGATTGCCAAATCGGTCGGAGCCTATCTGTTGATCGATATCGCTCACATTGCCGGGCTTATTGCAGCCGGGCTTCATCCGAATCCCGTCCCTTACGCCGACTTCGTGACGACCACCACCCATAAGACCCTACGCGGTCCGCGTGGTGGTGTCACGATGTGTAAAGCCGAGCATGCGAAGGGAGTCGACAAGCTCGTCTTTCCGGGTCTGCAGGGCGGACCGCTGATGCATGTGATCGCCGCCAAAGCGGTGGCCTTCAAGGAGGTCTTGTCTCCGCCGTTCAAGCGCTATCAGCAGCAAGTCTTGGCTAATGCGAAGGCATTGGCCAAAGAATTCGTGGATCGCGGCTACAAGATCGTCTCCGGCGGCACCGATACCCACCTGATGCTCCTCAATCTCACAAACAAAGGGATCACGGGAAAAGAGGCCGATGCAGCGCTTGATGCGGCTGGAATCATCGTCAATAAGAACGCCGTGCCCTACGACGAAAAGCCACCAGCCGTCGCCAGCGGCATCCGGCTGGGGTCGCCGATCGTGTCCACGCGCGGGATGCGCGAACCCGAGATGAAACAAATCGTGGGGTTGGTTGACCGTGTTCTCCAGCATCGGCAGGACGCAGATGTGCTCGAAGAAGTTCGTATGCAAGCGAAGGCGTTGTGTGCTCGGTTCCCGATCTTTCATCCCTACTAGCGGTCAGTCGATAGCGAGAGAGCAGGTCGCCTCCAGTGAAATGTCCTTTCTGCGATGAACTCGAAGACAAGGTGGTCGATTCTCGCATGGCCAAGGAAGGCGAGGTCATTCGTCGACGCCGTGAATGCTTGAGTTGCAAGCGTCGCTATACCACGTACGAGCGAGTTGAAGAAATTTTGCCGGTCGTGGTGAAGAAGGATGGTCGCCGGGAGTCCTTCGACCGCACCAAAATTCTTCTCGGGATGAAAAAAGCCTGTGAAAAGCGGCCCATCAGCACCGGAACGATCGAAGCCGTAACCGACCGGATCGAGAAGCGGATTCAAGAAATGGGCGAAACGGAGATTGAAAGCCGGGTGGTGGGAGAGGAAGTCATGCGAGAGCTGCATCAACTGGACCAGGTTGCCTATGTCCGGTTTGCATCCGTCTATCGAGAGTTCAAGGACATCGAGCAATTCATGGACGAGTTGAAGACGTTGGCTCAACAAGGACGCGAACGTTAATCTCAGACCCGCACAGCGCTCAGGTTTTTCCCCGCTTCGTTCGCACCATTCTCCTCCAACGTCCTGCTGTTCAGCTAGTTGATGAACTGAGCGAAGGAAGTTTCAATCCGATGATCAAACCACCCTCTCCGCGCGGGCGACGAAACACGCCGACTCCGGTGGCGACGAGCGTCGCCATTATCGGCGCCGGTCGAGGTGGCACGGCGCTCATGGAGATTTTTGCGAACGATCCGCTTGTTCAGATCGTCGGTGTGGCTGAGAGCAATCCGGACGCGCCCGGTCTGGACCTGGCCAAGCAATTGAGGATTCCGATTACCCACGACTATCGGCAGTTGTTGACGATGGAGCGTGTCGATTTGATCATCGATGTGTCCGGTGATGCGGAAGTCTGGCAGTTTCTCCAAGATTTCCACCGTATGGGGGTGACCATCATCGGCGGCGCCAGCGCGAAGTTCATGTGGGAGTTGATTGAGGCTCGTATTCGTGCGACGGCGGAGATCGAGAAGACATTGAACAAATACCAATCTCTGTACCGACTCTACGTCAAAGAAACGGGAGCCGCCGTGACGGACGAACGGACCAGAATCGCCTGCGAGATCCACGACGGATTCGTGCAGATTTTGGCGGGTGTGAATTTCAAGCTGGATCTCTGCCAGCAGCTGATCCGGAAGAACCCGCGCGCGAGTTTGGCCACCATCAAGGAGAGTAAGGCCCAACTCAAGCTGGCCATTCAAGAAGCCCGCCAGGTGATCTTTAATCTTCGCCCGCTGCACTATGAAAAAATGGATCTCATCCCTGGCCTGACGAATTATTTCTCGTCGTACCAGACTCAGACTCACATTGTCACCAAGTTCACCGTGACGGGGGATGAACAGACACTTTTCCCGCGAACCAAAGTCTTTCTCTTCCGAATTATCCAGGAAGCTCTGAGCAACGTCGAGAAACATGCGAAAGCCGACAAGGTATCGATCAAGCTGGATATGGATATCGACTTGTTACGAGTCACGATTACCGACAACGGGGTGGGCTTCGACATGGAGAAGGTTCTCCGCGACCCCGAAAAATGGGACCATTTTGGGATCAAGGGTATCATGGAGCGAGCGCGATTAGTCGGCGGGGAAGGCCGTGTGGAATCCACCCCTGGGAAAGGCACCAAACTCATCGTTGAAGTGCCGTTGGGCAATAAGGAGGAAATAGGCAATGGAGAAAATTAAGGTCCTCATCGCCGACGACCATCGGGTGGTCCGAGAAGGATTGGCGGCCATTCTCAAAACGAAAGAGGATATTCACGTCATCGGCGAAGCCCAGGATGGAGTCGAGGCCGTCGAGAAAGCCCGTACGCTGCTTCCCGATGTGATTCTCATGGATGTGAGCATGCCGAGAATGGGTGGGGTCGAGGCTACGCGACAGATCAAACGCGAGCTCCCACACATTGGGATCGTTGCGTTGACCATGTATGAAGAACAACAATACATCTTTGACCTTGTGCGAGCGGGAGCGACGGGATACTTGCTGAAAGACTCCGAATCGTCTCAGATTGTTGCGGCCATTCGTGCGATCTATCGCGGTGAATCGCTGATCCATCCCTCTGTCGCCAGTAAAATCTTGGCTGAATTCTCGCTGATGGCTCAAAAGAAAGGGAAGAAGTCGGCGTGGGCCGAACATGATTTGACCGAGCGTGAAATCACCGTCTTACGATTGGTGGCGGATGGGAAAACCAACAAGGAGATCGCCAATAACCTCGATTTGAGCGAAAAGACCGTGAAGAATCACGTCCGGAACATCTTCCACAAGCTGCAAGTCTACGATCGCACACAAGCCGCCATCACCGCCATCCGCAAGGGACTGATCGAGCTGGATCCGAAGCGGTA
>CAZAKX010000227.1:0-4067 GCA_964485915.1 uncultured Nitrospira sp. | reverse complement strand
TTACCTTGGAGGCAATTCGCGATTGGGGAACAGAAGAGTTGATCGCGAAGGCTGTTGCCGCACAAGAGACAGCCACTTCAACTCCACCTCCCGTTGAATCCGCCGAGCCGATTGAAGCGGCGGATTAATACCAACTTCACGATGGACTCCAGCGAGTCTTCCAGTGCAGGAATCCCGACCATTCCTCGTTCATGGCCAATGGAAGCAGGGCCAGATTGCGGCCCCGGTCGTTGATCCGTTCTCCGGGAAGCTTGTCGCGCGGGTGGCTCAAGCGACGGAGGTCGACGTCGACCAGGCCGTGGCATCGACATCCAGCGCGGCAGGTCCGATGGGTCAGCTACCGTCCCATGCCCGATACGATATCCTCCAACAGATCGCCGCACTCCTCTATCGACGTCGAGATGAGTTCGCCCAGACGATTACAATGGAGGCGGGCAAACCGATCACCGATGCGAAGCGGGAAGTCAGCCGGGCCATTCAAACGTTCACGGTTGCGGCCGAAGAAGCACGACGAATTCCGGGGGAAGTGGTCCCGCTCGACTGGACCCCCGGTTTCGATACGCATGTGGGCCTGCTTCGCCGCTTTCCCATCGGTCCGATTCTCGGGATTACTCCCTTCAACTTTCCACTCAATCTCGTGGCGCACAAGGTTGCGCCGGCGTTGGCGTCCGGTAATTCGATTCTGATCAAACCGGCTCCTCAAACACCACTGACCGCCCTCTTGCTTGGAGAGGTTGCCTTAGAGGCGGGAGTGCCTCCGGGTGGGCTCAATGTGGTGCCGTGCGACAATCTCTCGGCTGAACGGATGGTGGTCGATCCGCGATTCAAGTTGCTGAGTTTCACCGGCAGTGTCGCGGTGGGATGGATGTTGAAGGCCAAGTGCGGAAAGAAAAAAGTCACACTTGAGCTCGGCGGCAATGCGGGTGTCGTCATTGAATCGGATGCTGATATTGAGCTGGCCGCCCAGCGTTGCGCTGCCGGTGGATTTGGGTACGCCGGCCAGACCTGCATTTCCGTGCAGCGCATCTTCGTGCACCATTCGATCGCGGACCTGTTTACGACCAAGTTGCTCATGCATGTGGCTCGGTTGAAGACGGGGGATCCGACCGACGAGACGACGAGCATCGGACCCCTCATTGACCATGCCGCCGCTGAACGGGTGGAAGGTTGGATCGGCGAAGCCGTGGCAGACGGGGCCCGCGTCTTGTTGGGCGGAAAGCGGACGGGATCGCTGGTTGAGGCGACGGTGCTGTCGAATGTGAGCCCCGAGATGAAGGTCTCGTGCCGAGAAGTGTTCGGACCGGTCGTGACGGTGACGCCCTATCGACAGCTGAGTGAGGCCGTCGCGTTGCTCAATCAGTCGGACTTCGGACTGCAGGCCGGCATTTTCACCCAGGACATCAATAAGATTTTTTATGCCTTTCGTCATCTGGAAGTCGGCGCAGTCTTGGCGAACGAGATTCCCACGTTTCGGGCGGATCATATGCCGTACGGCGGGGTGAAAGATTCCGGTTTAGGACGCGAAGGCGTCCGCGCGGCGATTGAAGATATGACGGAGCCGCGCATGCTCATCATGAATTTGAGGGAACCGTTCGGCTCGACCGAAAAAAGTGTCTAGAAGATATTGCGAAGCCGGTCCAATCTTGCTACAACAAACGCCCGATACTGCAGTTCATCTGGTCCGGTTTGTTTGTCTGGCTGACTGACCGCTTGCGACCACGTCACCACACAACTTCCAAGCAGCCAGAAAAGTCGATTACCAGACGAAAGGGGAGATGATGGTACCTACGCACATGTTTCTCACGAGAGGTGTGGGAGTTCACAGGGAGAAATTGGCCTCCTTCGAAGAAGCGTTGCGCAGCGCCGGTGTGGCGTACTGCAATCTCGTCAGCGTGTCTTCCATCCTCCCACCCCATTGTAAGGTCATTCCCCGGAAACGCGGAGAGAGCCTGTTGAAGCCTGGAGAGATTACGTTCTGCGTGATGGCTCGTTCAGAAACCAACGAACGGAACCAGCTGGTTTCAGCGTCGGTCGGCCTGGCGAAGCCCACGGATCTCGGCACGTACGGATACCTCTCAGAGCACCATGCGCACGGTGAGACGGATGAGGAGACCGGAGAGTATACGGAAGATCTGGCTGCGCAGATGCTCGCGACGACCTTAGGAGTCGAGTTCGATCCGAACGTCGCCTGGAAAGAGCGCGAACAGGTCTTTAAGATGGGTGGGAAAATCGTGAAGACGCTGAACATCACCCAATCCGCCGTCGGCAAGAAGGGCAAGTGGACCACGGTCATCGCGCTGGCCGTCTTCATTCCGCCAGAGAATGTTCCCAACCGTCCCCGCAGATAGGATCTGATTGGGTTGGCGGCGTCGCTGATGCCTCAGCTGATCACCTAACATAAGGGGAGAACGCCCGTGACGCTTCCCGCTGGTTGGGAGGGGCCGAGCCACAACTTTCTGGGCATCGATGAACCCTGGTGCCATCCGGACCAAGCGGGTGTCTACGTGCTGCCGGCTCCTTACGAGCACACTTCCAGCTACATCCGTGGATCGGACCGTGGGCCGTCGTCCATTCTGGAAGCTTCCAGCCAGGTCGAATTTTACGACGAACAACTTCGATGCGAACCCTATCGTGAATGGGGTGGAATTGCGACCGCAGCGCCGTTGAATCTCAACGGGAAGGTTGATCGCGCAGCAGTCGATGCCATCGAGGCATTTGTCTCACCGCACGTCGGAGCCGGACGGTTTCTGGTCACGCTGACGGGCGAACACACCGGCGCCTTAGGGGCGATTCGAGCCCACGCCAAACGATACCAGCAGATGACAGTGGTGCAGATCGACGCCCACGGAGATCTGCGGGATGCCTATCTCGGCAATCCGTTCAGCCATGCCAGCGTCATGGCGCGGGTCGTGGAAGATGGTTTGCCACTGGTCCAGGTGGGGATCCGATCGATCAGTCCGGAAGAGGTGGCTCGTATCGGCGCCACGGACCGAATCCAGACGTTTTTTGCAGCCGCCATCCTTGATCCGTCAGGTCCCTATGAGGGCAGGGCCGCGAAATGGATCCCGGATGTGGTCGCCGCCTGCCGGACTCCCGTCTATCTCACATTCGACTGCGACGGATTGGATGCGTCGCTCGTGCCCGCGCTTGGGACCCCTGAGCCGGGTGGACTCGGTTGGTACGATACGCTCAACTTGATCACGGCGCTCGCCGACGGGCCAGGTATTGTGGGGATGGATGTCAGCGAGATCGCCCCCATTGAAGGTTTTGTCGCGCCGCAATTCTCCGTCGCACGTTTGATCTATCGTATACTCGGCCGGATTAAGGCCGGCCGTCGCGTCCACTAGTGCAGGCCTCATACATCGATAGACTCGTCATCCCGTGGCTCACACCATCCGCATCAATAAGTTCTTCACGGAACATGGGGTCTGTTCCCGGCGCGAAGCCGACCGGCTGATCGAGTCGGGCGTCATCACGATTAACGGTCGGGTAGCCAAACTCGGCGACCAGGTGATATCAACGGACATCATTGCCCGCGAGGGCCGCGTGATCCCTTGGGGTAAGGCCGCTCGGTACATCAAGTACCATAAGCCGGTTGGAGTGACGACCACGAGTGAACCCCATGTCGCCCGCAACATTATTGAGGAGATCGGGTACCCTGAGCGGATTTTCCCAATCGGGCGGCTGGATAAGGATTCATCCGGCCTCATCTTGTTGACGAACGACGGCGACATCGTCAACGAAATCCTCCGTACCGAATTCGGCCACGAGCGAGAATATCTCGTGCAGGTCGATCGATCGTTCGACCAATCATTTCTGGACCAGATGTCTCGGGGCGTGCTCATTCTTGGGAGTCAGACGAAGCCTTGCCGAATGATCCGAGTGGGAGGCGATCGGTTTCGCATTATTCTCACCGAGGGCCGAAACCGGCAGATCCGGCGTATGTGCCAAGCGCTCGGCTATCGGGTGACGAAGCTCCATCGCACGAGAATCATGCACATCGCTGTCGCAGGGCTGAGAGTCGGTCAATGGAAGGAGCTGACGACTCAGGAACGAGAGCAGTTGCT
>CAZAKX010000226.1:0-4092 GCA_964485915.1 uncultured Nitrospira sp. | reverse complement strand
AGGACTTCTTGATCCGATCCAGGATCAGCGCGATACAGCCGCCCAACAACCCACCACCTAAAATGGTCGTCAGCAGCTCGACGAGTTTCAGTTCCCAGACCGACCCTTGCGCCTGCATGACTTCTCTGATGCCGCCTTGCACCATGATGACAGCGAGCGCCATTGTTGCACCCACGACAAACCACCAGAGAAACACTTTCGCCGAAGCCACCAAATCCTCACACGTCGGGGTTACGGTCAAATGAACGGTATTGAATGGCCTCCGCGATGTGGATGGCCTCGATCTTATCGGAGTCAGCCAAGTCGGCAATAGTGCGTGCGACGCGCAGGATGCGACCATGGGCCCGTGCCGACAGTCGCAGTCGCGCCATGGCATGCTCAAGCAACTCTTGAGCCGGCTGATCGAGCCCACAATACCGCTTTATCATCCGCGGCTTCAACTGTGCGTTCGCATAGATGCCGTCCTGTCGATACCGCTCGCGCTGGCGCGTTCGAGCCGCGACCACACGCGCTCGAATCGCGGTTGATCCCTCAGGCGCAGGCAGTTCCGTGCGAAGCTCTCGCACCGGAACCGGTGGGACATCCAGATGAATATCGAGTCGATCCAAGAGAGGTCCGGAGAGTTTGGCTCGATACCGACGAATCTGAGTGCCGGTACAGATGCACGGGCGTGTCCGATCTCCGTAGTAGCCGCAAGGACAGGGATTCATCGCCGCGATCAACATGAATCGCGCTGGATATCGTAACGTTCCGCTCGCTCTAGTCAGCACGACATGTCCGTCTTCGAGCGGCTGCCGCAATCCTTCCAGCACTCCCCGTTTAAACTCGGGGGACTCGTCCAGAAACAATACGCCATTATGTGCGAGCGAGACTTCGCCGGGTTTGGGGACGGTCCCACCCCCAACAAGTCCGGCGTCTGAAACGGAGTGATGCGGGGCCCGAAACGGTCGCACCGTCAGTAAAGGACGTTCGGGGGCGAGTTGCCCGGCCACGCTGTGGACCCGGGTTGTTTCGATCGCCTCCTCCAACTCTAGCAGTGGCAGAATCGAGGGCAGTCGTCGCGCCAGCATCGTCTTGCCGGATCCAGGAGGGCCGACCATCAGCACATTGTGTCCGCCGGAGGCGGCAACCTCCAGCGCCCTCTTGGCATGGTCTTGCCCGCGGACGTCACTATAGTCTTCGTCTTCCAACATCCTCGCACAGGCCATCAAGTCAGGATTGGAGCGGCCCGGCGCAATGGCTTGGGTTCCCTTAAGAAATTCGGCTGCTTCCGGAAGAGTGTGCAGTGGGTAGATATTCACTCCCTGCACTAACGCCGCTTCAGCGCTATTGTCCGCCGGAAGCAATAGGTCATATCCGGCCCGGCAAGCAAGCGCAAACGAGAGCGCTCCCGTAATGGGCTTTACACGACCGTCCAGCGAGAGCTCACCAACCAGCACGCATCGGTCCAACGAGGACTGTGGAATGACCTCTTCGGCGGCAAGAATTGCGACGGCAATTGCGAGATCGAGCCCCGAGCCTTCTTTTTTCAGGCCAGCAGGGGCCAAATTAACGGTGATTCGTTTGGCGGGAAAGTGAAAGCCGGTATTCTTGAGTGCGGAGCGGACTCGGTCTCGGCTTTCCTTCACGGTGGCATCCGGCAACCCAACCACCGAAAACTGCGGAAGCCCTCCTGAGATATCGACTTCGACGTCGACAAGATGCGCATCTAACCCGACAAGGGCCGCGCTCCTCACCTTGGCAAGCATGGATCCACTGCCTTTCTGTTCTGGACCGCGGGCACCCCGCGGCCATTATAGGAAGTCTCCATCAGAGTTTCAATCAAACCCTGGGCCGCGACCTCCTCACTAGCACGCCTCATCCCCACTCTGTATAATCCACCCATGTGCCTTCAGCCTACGCCTGAAGTTGAGATCCTTTCAAATCGTTCACGATCACATTGGAAGGTTCGCCCGATCTTGTTCCTTAGTTTCATCCTCTGGCCTATCGTTTTTCCAGGAGACGGTATTGGTTCATTCGCCACGAATGAACGCACTTCGATTTTGGCACAGCGATCAACGCGCGCATCTCCATATGTCGGAGCTGCCATGGCGGTGCTCGCGACGCTCGAACAGGCCCAGGTCCTTCCACCCGAGGGAAGCCGAGAAGCCGATCGTGTGATTCAAGCCGTCATTCAACTCCAATCGGTCTTCGTCAAGGGCACCGATCGATCCGTCCAGGAGTTTGCGCAACGTGCTATCGCACATGCCCCTGGTAGGAATGTGCAGATGGTGCTAGAAGGATTTCGCTCCAATGGGTGGACCGCCGACATGCTGGTGGCACTCGCCGATGCGGATAGGCGAGCGTCTGCTGAAGAGCGACAGGAGCTGGCGACTGGTCTTGGCCAGTTCAACCTCTCCGTGGACGATTTTCGGCGGTTGATGCAACTCGTGAGAGATGGCCGAGCCGCGCTTGAAGCACAAGGGCAGAACTTTGACGAAGTGTATGCCCGTCATCGAAACGCGATGCCGGGAGCGACCGCTCGCGAAGAACCGTAACCAGAGATTGTCAACCTCGTACGACATCGGTAGCTCAACTTTTGACGCAAGGAGGAACACGTGGCAACCCGAGCGTATATTCTGATCAAGGTGAAAGCAGGCAAAACCAAGGACGTCGTCGCATCACTCAAACGCATCCCCGGCGTGGAACAAGCCCACTCGTGCTTCGGCCGCCCGGATATTTTTGTCTTCATCAATGTTCATGACGAACGGGCGCTCTCCGACGTCGTGATCACAAAGATCCATGCCATCGACGGCATCGAAGAAACCGACACGCATATCGTCGCGGAGCCTTAAGTTGAGATGGGAATGGTGACCGGAGCCCCACCGAGTTCTGCAGACTGGTAGCAGGCCTCGGCAATTTCTACGGCGCGCCATCCATCCTCTCCCGTAATAGGCATGGGCGTGCCCTCTCGTACGGCCTGCAGAAAGGCCGTGACTGTAGCAAGGACCGTTTGAGAGGGAGGCAGATCGAATGCATGGGTTCCGGTCTCGTCGTTGCAGTGAACTCGGCACGCTGTCCAGTCGACTTCCAGCCGTCCCTTGGCCCCCCACCAGTCTGCTCGGCCAACCCGGCCTGTTGATACTCGAGCAATTTCTATATGGCAGGTTGTTCCTCCGGACGTCACGAGACGAATCGACGCAGCGGTTTCCGGTGATACAGACGGGCGTACGTCCATCGTGCAACGCACTTCCCTCACCTCTTCACCCGTCATGAACCGAACGAGATCAAGCATATGGACACCGATTTCCAGTAACGCCCCTCGTTTGCCGTAGCCATCGGCATGGCCTGGGGCTGTGTTCCGTTTCTCGATGCGACTGATGAGATGGAGTCGTTCCGACTGCCCAATACGATGCTGGAGCGTCTTTATCTGCTGAATCGCATTGTCATACCGAAGAGTTTGCGCCGTCATCAGCGGGACCGCGGCTTCGCGAGCCATGATAACCATCGCTCTGGCGTCAGCAACCGTTGTGGCCAGTGGTTTTTCAATTAACATCGGCTTGCGAGCTTGGATCGCCAATCGACAGATGTCCCGGGTATAGATGGGTGGAGTCACCACAATGACCACATCCACGGCAGGATCAGCCATTAACCACTCTGCCTTTCCGTAGACTTTGATCGGCTGGGCACCGGAAAGCTCAAATCCCTGCTCAGGGTGTTGCCGGCAGACGGCCCGCAGGGACACGGTTGGCAGATCGTTGACGATGTGTCGAGCATACCGAAGCCCATGCCGGCCCACTCCGATCAACCCGACCCCGATGCGATCAGGAACCATGCCCCTCACCAATGGCTGAGGTAAAATGTTCGCGAGTAGACATCATCGGCACGTATTTGACATTCCCGCAAGCGGCTTCATATAGTAAACATGACACTGAGTGCAAGACCGCTTCCCTAAAGGCATTCCAACCATGCTCACAACACAGCCCGCCCCATTCACATTGGATCAGATCGGAACAGGAACCGCGCGCTTCCCAAGCGGCGTACCGATCCCTACACACACCGATCAGATGGTCGACCCATACTTTAAGTCTAAAATGCCCAAGGAACATCAAG
>CAZAKX010000225.1:0-4138 GCA_964485915.1 uncultured Nitrospira sp. | reverse complement strand
CGCCACCGCGTGAGATGGCCGTATCGATGAAGTTCTTGGCTTTGTACTTTTCTTCGCGACTGACGACCGTAAACAAAACCTCGCGCGCCGGTTTCGACAGCGCGTACTCCCCCACTCGCCGCAGCACGGAAAAGACGACATAGAGGATGAGGGTCGGCCACAACGCGATCCCCGCAAATCCCACCAGGCTGACCAACGGAAGAAACAACAGAGGCGCGACCAAACCGAACCGGCTGACCAGCCGTCTGGTCAGAAAGACCTGCGTCAACCACGTGAGCAGATTGGTCGTAAAGTCCAGCGAAGAAAAGAGCCGTGTGCGGGCCTCCGGCTGATCCAGATATTCCGAGACCAAGAGCGTTTGTTCAAAGTACAGGAAGGTGGCCGTCATGGTCAGAAGACTCAGATAGCCGCAAATCCCAAGCAAATACGGCGATGAAAAGGTCAGACGAATCCCCGCAAGGAACCCTCCACCAAGCGCGTCACCTGGTTGTGGCCGATGATGTGCGGACCGTTCACGCCCCCATTGTTCAAGCCGGTAGATACAGCCCAAGCAGAGGGACAAGAAGACCGCCGACACCAGCATGAGCACAGGAACCGGAGCCATGAAGGTGAGACCAGTCGTCAGGAGTGGGCCGACCAGAGCCCCGCTGCTTCCACCTGCGGCAATCACTCCGAACAACCGTGCGCCCTGCTCCGGGGTAAACAAATCGGCCATAAAACTCCAGAAGACCGACACGATGAACAGATTGAAGACCGACAACCAGACAAAAAATCCACGGGCCACCCACTCCGGAGACACATGACTCGTCATGACGGCATAGAAGACCACAAGATTGGTGATAAAGAATGTGTAGACAATCAGCAGCAATTTGTAGCGTGACCAGTGCGCCGAGATCCAACCGAAGAGCGGCGTGACACAGAGCATGGTCAGGAACGTCCCGGTCATCATCCATGGGAGATTCTTCAACCCCCCTTCGATAGCCATTTCGTCGCGGACGGGACGGAGAATGGAATACCCGCAGAGGAGACAGAAAAAATACGCGAACGCCCAGGCCAATGGAACAAGTTCTTCCCGGTTGGCTCCAAGGAAATCAGCGCATCGAGTCAGAAGTGGTTGATCAGGTTCGGCCATGCGTCTGCAGTGTAGCAGGTGTACGTTCGCCTGCAAGCCGAACATCTGCTAGAATGGCCGGACCGTACGGAATTCTTGGGAGGGAGAACGTATGATTGATCTTCGTAGCGACACCGTCACCAAACCAACGGATGAGATGCGGAAAGCTATGGCGCGTGCCGACGTCGGCGACGATGTCTATGGTGAAGACCCCACCGTTAATCGCCTGCAAGACATGGCGGCCAACATGCTCGGTAAGCGCTTTGCCCTATTCGTCCCCTCCGGCACCATGGCGAATCAACTCGCAATCCGGTCACAGGCCCAGCCGGGCCAAGAGATTATCGTGGAGAGTAAGAGCCACATCGTGCGGTATGAACAGGGAGCAGCGGGAGCGCTGGCAGGCGTGCAACTTCATTGGATCTACGGCGAGCGCGGCGTCATGTCTGCGGAGCAAGTCGAAGCCGCCATACGACCGAACGACCCCCACAGCGTCACGACAGCGCTGATCTGCCTCGAAAACACGCACAACGCCGGAGGCGGCACGATTTATCCGCTGTCCACCATCGAGAGAATCCGGACGATCGCCGTCCGTCACAGGATCCCGATGCATCTCGACGGAGCAAGACTGTTCAACGCCGTCGCCGCCACAACGCTCCCACCGACCGTGTATGCCCAGCATTTTGAAACGGTGTCGATCTGCTTATCCAAAGGCCTCGGGGCCCCGGTCGGATCGCTGTTGCTCTCGAACGACCAACAGGTCATCAATCGTGCGCGTCGCTTCCGTCGGATGTATGGCGGAGCTATGCGCCAGGCCGGCATCGTCGCCGCCGCCGGCATCTATGCCTTGGAGCGGCATGTCGCTCGTCTGAAGACCGACCATGAGCATGCAAAAAAACTTGCTCGCCTCCTGCAACAGATTCCCGCGATCCAAATCGTGCCTCAACATGTGGAGACGAACATCGTGATTTTCGACATCATCGATGAGCAACGCACTCCCACCGAACTGGTGGCTGCGCTCAAAGATCACGGCGTGCTCATCAACACGCTGGGTGGAAACACGTACCGAGCCGTCACACACTTGAATATTGTCGGGAAACAGATCGACGAAGCCGCCGGCATCTTTGCCAAGGTCCTTTCGCGTTGACCGTTCGACGTTGACACCTTCATCCTCCACCCATAGAATGCCGGAAAGAGATGTCGTAGGCTGGCTGCCTCTCCTTCACCAGGCTGGGTTTCCACACAGATCCCAGATGCGTCATTCACTATGTGACCCGTAGAGGTTACCAATACTCTTGGCTACTAACATTTGGACACTGTCATGAATTCCGATACGACTACAAGCCCCCCCTCTCGTGAAGAACTGAACGCGGAGCTGTTGGAGGTCCCCGAGCCGCCGGAACAGCCCGAACTCCCTCCACCACCTGGATTTGAGGACAACCTAGAGGTCGTGTTACGACATGTGAAAGGCCGACGAGGCGGTGATTTGGTGGGTGCCCTCCTCGTCGGATCAGGCGCACGGAGAGCGGTCACGCCCCACAGCGATATCGACGTGATCGCCCTCGTCAAGGGAGAGGCCGACCATCATGAAATTCTCCGGGTCGGCGAACGGCTTGCAGATATTCGTTATCATGGATACCAGTCCGTGGAAAACGATCTCGCCTATTCTCTGCGACTTCCTTCTCTGCTTCGAAAGGGACGAATCCTCTATGATCACGACGGTGTCTGCGCCAAACTGATCGAAAAGGTGCATCAACGGTTTCGGCAAGGGCCGCCACCGTCCTCCATCAATGAACAAATTCGCCTTAAGGCCCAGTGCTATCACCAGCTGGGAAAAGCACAGGATCTCGTAGATAAACCTGGAACAGCCTACTACCTCTTGACATTATTCTATGAAGATTGCATCTCCGCATTTTTTCGTCTGAGGGGGTTTTGGTTGGTCGCCCCGGTGGATATCCATCGATTCATGTTTTCACGTGAACCGGCTCTTGCAGATCTGGCTGGGCAGTTCCTTGCAGCGACCACCCTCCCGGATAAGCTCAACTTTGGGCGGCAATTTGCCGATCTTCTCTTTAAGGATGTCCCAAATCCTGCTCGCATCGACTGATCGCAGGTGTGTGCGAAACCGGTGGCCACTGCGTAAGAACATGGGTTTGCAGGAAACGGACGCGACATCACCCTGCCCGGCATTGATCGGTGGGCACTGAATCCACGACTACCGTCATTCACACCAAGGAGTCCTTATGGAACTGGGATTTATTGGGTTAGGCAAGATGGGAATGAACATGGTCATCCGCCTACGGCGCGACCAGCACCGCCTCGTCGTCTATGATCGATCCAATGAGCTGATTAAACAGGCCGAAGGCCACGGATGTGTCGGTTCTTCTTCCCTTGCCGACCTCGTGAATAAACTCAGCGCACCACGTGCCGTCTGGGTCATGGTGCCGTCGGGTGCTCCCACAGAAGAAACCGTGGCATCCGTAGCGGCGCTGTTGAGCCCCGGTGACACCATCATCGACGGTGGAAATACTCGGTTTCATGACGATGTGCGGCGCGCGGTCGAGCTCAAGAAAAAGGGTCTGCACTATGTCGACGCCGGGACCAGCGGAGGCATTTGGGGACTGACGATCGGATACTGCCTGATGGTCGGTGGCGAGGAATCGGCCGTCCAACGGCTCGCCCCTGTCTTCAAGACCCTCGCTCCGGAAAACGGCTGGGCCCATGTCGGCGGGGTTGGTGCCGGACACTATGTCAAGATGGTCCACAATGGCATTGAGTACAGCATGATGCAGGGGTATGCGGAAGGATTTGAGTTGATGGCGAAGAGCGAATACAAGCTTGATCTGGCACGGATCGCCGACCTCTGGATGCACGGGAGTGTCGTCCGATCCTGGCTGTTGGAGCTGGCCGCAGGCGCACTCAAGCAGGACCCTAAACTGGAGCACCTGAAAGGCTATGTCCAAGATTCCGGTGAGGGACGCTGGATGATCGCCGACGCCATCGAGAAGGACGTGCCGGTTCCGACCTTGA
>CAZAKX010000224.1:0-4149 GCA_964485915.1 uncultured Nitrospira sp. | reverse complement strand
TGGCCGGAACGGCAAGTGCGGCCCGATCACTATCCGCTCACGCCGGCCACCAAAGCCACTATTCTTGGCCACACGCTCCGGGGTGCCCGGCCAATACCGGAGGACAAGGCGATTGCTCAGCATCTTGCCCATGAAGTGGTGCACCGGCTGATCGAATCGCCTGAAGACATTGTCGGGTGTCTCTTGGCCTATCGTGAACGGGGATCAATCAGCCCGATTCCACTCCACGCAGTCATGCCGAAACAGTTCGACTGGGACGTCTTCAGCCGGATGCATGGCAACACCCGTGTCTCGTAATTCTCTCAGCTGCTGTCTGTATGCGATTACCTGCTTGGCAGGCTGTTGACAAAGTCTATCAGGGGCGTTTTAGCGTACGGCAGAGAGTTACGTCTGTCGTTGAGCACGAGATCGGTGGGATAGTTACAGGTGAGAGCAGAGGCAGCCGAGGAACCTCAGCAGCCCTTGAACTTCTTTGACCGACACTGTTCCGAGAGCCGCTTGGCTTCTGTAATCTGCACGGGAGTCATACGCTGCGCGACATCCGCGCGGTTTTCTTCCGCTTGCTTCTTTTCCTTACCTTGCATGTGTGCGGCGGCGAGATCCACCCACATATAGGCGCGGACGTAATCTTGCGAGACTCCCAGTCCGGCGAAATACAGTTCCGCGAGGTTATTTTGCGCAAGGGGGTGACCCTGCGCGGCGGCTTTCTCGTACCATGCTCGTGCCTGGGCATGGTCCTGCGGTACTCCTCTTCCCTTGGCATACAGTTCCCCGAGACGATTCTGTGCCTCCACGTCCCCTTGGCCGGCCTGTGCCTCGAGTGTGTGCAGGTCTTTACCGTCGGGTGGCGGGAAAGCTACGCTCTTCTCAATGTGGAGCGCGAAGGTTCCCAGAAGGATGATAAAGGTAAGGGCGTACATGCGTCGTTGAGTATGGCGTACACCGGAAGGGATCGTCAAGACGATAGACGACGGGTCTTAACGAGCCCGCTGTGGAAACTCTGGAGCGGGTGGGTGAACAGGAGCAGGAGGTGGCGGGGGAAACGTGAGTGTCTGATTGTTCAATTGAAGGGGAGGGCCAGTGTTGAACCCAGGACTTTGGGGTGGCTGTACAACGACGCGACGCTCACCGTTAGGAAGCTCGATAACGGATTCCACGTTGCCTTGGGAGTCCTTATAGACCGTGGTGCCGCCCTCGGAATCTAGGACCTGGTTCAGACGTTCCTGTGGGCTTGGTTGTTGCGATGAGTTGTCCTCAGAGAAGGCGAACGCGAAGCCGGGCCATACAGTTCCGATCGTCAGAATCATGAAGACCGCGATCCGGCACATGGAGTCATTATACTGCGTCCTCTGCAAATTTCCCCCTATCGCTTGCCGATCGTGTGAGAGCCGGTCAAGATTCCCTCACAAGGGGGCCACTGCCTCAACAATTATTATAAGTGTTTTGTGCGAAATCGAGGTGTTCGGCATGGCTGAGATTCAACGAGCCGACGACCGTAGTCGAAAAGTCATGATCATTATGTTGATTCTGGTGCTGATAAGCGGTGCGGCCATCTGGATGGTTTTTGAGGAGTGGATGGCTGAGATGCGTAGCCTACCTGTTGAAGCCGCCAGGACATCTCTATTCAGGGTCTTTCCTCTGTGCATGGCCATCATGGTCGTGTGTGTATGTGTCGCCGGGTGGCATTGTTGGCGTGTAGGTGAACGCGTTCGGCGTAGTCTTCGATTCCCTCCTCCTGATGCGACGGTTGTGCGAGATACCGTTGTGTTGTCAGATCAAGCTGCGGTGTCTCGAGGAAGATTGCTCCAGATATTTGGTGTGATTCTGATTCTCTGCGCGATCGGTTTGGCGGTGATGTCTTGGTTAGTGCTCAAAATGCTTCATGGTGCTCTTGGCTAGATCTGTCGACAGAGGATCGGCCATGCCAATGTCGTCTCCCCCGTGCATCTACTGCATGTCCGCGACTCGGGCGCTTCATCATCTCGACGTCCAAAATTGTGAAATCAATTGCCAGAAACTCGATCTCCCTGTACCCCTAAACAGCGCGCTGGTTCCCAGCGCGGGTAGGCATCCACAATCAATCTCGGGGAGGATGGGTCCATGCATTTTGTCATTGTGTCAGCGATTGCGGCCGGTTTGGTGTTTTTGCTTTGGGAGACGAGGGCGTAAGCCTCGCCTCTGAGCAGTGCTCGGCCCGCGCGGACTGCTCAGCGAAGGTATAGTCGAAAACGAACACGATATCGTGAACTCTGAACGGCACATGCTGAAAACTGGAATCCCTCATGTCCATGTTGGACGAGGCGAGCGAGTTGTGATCGGCGTGGCTCAGTAGACACCCGTGTTCTTGTACGGCCTTCAGCGGGGTGCCGCTGGAGGCCGTTGTTTTTCTGATTAGGGTAGACTTTAAGTGATTTTACCTGTCTTGCTTGATTGTAACGATCCACGATTAGTTAGGACAGGCGTCTGATATCTGAGCCTGTTGGGATCTCGTCATTGAGACTCAGCTCTTATGCCGTGCCCGATTCCCTTCTTCGGAATTTACGATGCGACTGATCGTTGAATAGTGCAACCCCACGGTTCGACCGATCTCCGTCAGGCTGTAGCCATGTTCTAGGTGGGCGTGGCAAATGGTTTCATTGCGTCGCGTGCGGTCGGTACGGGAACGGGAGGAGAATAGGTGGCCCAGCGTCGGCGGTCTTCATCATCCACGAAGATGTCCTGCCGGGCATTGCCCCGGACGGTAACGTGGTAGAAAGCGCCGGGATATTCAATGCGGAGCGGGCGAGCCATGGTGCGTACTCTAGCTCAATGAGATGCACAATACTAGATCTGACCCCAATGTCTATCGTTAGCGCGCGGCCACAGTCTGGGTCTCTCGAGCCGCCAGACTCTTTCGGCGATTATTGGAAATGGTGCGGTCGATAATGGCGCCGCAATTGATACATTTCCATGCATAAAACACGAGAAAGAAATCTGAGAACCGTTCCAACATCATCATACCCTTGCACTTTGGACATTCCATTGATCCCTCCCAGGGTGGTTACGTTTACAGCTGACGATGAACTGAAGCAAAAGCCACGCCACCTTGGCCTACTTCCAGAAGTGCAAGGATTTGTGAAGTACGTAGTTAAACTGATTACGTATTGTTCATAATATTGACGGTGCAATAGCGTCCAATGTGTCAATGTCTTGTCGGGTAGAGCGCACGCTACGAGGGGTAGATTTTGATTGTGTATCATCTTTTGATGCATTTGGGATTGAACAGACCCCATTGACCATGCACTGGCCAGCGGTGGGCATCATTTGGAGCTGGCTCTCGCTAGCACATACAGTTTTTCCAGCTACATTTTCGAGGCAGGTCAAAACCTTAAAATCTGTTGCCAGAAAACCCGTCTCAGGATACCGGTAAACGGGGCGCTGGTTTCTGGCGCCGACCACGTGGATACAACCTATAGTCGAGGAGGAGATCTATGCGATTCGTCGTCGTCTCAGCAGTTGCGGCCTCACTTATGTTCGGGACTAGCCTGGTGGCTCTGGCAGGTGAAGCAACAGATTTCGGTTCAGAATTGACGACCGATATGGGATCGTTAACCAATGAGGCCAAGAGCGAGATGCAGGCCCAGCCTGAACAGATGGGGGAGGACTTCAAGGCTCAACAGGAGGAGATGAAGTCCGAGATGAAAGCCAAGCGTGAGAAGATGAAATCGGAGATGAAGGGAAAACGGGATCAGATGAAGTCGGAGATGAAGGGAAAGCGGGACGCACTCAAAGCCAAGAAGCACGAGATGAAAAAAACGGCCAAGGCGAAGAAGGCCAAAGCGCATAAGCATGCCACGGACGCGACCGAGTCCCTAGAACCTGCCGCGCACTAAGCAAATCGATCCGAAGAGGCTCGTTCAGGACGAGCCTCTCGACATGGCCTCTGGAGGGCTTCCTCCGGAGGCCTTCGCGTTTCAACCCGCGTGAAGATGATTCAATGATTGCTGGAGAACGGCCGTAGATTGAGTCACACCACTTGTTCGCAGGGTAAGACAAAGACGTGGAGTGGGAACATGAGGTCACCTGTGGACGCTTCTTGTCCGAGGCGGAACCGCTTGAACCCGTCGATGAGACGGTGGGCCGATTGTTCGGGAACCGCGACGAGGATCA
>CAZAKX010000223.1:2718-4182 GCA_964485915.1 uncultured Nitrospira sp. | reverse complement strand
GCGGAGCGGCGTGAAACTGTGTCGTTGGCGGATGCAGCGGTCCGTGCTCTACAGCACAATCTCGATATCAGTATTAGCCGCCACAACAGAGAAAGCCGATTAGCTGACATTATTGTTGAACAATCCAAGTTCGACCCCAACGTGAGCATCAACGGTCAATACAACCGAACGGTGAATCCACTCAATCGACCCGTGTTCGGGGGGACCGGATTCTTCCTTGATCAGATTAGGATTTTCGACCAGCGCAGCCATTCCGTGACTGTCGATGCATCGACCAACCTCATCACCGGCGGTAATTTCGACGTGAACTACAGCCCGGCTCGAAGCAGCATCAATCAAAGTGTCGCCGGCGGATTCTTGTTCAATCCCTCGTGGACGGGCGGCCTAGCCTTCACATTCACACAGCCATTGCTCAGAAATGCCGGAGTCGCGATCAACAAGACCTTCATCAAGGTCGCTCAAAACAATGCCGAGGTCGAGCAGCATGTGTTTCGAGATCGCGTGATGACCGTCGTCTCCACTGTGGAACAAACCTACTGGGAGCTGGTGTTTGCGAATGAAAACTTGAAGGTGGCACAGGCGGCATTGAAAGCTGCCGAAGAGCTGTTAGCTACGAACCGCGCCAAGGCAAAAGCAGGCGTCATGTCGATCGTCGACGTGCTTCAAGCCGAAGCCGCTATGGCATCAAGGGTAGAGCAGGTGTTGGTGGCTGAAAAAGCCATTCACGATCAAGAGGATCAGCTGCGACGCCTTTTGAACCCGGGAGAAGAGGAGCTCCGTCAGGATGTCAGGCTCATACCGGCTGATTCTCCAATGACGCTCCTGGAGCCCATCAGTCTCCAGGAAGCCATCGATACGGCCATTGAACAGCGCCCGGAAATCACCCAGGCCAAAAAAAATATTGAGTCGGGCGAACTCAACAAGCAATTCGCACGCAACCAATTGCTGCCTACTCTGTCGTTCCAAGGCACGATGGGCCTGGCAGGACTCGGCGGCGATTACAGCGAGTCCTTCACGAGAAACTTCAGCGGTGATTTTTACAACTATGGGGCCGGACTGGTACTCAGTTATCCACTCGGCAACCGCGCTGCCATCCAATCGTATAGCAAGCGCCAGCTGGAGGCCAAGAATGCGGAAATCACACTCGCCAACGTGCGTCAGCAAATCATCGTGGGTATCCGTGAAGCCGTGCGCCGCGTCCAAACCGACTTCAAGCGCATCGAGACCACCCGGTCGGCACGCATCATGGCAGAGAAACAGTTGCAAGCCGAGCAGGAACGATTAAAGGTCGGGCTCAGCACCACGCGCTTCGTACTCGATTTCCAGCGTGATCTCGCCACCGCGCAGGGCAACGAGCTGCGGGCCATCGTCGATTACAACAAGTCCTTGTCGAATCTCGCGCGCCACAAGGCGACGACGTTGGACCGTTATCAACTCGAGCTCTCATAGCGTTCCAATGGCGTC
>CAZAKX010000223.1:0-2618 GCA_964485915.1 uncultured Nitrospira sp. | reverse complement strand
TCATGACAGGGCTCTTGCTGGGGGCGCTGAACACGTTCATCATTCTCGCCGTCTATCCTGCGTTCGGCTATGACATCACGTTCTTGAAGCACACACCCCACGGTCGGCTTCCTACCCTCCTCATGGTGCCATGGGTGATCTGCGGCATCGCGCTGTTCGTCGAACTGAACTTCCGAGGCTTTCTCTTGGGGCGCCTCGCAGAACTGGAAACGCGCTGGCGAGGTGTTGATTCAAGCAGTCGCGTAGCCCCCCTGGCTCTTGCAGTCAGTGCAGTAACCTTTACATTCGATCCTTTCTTGCTACATACGTTTCAACATCTCCATTGGATCGCGCTGTGGGATGGACTCATCTGGGGAAGCATCTGGCTCAAAACGCGCAACCTTTGGATCACGATCGTGGCACATGCAGTCGAAGTCATCATGATGTACAGTGCGGTCAGAGCGGCGATAGGATGAAAATTTGACGATCTGTCGGCCTGTTGATTGGAATCCAATTCAACAGATCATCAGATTAATAGATCGCTGAATAATTCGCTCATGAACCCCTCCTTCTCCAGTTATCTGGTCAACGATGTCTTCGGCGATCCCGGCGTCTATGTCGAGGTCCGTTGGTCGAAGCGAGCCTTGCTCTTTGATCTCGGGCAGAACGAAGGTCTGGGACCGACCAGATTGCTCAGGGCTGGAGAAATTTTCGTCTCGCATACACACATGGACCATTTCATCGGATTCGACGCCGTCCTTCGCGTCGCCCTTGGGCGCGGCAAGACGCTCAAACTCTTCGGCCCTCCCGAGCTGATCGACAACGTGCAGGGCAAGCTGAGGGGCTATACCTGGAATCTCGTGGATAGCTACCCCCTCGCAATCCACGTGCGGGAGTTTCACAACCACGAGATTCGACAGACTGTGTTCCGAGCAAGCGACGGGTTTCAGCCGTCCGAACAAGCCACCTTTCCCGCGCCGCTCACCCACAGCCCGCTATTCACCGTGCTTGAAGATCCGATGTTCACCGTCAAGGCCGTGGCCTTGAACCATCGCATCCCCTCATTCGCCTACTCGCTGGAAGAGGAATTTCACATCAACGTCAACAAACAGAAATTGCATGAGGCAGGGCTACGGGTCGGCGCCTGGCTGAAAGACGTGAAGCAGCATATCTGGCAAGGCAAGCCAGACGATTTCCGCTTCACCGTGGCACTCTACGACGAGCATCGACGAACAGAGCAGGAATTCATGCTGGGAGAAGTGAAGGAACGGTTCTTGACGATCTCACGGGGACAAAAGATCGCCTACGTGGTTGATGCGCGCTACGACGATGAGAACGAAGCCAAGATTGTCGCTCTTGCCCGAGGGGCGGACATCTTCTATTGCGAGTCGCCTTATCTAGATTGTGATGCAGAAAAGGCATACGACCGGTATCATTTGACGGCCAGGCAGGCGGGACTGATGGCGCGCAAGGCTCAGGTCCGCGATCTCGTGGTGTTTCATTTTTCGCCGCGCTATACCGGCCAGGAGGAGGCGTTGGAGCGAGAAGCGATGGAAGCGTTTCACAGAGACGAAGGAGGATAGTTTGTGAACGATCTCGGCAAGTATCTGCTCTATTTTCTGTTAGGTGGCTCGATCGTCAGCTTCTCCACCTATCTTGGTTCACAGGGCAAGTCGTTCTTGGCCGCCATGGCCAGCACCTTTCCCGCCATCACCGGCGTCACCTTTATCTTGCTCTATGCCAGCGGCGGCGGAGCAACCACTGTTGATTATGCCAAGAACTTGCTGTGGTTTGTCCCACCCTGGACCGTCTACGTGGTCGCCATGATTCTGGGCATTCCTCGCCTTGGCTTCTGGCCGGCGATGGCCGGATCGCTTGTCCTGTATATGGGATGTATCGGATTGCTGAAGATGATGCTGCGCTAATCCAGCCTAGACGGTCTCGCCAAACTGCAGCCGATTGATCTCGCCTAGAGCTAACACCATCTGGTCCAGCGCCGCAGTCACAGACTGGCTCGCGAGATGAGATGGGCTGTTGGTCCCGGCCCAGATATCTGGTGGATCGACCGTTTCATGCACGTTCCGGCAAAACTGGCCGATCGTTTGCTTCCAGTGAACCGATCCTGACTCTTCGTCAAGCAGCTGCCCGCGGTCTTGCGAAAAAGGCCCATCGAATTGCCCTGCCCGCAGTCGCCACATTTCATCCATCGCCTGCTGCCGGTCTTGGCCAAGCTCCAGTCCACTGGCCCGTTCATTGAGCGCCGCGAAGAGCCCGCCGACAATGTGGTCGACATGCGCCTCGGGGAACACGCCCACACAGGCCTGCATCAGCAGATATTTGTGGAAGAGAAACACTTCGGCGCCGATGCGAGAATCGTCCGCGGATGGATCATAGGCCCGAGCAAGTTCACGAAGCTTCTCCGCCGAGAGCCCGCACAGCGCCGACCCAAGCAGCGGCATAATGCGACGGCCTAGATCGAGATACTCGGCATTCGTGAGGAGTGCCATGCAAATCGGTCATTCCAACACAACAGCTGTTCCGTTCGCACTGACCATGAGCATGCTGCTGTTGGTGCCGATTGTTTCATAATCGATATCGATACCAACGATCGCATTCGCACCCAGGTTCTTGGCCTGCTC
>CAZAKX010000222.1:0-4279 GCA_964485915.1 uncultured Nitrospira sp. | reverse complement strand
CATCACATGGGATCCGGTTCCGGATGCCATGTACTACAACCTCTATTTCCAGACGACGAAGGGCGTGCAGATCAAGTTTTCCGAGCTCACCCGTCCTATCGCCAGTGCCGACGATTTCAAGAGTGTCATCGGTGTGAAAAAAGATACGGCCACGTGTATCGAAGGCCCGACGAGTCCGTATGTTCACGACGATCTCGCCAATGGGACCTGTTACCACTATGTTGTGACAGTAGTCACATCGAAGGGGGAAAGTCTTGAGTCGCAAGAAGTGATGGCGATCCCCTCACCCTATCTGTTGGCCATGGTGATTGGTCAAGAGGGTGTGGATGATGGTGAGTTCAGTTCGCCCACAGGGATTGCACTCGACAAAGACAGTAATATGTATGTGGCCGATACCGACAATCATTCGATCCAAAAATTCGACAAGACCGGTAGGTTCTTGGCGCGATGGGGTGGTGAGCCTAGTTCGCAAGAAGGCCAGTTTTATTATCCTCGTGGGCTCGCGGTCGGACCAGACGATGTGGTCTACGTGGCCGATAGCGGAAACAACCGTGTCCAAAAGTTTGATCTGGAAGGCAATGTGCAGAAAGCCTGGGGCAAGTTTGGATTCGCCTGGCGCGGAGCCGATATGGGCCGCTTCGATGTGCCGTGGGGGATTACCACGGATCAAGACGGGAATGTCTATGTCTCCGACACCAGCAACGCGCGCATTCAGAAGTTTCAAGCCGATGGCCAACCGCTGTTAAAGTGGGGGCGCGACGGGAGTTTCGACGGCGCGTTCTTTTTCCCGCGCGGCGTGACGGTGGATTTCGTCGGCAACATTTACGTGGCCGACGAGAGCAACAATCGTATCCAGAAGTTCGATGCACGCGGAAGTTTCTTGACGAAGTGGGGACGCGAGGGGAGTGGACCGGGGCAGTTCAAATCGCCCTGGGGAATCGCCTGCGATGCGCTGGGCAATGTGTATGTCGTCGACAGCGGGAATCACCGAATTCAGAAGTTCGACGGCAACGGAACCTTCCTCTGTTCCTTCGGCAATCGTGGGAAGACCGAGGGACAGCTCAACTTTCCCTACGGGATCGCAGTGGATCGGGAAGGCTGTGTGTTCGTCGTCGACAGTGGGAACAACCGCGTCCTCAAGTACGTGCCGACGGACGAGGAGATGAATCGTGGGAAGGAGCAGCCGACACAGGTGGCGGAGGCCGGATCGGTGCAGCCTCCCCACAGTCTCGCGGTGAAAGGCGGCGACACAGAAGTCTTTTTGAGCTGGATGGAGGTGCCGGCCGCCCAGTCCTATAACCTCTATTTTAGTACCTCTCCTCATATCACGATTCAGGGTGCCACCAAGATCGAAGGTGTGACGAATCCCTATACGCATGAGGGCCTCACGAACGATACGCCGTACTTTTATGCCGTGACGGCCTCATTCGAAGACGGGACGGAAAGTGGACTCTCGGAAGAAGTGACGGCGATGCCCGTGCTCATCGATATCACGGCGCCGCAGAACCCCTATGCCGTCATCAATCACGGAGCGTTCATGACGAACTCGCCGGAGGTCGTCGTGACGATCTCGGCCACTGATTTGGACACGGGGGTCGGCGCGTATTTCATTTCGGAAAGCCCGTTGACTCCGATGGCCGGCACGCCGGGCTGGGTGGATGTGACGCCGGCAATCAAGTTCGGGGCGACCATTCCGTTTATTCTCTCTCCGGCGGACGGGCAAAAGACGATTTACGTATGGTTCAAAGACATCGGCAGCAACGTTTCAACACCGGCCACTGCAACGATTCTTGTCAATACCTCCGGATACCTGTGTGTGGCGAAGTGGGGAAAGCCAGGTCGAGGCGCGTCGCTGCTGCATGGCGGAGAATTCATGGCGCCGATGTACGGACTTGCCGTCGATCAGCAGGGATCGCTGTTCGTCGTCGACAATGGAAACAATCGGATTCAAAAGTTCGACAATGCGGGCAATTTCATCATCCTCTGGGGAAACTTCGGCTCGGCGAACGCCAACTTTCACAATCCCACCGGCATGGCCTGCGACGGGAAGGGCGACGTCTGGGTTGTGGATACGAATAATCATCGTGTGCAGAAGTTCGACGGCAAGCTGGGCGGGTACATGATGAAGTTCGGCTCACGCGGGAACGGAGAGGGACAATTTAATGCACCCTGGGGCATTGCGGTCGACCGTGTGCGAGGCTATCTCTATGTCGTCGATAGCGCCAATTTCCGCGTGCAGAAGTTCGACATGACCGGTGAGTTCATCATGGCCTGGGGCAGCTTCGGGAACGGGGACGGGCAGTTCTATTTTCCGCGTGGCGTGGCGGTTGATCAGGAGGATGGATCGGTGTATGTCGTCGACATGGGGAATCATCGAATCCAGAAATTCGATACCAGCACGAATGTGTTGCCGCAGCTGTTGACGAAGTGGGGCGGCAGTTCGGCAGCCGGGCATGCCAGCAGTCCCTTGGCTCAAGAGGCCGGGCAACTGCGTTCCCCATGGGGGATCACCGTCGATGGGGCAGGCGATGTCTATGTGACGGATACAGGCAATCACCGAATCGAGAAATTCGACCGCGAGGGGAATTTCATCACCCAGTGGGGCGGATTCGGGAACGGCGACGGGCAATTCAATTTTCCCTATGGGATTGCGGTCGATGCGAGAGGGAGCGTGTTCGTCGTTGATAGCGGGAACACGCGGGTTCAGCAGTTTATGCCGGCAGAAGAGGGGAGCGAGCGGCTGCAGGACGAGGCGGAAGAACTGGCAGAATTAGAAAAAGCGCAACGAACGCAGAAGGTCTGAAGAGGGCACGATGCTTGACAAAGAACCGCGACAGGGACTGACTTATGACGACGTGGTCCTCGTACCGGCCAAGTCGCAGATCCTCCCCAATGAGGTCGATACCGGCACCTATGTATCGCGCAACATCCGAATCAACGTCCCGCTCGTCAGCGCCGCCATGGATACGGTGACGGAGTCGCGACTGGCGATTGCCATGGCGCGCGAAGGCGGGATCGGTATCATTCATCGCGTGCTGTCTCCGGCCGATCAGGCAATCGAAGTCGATAAAGTCAAAAAATCAGAGAGCGGGATGATTCTAGACCCCGTGACGATTTCTCCAGACGAAACGATTCGGGATGCACACCAGCTGATGGCGAAATATCGGATATCCGGTATTCCCGTCACCAAAGGGCGTAAGCTGGTCGGAATTCTCACCAATCGAGATCTGCGATTCGAAAACCGGATGGACCTGAAGGTTTCGCAGGTGATGAAACGGGACCGGTTGATTACGGCGCCGGAGGGCACCAGCCTGGAGAAGGCGCGAGAAATTCTCCATGAACACCGAATTGAAAAGCTTCCGGTCGTCAACAAACAGTACGAACTCAAAGGGCTCATCACCATCAAGGATATCGAAAAACGGATTAAGTACCCCAATGCCTGTAAAGACAACCATGGCCGGTTACGAGTCGGAGCGGCGGTTGGTGTGGGGCGGGATACGGAAGAGCGCGTGACACTGCTGAAAAAATCAGGTGTGGATCTGGTGGTGATCGATACGGCGCATGGGCATTCGCAAGCTGTGTTGGATACCGCAAAGATGATCAAGAAACTCTATCCGGCGCTCGAACTCGTGGTGGGCAATATCGGCACGGCTGAGGCAGCCAAGGACCTTCTCAAGGTCGGCGTCGATGCGGTGAAGGTCGGGGTTGGACCGGGATCGATCTGTACGACGCGCATCGTATCGGGCGCTGGGATGCCGCAGCTGACTGCCATCGCAGATTGTGCCAAGGTCTTACATGGGAGCCGAGTGCCGATCATTGCCGATGGCGGTATCAAATTTTCAGGTGATATTACGAAGGCGCTGGCTGCCGGGGCATCGTCGGTCATGCTTGGCGGCCTGTTCGCGGGAACGGAAGAATCTCCTGGTGAAACGGTCCTCTATCAAGCGAGAACCTATAAGGTCTATCGTGGTATGGGATCCATCGGGGCGATGGAGCGAGGAGGCGGAGATCGGTATGGGCAAGGAGGACGCCCTGCTCAAAAGCTCGTTCCGGAAGGGATTGAGGGCCGTGTTCCCTATAAGGGTCAGCTGGCGGCAGTGGTGTACCAATTGGTCGGCGGCGTCAAATCTGGCATGGGATATTGCGGATGTAAATCGATTACCGACTTGCAGCGACATGCGACGTTCATCAGACAGTCGGTGGCCGGTCTCCGTGAGAGCCATGTGCATGACGTGATTATTACCAAAGAGGCGCCGAACTACCGAATGGATTGGGAATA
>CAZAKX010000221.1:0-4286 GCA_964485915.1 uncultured Nitrospira sp. | reverse complement strand
GATGCGATTGTGAAGAAGGAGACACCTCAACAAATTTTACGACGACTGTCGAGCATGACGGCCCGCTGCACGACCTGTCATGACATGTACAGATTCGGCGCAAACTGATCGCAGCAGCGGTCAGCAACCAGCAATCAATGGGCAGAGAGGACATAGGACCACGCGCGAATCCATTTCCAATGTGGTGACTCCTACCCAATGCGAGCTCCTGCCATGGCCGGATGGCAGACGCCTCGAAAGGCGGGGAATCCGCCATAACCGAGAGCAATGTCGCTCCGGTCATGCGTACAAGGAGGTACCTATGCAGTCCAGAAGGATATTCTCCATCGTGGTCGCAGCAGCCATGCTGTTGTCGGTCGGTATGGTATCCGTCGTCACTGCTCAAGACCGGGATCGCGACCGCGATCAGCTGAAGACACAGCAGCAGTTACAGGATAAAGACAAGTTGCAGACGAAAGATCAGCTGAAGGAAAAGGAGCAGCTCAAGGAACAAGAACGAACGCGCGAACGTGAACGGGCCAGGGAACATATGCAGACCGAGCGTCCGGAAAAGCCGCAGCATGAACGGGCAGAACGGGGCGGAAAGGGCCATTGAGTTCTGTCAGGGGAGATCTAGCAGGCTGCGGAAAAACTCATTTTGACCTGTGTCGCCGTCACGGAAATTGAGGTGTGAGACGACGGTGAATAGCCATGCAGGATGCGCAAAAAGGCCGTCCAGCAAGGCCGCAGCGAGCGAAGAGGCGAATCGTACTCTGGGTCGTACGTTGAGCCCCTGAGCGATGCGAGAACGCCGCCGGTGGCCTTTTTCCGCATCCTGCTAGAACGTTCACCGCGAGATCGAGCATCGCTTGTCGCAAGGCAGGCGATGCTCGTGCGGCTGAACTGGAAGAAGGATGAGTCCGATGCACTCAGGAATCGATCGGTCGAACGGTGAACCCCTTCCGCGCGTGAGCTGTGTATGCCATCGGAGCAGAGTGGGGATTGTGCTCGTTGTTGTGCTCGTCACAGCGATGGTCGCGCCGACCGGAGAAGCCTGGGCAGCAGAGAGGTCTGTCCCTGAGGTCTCTCCCCATCTCCAAAGGCCGCCCGACATTCCTTTGGAAAGACTTGATCGACCGCGACGACCTCCTGTCCGAGTGAACGTCAACGCCGCTTCCCCTCGTCAATTGCAACGGCTTCCAGGGTTGAGCGAGACCGATGCGGAGAAGGTCATCCAAGGGCGTCCGTACAAGCACAAAGAGGAGCTCGTCACGAGGGAGATCCTCTCTCAAGACGCCTACGACAGAATCAAGGATCTGCTCACCGTGGAGTGATCGCGTTCCACGTTTTCTTGGCGGCAAATGTCCTTTAAGAAGTGATCCGGAGAAAGGGGGCGTTTATGGCACAGATCGTCATCATCGGCGCATCGATCGGCGGCTTGCCCGCCGCCTATGAAGCACGGGCGCTGTTGGATAAAAAGCACGAGGTCACCGTCATTTCAAACGTCAGCTCGTTTCACTTCGTGCCGTCGAATCCCTGGGTCGCAGTCGGCTGGCGCACACGGAAAGACATCAGCTTTGAGTTGGGGCCGGTGTTGGCCAAGAAGGGGATCGAATTTGTCCATGCCGGCGCCGACCGTATCGAACCGGAACAGAACCGCGTCATCACTGCGAAAGGAGCAGTACCGTACGACTATCTCATCATCGCTACGGGGCCCAAGCTCAATTTTTCTGCTGTTCCTGGACTTGGCCCAAGCGGGTATACGCAGTCGGTCTGTAACGTGGACCATGCAGAACAGGCTTGGGGAGCCTATCAGAGTTTTCTGAAGGACCCGGGACCCATTGTAATCGGCGCCGTGCAAGGCGCCTCGTGCTTTGGTCCAGCTTACGAGATGGCCTTCATCTTGGATGCGGATTTGCGGAAGAAAAAACTCCGCAAGAAGGTGCCGATCTATTTCGTCACGCCGGAACCATATATCGGCCACATGGGGCTTGCCGGAGTCGGGAAATCGCGTCGGCTGATGGAGGATTAGTTCGCCGAACACTCCATCAAGCCGATCCATAACACAGCCATCAAAGAAGTCCAGCCCGGGAAGATGCTCCTGGAGGACGGTCAGGAGGTCCCTTTCCGGTATTCGATGATGATCCCGCCGTTTGCCGGAGTCGACGCCGTGGCGGGAACAACCGGCCTGTGCAACCCAAAAGGCTTCGTCAACATCGATGCATACCAGGCGAATCCAAGGTATAAAAACATTTATGCGGTCGGCGTCTGTGTCGCCATTCCACCGGTCGAGCAGACACCGGTCCCGACCGGCGCGCCCAAAACCGGATACATGATCGAATCGATGGTGTCGGCGGCCGTTCACAACATCAAGGCCGATATTGAGAACAATGCAAGAAAGGAAACCGCCACCTGGAACGCCATCTGTCTTGCAGATATGGGAGATACGGGGATGGCCTTCGTGGCGCTGCCGCAAATGGCCCCGCGCAACGTCACGTGGGCGAGGAAGGGCAAATGGGTACATCTCGCCAAGATCGCCCTCGTAAAGTATTTCCTGATGAAAATGAAGCGGGGTGTGAGTGAGCCGTTCTTCGAGAAGGCGATTCTCCACGGCATGGGGATCACCAAGCGCGAGCAGTCCGCATGATGCCGGGACAGGGGCCTCTGGCGGAATAAGCAGCAGGGCTGCGTACATCGGTCGGTTCGTGTCGAACTTGTTGCGAAGGCAGTCTAAGTTTTTGCGTAACCTGAAGGGTTCAGCATGAATCAAGAATCCCCTCACTCAACGGCCACCGTCCATCCAGCAACGAACCGCTCATCGGCGCTCCTCGCGCTGTCTCAATTTCTGCACCACCATTTGCTGTGGTTCCTCATCGGTGCATATGTGATGGCAGTCGTCTCCCCGACCCTCGGCCTCTGGATCAGACGTACGTCGTTTGGTGAGATCGTCCTCTTTCAGGAGCCCACGCGTGTTTCATTGCTGCTGGTGATGCTGGCCATGCTCATGTTCAATGCCGGCTTAGGCCTGAAGACCGAGCATTTTCGAACCGTCATGGAGAGGAAGATCGCGTTGTTCGCCGGGTTAGCCGCAAATGTGGCGATCCCGATGGCCTATATCTTTGCGGTGACCCTTGTGATGCGGCTTTGGTATGAACCAGACGAAGCCCAGCACATCTTAGTCGGATTGGCATTAGTGGCTGCCATGCCGATAGCAGGGGCGTCGACCGCATGGGCGCAAAATTCCAACGGCAATCTGGCATTAAGTTTAGGTCTCGTCCTGTTTTCAACCGTCTTGAGTCCGCTTGTGACGCCGGTGGCACTACGAGTGTTCGGCGAGATGGCGGCCGAAGAATACGAAAAGGTGTTGCACGGACTGGCTGCTTATGGATCGGGAACCTTCCTTGGACTGTGGGTCGTGGTGCCATCCTTGCTCGGCATCGCCGTACGGAGGCTCGTCCCGCAGGGATGGATGACCGTCGGCATGCCATACCTCAAGCTCATCAATTCCATCAATTTGTTGCTCTTAAACTATTCGAACGGCTCCGTGTCGCTTCCCCAGGCGGCTGCCGACCGCGATTACGATTTCCTGGCTGTCACGTTGGCCATTACGACGGGGTTGTGCCTTGCGGCATTCGCAACGGGATATGGGCTGAGTGGCTTGTTCAAGTTGGAGCGAGCGGAACGCGTCTCGCTGATGTACGGGCTGGGGATGAATAACAATGGGACAGGATTGGTTCTGGCATCGCTCGTGTTATCGTCGTACCCGCGAATCATGGTGCCGATCATTTTCTATAATCTGGTTCAGCACCTCGTGGCCGGGACGGTACATCTGGTGGCAGAGAAGAAATGGAAAGAACCAGATCAAGCCGAATCAAGGACCAAGGCAGAGTTGACATCAACGGATAGGCAACGTGCTGAGCGCACCACGTCGGCGGCGTTGGTGATCGCTGCTCTCGTTCTTGGCGGAATGATCCATCATTCCCTGATGGTTGGCATTGCGTGGGAGGCCGGCTGATGAGACTGAGAGGGCTCCCAAAGGGGTTGGATAATGGCCCTTTCCAGCTTGAATCCTTTCCTGGACCGGTGCCTCACATGAGCAAGAGGAAAGGAGGGTACTATGAAACTCAATGAACGTTTACGATTGATTGCCGGTATCTTTGTACTGGCCGCGGTCATCCTTGGCGCGACCGTCCATCCGTACTGGAACTACTTCGCTGCCTTTGTGGCGCTGAATCTTATCCAATCGGCCTTTACCGGCTGGTGCCCGATGATGGCACTGTTGCGTAAGCTTGGGGTACAAGAATAGC
>CAZAKX010000220.1:0-4290 GCA_964485915.1 uncultured Nitrospira sp. | reverse complement strand
GATTTGCTGGGAATGGTGCCGGTGTTGATGCAGACGCCACCGAGGACCATCTTACGCTCGATGATGCCGACCTTCTTACCGAGCTTTGCCGCCTGCACGGCAGCCTTTTGTCCGGCTGGTCCTGTACCGATGACGAGGAGATCGTAACGAGCCATCAGCGATTCAGATATGCTGAGGTGACGAGTGTGCCTGTCATACGATGATCGGCGTTCCCGTCACCTCGGCTCCACGGTCGTGTCAGTTTAGCTCTCCGTCACCAAACGGCGGGCGATCTGAAAAGCCTCTTCCATATCCGGCAGTTGGGTGAGCTCAGGTGTGATTTGAAGATGGCGAATGGTATTCATCTTATCGACGACCATCACAGCTCTGGTCAAAATGTGCGGACCTTCCAGAAAGAGGCCATGGGTTTTCCCGAAGTCGCCACCGCGATAATCGGACAAGAATGTCACATTGGCAATCTTGGCCTCCTGGGCAAAACGTTTCTGGGCAAAGGGGGTATCGACGCTGACGGTGATGAGTTCGACCATTTTATCAAGGCCTTTATTTTTCTCGCTGAGAAGATGTGTCTGTTGCTCACAGACCGGCGTATCGAGGGAGGGTACGATATTGATGATGCGCACTTTTCCCGCGCCTTGCGTCTCCACGATATTAACGAGCGTCAAGTCGTTCTGTGCCACCTTCACGTCCCGTAGGATATCCCCAACCTTCACCCCATTGCCGCTCAATGATAATGGATTGCCTTTGAACAGGACCTTATTCCCTTCTCCAGCGGTCGCGCTTCCGTCCGCCACCGGCATGTTCTTGTAGGAGAAGGCCTGTCCGGATGATCTTGCCGTGGTCTGGCATCCCAGGAGGCCAAGGGAAAGGCACAGTGCTGTGGCGATAAATCTATAACATTCTGTCTGCATCGTATGCTCCTTTCTGAAGTTTATGAGTGATTGGTCATCGTTTCCGGTCGTGCCGCTCAGAGTTCCGATTGAATATACGCGATCAGCGATCGGTTCACCAGCTCCGGACGTTCCCATTGCGGCATATGACCGGCATTGGAGATCCTAACAAACTGTGATCCACGGATCCTATGGTGAAGTTCTTCACCCACGTGCATGGGGAACACCCGGTCGTATTCACCCCAGATGATCATGGTTGGGTGTGCGATGGTGCTCAGCTGTGGGGCGAAATCGGTTTCCCAGGAGGGGAGGGCATTTCGCACGGCCATAATGGGCTTGATGATCCCGGGGCGTCGACGGTTGCGGTTTGATCGGTCGATGACGGCCGGTGTGAGGAGAGTATGGTCGTACACGATCTCCTTGAGCACGGTTTCGGTCGCCATTCCACCGAACAACCAATTCCCCAACGAAATCAGCCAGACCGGGGCTCGTGTTTCCAGGGCTTGCCTGAATGACCGACTACTGAGCTTGGCCATGACCTGAGACGGCAACCCGCTGATGAGCACCAGTTTGTCGACGCGTGTGGGATGGGTGATTGCCATACCAATGGCCAATCCCGCGCCCATGGAGTTGCCGACCAGCGTCGCCTTGTCAATCTGAAGGGCATTCATGAATCCGACACAAAAGTCCAACATCTGGTCCGTACGGTAGTCGATATCGGGCTTGTCGGAAAGCCCAGAACCGGGTAGGTCCAGGGTCAGCACGCGGAAATGTTTGGATAAGGCATGTTGCTGATGTTCCCATTGCCACATGGATCCACCAAAGCCATGGATCAGGATGACGGGCGGGCCGGTGCCGACATCAAGGTATGCGGTACGCTGTTCCTGGACGAGAACGGTCTTGATCGGGATGGGTTCTCCCGGGAGGCGGTCTAACGGTTCAAAATAGGGCGGGATTTGTGAGGGTGGGGCACAGCCGGTCATCAGGTACGATACGAGGCACAAGATGGGCGGCGCAACTTGCCAGAGTCCGTATGGGTGGAGGGTCGAGTCGGTAATGGGATTACTCAAGTTGGATGACCGTTTCATCCGTCTTCACATTGTCTCCCTCGCTCGCTAGGATCGTCGCGACTTTTCCATCGATGGGGGCTGGGACCTGGCTTTCCATCTTCATCGCTTCGATGATCAACAGGGGGTCGCCGGCCTGTACCTGATCACCGATTGCAGCGAGGATCTTTACGACGCGGCCCGGCATAGGCGGGGCGACGTCACCCGGTTTTGAAGGTTTTGGTCGTTTGGGTTTTCCTCCGGAATCAGTCTCCTGGGATTCGGGGACACCGGCCAATACTTCCTGGATCGGTTCGAGCGAGACTTCCTCCAGCTTGTCGTTGACACGGATGTAGTAGGGTTTGCGGCCGTCGATCTTTCGACCGGAGCCCGAGACCTTCACGTGATACGTCTCGCCATGCACCGTCACATTAAATTCTACGGGGGCCAGATGGAGTTCATGAGCGGTCGTGGGCCCTTTTGTCGAGCCGAATTCAAGCGGTTCCGGGGTCAGATCGCCTTTTTCACGAGCCTCGAAAAAGTCACGCGCAATGGCGGGGAAGAGCACGAATGACAGCTGGTCCTCAATGCTTTGGGCCGACTCGGGCAGCTCCTTCTTGGCCTCGTCCAATTCAGGATCCAGGCGATCGGCGGGTCTGGTTTTAATCGGGGTTTCGTCGCCGGTCGCTCGAGCCATCACATCGAGATCGACTTGCCCCGGTGCACGGCCATAGAGTCCCAAGAAATAGTTCTTCGTTTCAGTCGTGATGACTTTGTACCGTTCTCCAGTCAACACGTTGAGGGTGGCTTGAGTTCCGACGATCTGGCTGGTGGGGGTGACGAGCGGAGGATACCCCATCTCCTTTCGTACACGCGGCACTTCGTCAAGGACCTCTTTCATCCGATCCAGGGCGTTCTGTTCGGCTAATTGGGCTGCCAGGTTCGACAACATACCCCCAGGAATCTGCGACATGAGGATTTCGGCATCGACGCCGGTAAAATCGCTTTCGAACTGACGGTACTTGCGACGAACAGTCCGAAAGTGTTCGGTGATCGGCTGGAAGGATGCGAGTTCCAGTCCCGTGTCATAGGGCGTATTCTGGAGTGCGGCGACCAACGTTTCGGTCGCCGGGTGGGATGTCCCCCCAGCCAGCGGCGAAATCGAGGTATCCAGCATGTCGAGCCCTCCAAGAATCGCCATCAGCGAAGACATGGAGGCCATTCCCGAGGTGTAGTGGGAATGAAGATGGAGTGGAACTTTGACCGCCGCTTTCAGTCGACGCACCAGGTGATACGCATCGAGCGGAGCCAAGAGACCAGCCATATCCTTGATGCAAATGGTATCCGCCCCCAGATCTTCCAACTTCCTGGCGAGATCCACGAATCGGTCGATACTATGCACCGGGCTGACGGTATAGGAGATGGCCGCTTCCGCGTGTTTGCCGCAGGCTTTGACTTCGCTCACGGCCCGATCGAGGTTTCGCACGTCGTTCAGGGCGTCGAAGATGCGGAAGACATCGATACCGTTCGTAGCCGAACGTTCGATGAAACGTTCCACCACATCGTCGGCGTAATGCCGATATCCGACAAGATTTTGCCCCCGCAGCAACATCTGAAGTTTGGTGTTGGGCATCGCGGCCCGTAACGCCCGGAGCCGTTCCCAAGGATCTTCCTTCAAAAAGCGGAGGCAGGTATCGAAAGTCGCTCCGCCCCACACTTCCAGAGACCAATAACCAACCGCATCGAGCTTCTGCGCGATCGGCAGCATATCCTCGGTGCGCATGCGGGTAGCCAGCAAGGATTGATGTCCGTCTCGCAGCGCGACATCGGTAATCAGGATCGGCTTGCCGACGGCCGGCTGGATCGTGAACTCACTGGGGCGCAAGGTGGGCTTTTTTGACGCCTTTACCGTCGGAACATAGGATGCGGTCTTTTTGGCCTGTTTTCTTGCTGGTGGTCGTCTTTTTGCCATGACGTCTCGTGTATGGTGTTAGGTCTCGGCGGCGTTGTCTGGATTCCTAGAGTCCTTCGTACGCAGCGATTGCGGCAGACAGCGCGAGAACAAGATCTTCCGGTTGCTCGAACTCATGGTACGCATACAATTCAGGGTGGGTATCCAGATACGATGTGTCGAAGTGCCCCGCGATAAAATCCGGCTCCTGCATGATCGCCTCCATGAAGGGAATCGTCGTTTTCACTCCACGGAGCACGTACTCTTCAAGGGAGCGTCTCATCCGACTGACGGTTTCTTCCCAGGTGCGTCCACGGACCGTCAACTTGGCCAGGAGGGCGTCATAATAGGGCGGCACGGTGTAATCCTTGTACACCGCTCCGTCGATGCGGACGCCGATTCCACC
>CAZAKX010000219.1:0-4311 GCA_964485915.1 uncultured Nitrospira sp. | reverse complement strand
GCTCATCCTCCGCGATCCGATAGGCCATGAGAATCGAATCCAGCACTTCCTGGCAAGTCTCGGCGTGGATCTGAAGAAAACCGGAGTCCCGCGCGGCCAACACATCATTGTGATCCGATTCGAGTGTAATCGGAGCAGCCAGCGCCCTGGAGACATTGACCAGCACAATCGGCGTGCGCCAGCCGGAGATCGAATAGAGCACTTCCATCGCATACAACAGCCCCTGGCCGGATGTCGCGGTGAAGACCCGAGCCCCCGTCGCCGCGGCCGCCCCAGCCGCGGTCATCATGGAATGCTCGGAGTCCATGGTCACAAACCGGGCGGCCATTGCGCCGCTGTCACACCACTTGGCCAACGCCTCCACGATTTCCGTTTGCGGCGTGATGGGAAAGGCCGGGACATAATCGACATCGGCTAGACGCGCGCCCCAGGCTGCCGCGAGATTCCCTGTCATCATTTCGCCTTCCATGCCACCGGTCCTCCCTGCTCCCGCTCAGCCACAAGCGCCTCCGTTGGACACTCATGGACGCAGATCTGACAACCTTTGCAATGGTCGTAATCGATCACGGGACGATCTTCCTTCGTCATCGATATCACTCCATCGGGACAATAGGTAAAGCAGAGCCAACATCCATTACACTTGTCGGGAACCAACACCGGCCGGAACGTTCGCCAGCCGCCGGTTTCACGCAGAATTGAATTTGCGGCGGCGCTGATCCTGGCAGTTCCTCTGGTCGGTGATTCATACATCGGCGCTTGGAGCTGTACCGGGACGATCGGCTGCGGCACACCTGTTTCAATCACGACTGGCTGAACTGCTTCATAACATTGGACCGCGACCGTTTGATTGCGCTCAATCACCGAAGGGGAAAGACCGAGATCGGCCAACTCCTCTGCAATGGCTTTACGGATCGACTCCTGATGGAGTCCCACAAGTCGTCCCGCGACAGCGCCGAGTAATGAACTGATTGCCTCCCGTTTACCAAACCGCTGAAGCGCAATCTCAGTGAGGTCCAATATGGTCAAGCGACCAGGAAGGGAGGTCTCGGCACGAATTTGCTCAGCGGATGATGGTGAGTTGATAAACACTGCCGTCCGTTCATCGATCCCTTCGAGCACCCGCGCGGCTGGATCACCGACGAGCGTCGCGTCGGCTACGATTACAAGATCGGGGCGGGTGATGATCCCCCGCTCACGGATCGGATCCTTCGCAATACGCGTAAATGCCGACACCGGGGCACCACGCCGTTCGGCTCCGTATATCGGCGAGTCCTGCGCCACAAATCCTTCTAGGAATGCAGCGGTACCCAGGATGCGGCTCGCAGTCTTTGCACCCTGGCCCCCTCGACCATGAAAACGGACGGCTCGCATCAGTCATTTCCTCAGCGCCGCCTGGGTCTCCTCCTCCTGTTCGCAGGCCATGCACATGGCGGCCGCGAGGACCACATCCAGCCTGGACTGCGGGATGGCCTTTCCGCATCGCTCAAATCGACCATACTGTTCAGACCCCAGCTTGAAAAGCGCCCGGTCGACCGCCTCGATCTCGGCTTTCGCTCGCCCATCCAGACAATCGAACAGCCGAACCATAGTCTCCTCCTGCGCCCGCTCCTCCACTTCACTTTCGATATCGCTTTGGAGCCAGCGCAGATCCTCTTCCGTCATGGCCTCTTCCCGAAACAACTCAAGCCGTTGGGTTATTAGTTTCTTTCGAATATCATCGACCGCTAGCATCGCTCTACCCCTTCCTGACGATGACCGCGTCAGCTACAGCATTTATCCATCTTCTCTTTCATGGCTTCTTTCCCTGCCGTGACCGCAGCTTCAACATCCGCGCGTTTCTCCGCTACGAAATGCTTGCCCTGCTCGATGAGCTCATCAAGCGCGGCTCGCGCTTCTTTAGCCTTCTCAATCACTTCTTCTTCTGTCTTTCTGGCATACCCCTTTAACTCACGCCGTGTTTCCTCGCCCGACCTCGGAGCGAGAAGGATACCGGCAATCATGCCTCCGATTGCCCCGCCAAGAAATGCGAGGAAAACCGTTTCAGGTGAGCTTCTCTCGTCCCGGTTTGCCATAACTGATCCTCCATTGTTAGGAAAGTTCGTTCTTTTCTGAAAAGCCAAGTCCGTGCCACGGAAGTTACAAGTGTGGCGAGAATTGTTGTGATATGACGAGAGCTTGCTGAACGATTCGAATGGGAGACCTCTTGCCTGTGGCATTCTAGGTCTCACCATGAAATACCCCTGTCGCAGAATGCGACAGGGGCCAATGGACTAGTGGCAGTGGAACTAGCCTAGGGGATTAAATGGAGCCAGGCTTCGAATGTAGTTGAGCACATCCCGAATCTCTTGATCCGATAACCGATCAGCCCATCCGTGCATCGGGCTAAAGAGGACTCCCTGTTTGATCCCAAGATACAGATCCATATCGGTCTTGGTCCGATATTTAGGCGCCCGAAAATTTGCAGGAGGAACGATTAATTCCTTGATGTCAGGCCCCAGGCCATCGCCAGAGGTTCCGTGACAGCCGACACAGTGTTGTTGGTAAATACGCTCCCCGTTCTTTGGATGTCCCGAATAGCTTTGGGCCAAAGCCCATGATCCGGTCAACACGACCATGACGATGCTAACTACAATACGTGAGTACATCGATATCCCTCTGGTTACATTCTGTCCTGGAGCACATTATCAGCCGGTGATGGACACTTCGTCCATAACGGACTTCGACGCGTGATTTTCAATGCTGATGTTGCTGGCCTCCGCTGGATCCTCCACTCCCATGGTCGCCCCCGTCATGCCCTCCTTGTCCACCACCGTCCTGACCGCCTCCATGACTACCGCCACCGCCCATGCCTCCGCGGCCCATTCCGTCCATGCCACCCATCATTCCACCGCGACCCATCCCGCCCATGCCACCTCCGTGTTGCCCGTCACCCGCGCTCTTCATTTGTTCATGAACGGCACGGTCCTTTTCCCGTTGGTCGGGAGTCAACATGGCTATGGCGTTGCGCTTACTCTTGACCGCTGCGAATAGACAGGCCGCTTCCGCTTTTTTCAATTGCTCGACTTTGGCCTGAATTGCATTGAGATCGGCCTTCTCATCTTCCAACAGCGCCTGCAGGTCGAGTTTTGCAATTTTGACATCGGCCTCCAACCTAGCTTCTGAACGTTTGAAATCCAGCTGTATGACCTTGACCTTGCTGACTTGTTCTGGCGTCAGCCCAATCTCTTTGGCATGTTTCAGCAGATGTTTCAGATAGCGTCCGCCCTCGTCATGTTGGTCTTCCTGATCATGGCCACCATGCCCCATCTTCCCATGGCCTTCATCGGCAAAGACGGGAAGCGCTGTTATCGTAAGAATTAACGCAGCTCCCCCGAATCCAACAATCCACCATTCTTTTATCTTCGTCATGATTCGTACCTCCAGGGTTCGACCAACGTGCGTATTGGTGTTCTCTGTGTGGAGCGAATTCCAACCCGATCACGCGGCGCGGGGAACCCGCGTCCTCGGATCGCATTCACACGCCTTCATCCGCTTTCTCCTACTACGTGAGAGATATTCTCCTCAAGATTGGATTCAGAAAATCTGAGTGCGATTTTAGTGCCCTCATGAGGTTTGAGGAGATGTGCGATGGATATTCAGTGAAATCGCGGCTTGAGGCGGTTCAACCACACAAGAGCGGTGCCGATGTGATGCAGAAATACTCAGAGCGACATTGTCAGATGGGGAAATACGCAACAACGGATGAGGCGAAAGCGCTGTCGCACTCGCTTACGGCGAGTGCGACAGTAGACTATAAGGGCTTCTGAACACCTATTCCTGCTTCACAATGACTCCACAGGCTATCCTCGGTCCCCCCGGTGCATCCTTCGTCGGAGGATCAGGGAGATATTTGTCGGGAAGCTCGTGGATAACAAAAGCACTCCCGTCCTGATCGAACAGTGTCGTCAATCCAGATCCCAGGGTAACCCGGCTCGTCACGGTATAGAGGGACCCCTTTCGATTGTCATCAACGGATAGATTCTGAAGATCGCCAAGATGATAGGGGTGATTGCCCAGACCAGGATTGACGGACGCCTCAGGGTTCACTTGCGGGTCGACGTTGCCGTCGTAATGCCCTTTAGCAGCGGCAAACGGTTCGCAGCTTCCTACTTCGTGGATATGGATTCCGTGTAAGCCAGGAGTCAGTTTGCTTTCAGGAGTCCCCTGGACTCTCAGCTTGATCCGTACGCGGCCTTCGTATTCTTCGTAGAGGTCGGCCTCTCCGGTGATGCCAGGTCCCGCAATCGCCGCTTTTGCCCTGAGCTTGGTGTC
>CAZAKX010000218.1:0-4314 GCA_964485915.1 uncultured Nitrospira sp. | reverse complement strand
TCCTCAATGGGGCGCTCGGGCAACCCCAGTTCGACCAGTGTAAAGTTCACAGAATGAGCAATATCCCACTTGGATTCGATCAGAGTGCCGTCCAGGTCGAAGATCAGCAAGTCTACCGGAGTCTGAGCCATGATTATTTGGCCTTTCGCAGGGAGTCGATGAGGGATGCCAGTTCGGTGCGATGGGTTGTATTTTGTTCGTTCGCTTCGGCTTCTCGCGCGAAACTCACCATCCGTTTCAACCCCACGTGAGGCGGAATGACCGGGGAGATGATGCGCCAGTAATTCCCCACGACTTTCACATGGAACCGAACCTCTTCCGTGGTGTCTTCAGGAATGAAGGTGGCATTCTCAAGATACACGGCGCCCCGGACATGAAAGGTGACGGGAATGACCACTTCCAGATTATTGAGGATGTCCCATTTTCGATAATCCTCCGGCACGCTGGTTTCCTCGACCACCACCACGCGGCCCCATGCAGGCTCTTCCTTCCAATTGATATAGGGAGTCAAGGTGTCAAACGACGGAGCGTCCAGGCGAGCACCTTTCTGATCAAGGAGCACGTAGCGCTTGACGACTTCCGCCGGAGAGCGCTTGAGCGAGCCACTCGGACTTACCTGTGCATGTGATGTGACGGCCACGCTGAGAACCGCCAAGGCAAGAAGCGAGGATGCAAGCCAATGGCCCGACCTACTCACGACTGTGTCCGCACTACTCTCCCACACAGCACATCGATTCTCCAGGATGTTCCACACAGGTCAGACAAGATCTCGCTTCTTCTCAGACATAGAGAACACATGAACCGCCTCATTCTAGCAAACGGGACTGGAGACATCCAGGTAACAACGTGATCGTCCCGCACGTTGTTTGACCTTCTTGAAAAGAGAATGCTACGGTCGCCTCATCATCTTCGTGCAAAATCCGAGGAACCAGAACTGATGCTCGCTGATCCTCGGCGATGGACCCCACTCGCCGCTCTTCTCATCACGCTGCTGTGTGCGAGCAGCATGGGCTCTTTCTTCTCAGCAGCCGATGCCGAGAGAAGCATCGCTCCCTTCCCCGGCAACTCCATCCTCACCCCAGTGGATCCGATCGACGCTCGTCCTTCGCTCAGAACCGCTCCACAGAAAGCTTACGATCTCCTTCAGCGGCTGGAAGAGCGAGACGGCTCACCTCTTCCTGGCTATGTCGGCGGGCGTGAGTTCCAGAATCGAGAACGGCGCCTTCCACGAGGTCGCTATCGAGAGTATGATGTCAATCCAAAGATACGAGGCCGCAGCCGTGATGCCGAACGGATCGTCATCGAGCAGCGAACTGGAAAAGCGTACTATACCGGCGATCATTACCGAACATTCGTCCCTCTCAACTGACACACGGGGAAATCAACAGGTACTTCATGTCCCTTAAACCAACATTTGACACACATCTGAATAACGCAACCCCACCCTGGTCGACTTTACTTGTGATACCCGGTGGGGCTTCCGCCACATCCTTGGTGAAAGCCCCGCCGGGATTTGCGTTGCGTATCATCCAGGGAAAGAAATGCCGTCATGTATCGGACCTCCTCACTGAGTTCGCACGAGCACTCGACTTTCCGGATTACTTCGGACACAACTGGGACGCCTTAGAAGAGTGTCTTGCCGACTTCGAATGGCTCCCAGCCAAAGGGTACATCCTACTCATCACAGACGCACAGGCCGTGCTTCCTGATGATGAAGACGAATATGAAACGCTGTTGGAAGTCCTCAGCGACGCCGGTGAAGCCTGGAGTAAGGGGCAAACGACCGACGGCCGGCAGGCCCCGTTTCATGGGGTGTTCGTCGTGACTGAACAGGATAAATCGAAGCGGAAACGCTGGGAGCTCGAGGAATTCTTTCTCGAAGGGCGGAAGACACCGAGGGCGAAACCTGGCCGCAAACGTTCGGCGAAGACTTCGAAGAAGTAAACGCCTGTGGGCACTGTTGGGATTCAGAATAAATCGGACGAGTTTTGAGGCGTTACAGGCCGACCTTTGAAGCCAAATCTTTAAGACCGGCCCCAAGCTGCAAGGCGGAGAGCACGATCCGTGGAGTACGCCAAGCACGGCTCCTGACAGTACCGGTAGGAGCCGCATAAAAACCCATCCTCGGCCCACGAGCCGCCCATCGGGCCCGCACCGCCGTCTCATGCTCGAGGCAGATGCTATGCGTCTCCCTCAGATCATCCAGCGGCGCTTTTTCTCCCACGAACCCGCTTCGACCTTCTCCGCGGCACCATGAACAGATGACCTTCATAGTCAGCTCACTTTCTTTCCTGATACACAGCAAGAATTGCGCCACAATTCTTCCACATAGACAAAATAGACAAATCAGATAACAAAAGGGATTTCGTTCTACGGGTGAGAGGCCCTAGCTTTCACTGTATCCAATTTGATAGAAGCGTCACCCAATTCCGACAATTTTTTGCCCACAGCGAGAGACTTCCGCAGTGATTCCTCTCCGGTCTGTTTCTTGACCAGCTCTCGTCCTGCATGATAGGGTGCGCCCCCGTTATGAAGACATCTCGCTCTGCGAAGCTTTTCATCGAGGCTCAACAGCTCATACCCGGAGGCGTCAACAGTCCTGTCCGAGCCTTCCGCTCGGTCGGCGGGCAGCCACGCTTTATTGCCAGGGCCAAAGGGTCACGGCTCTATGATGTGGATCGTAACGCCTATATCGATTATGTGCTGTCGTGGGGGCCGATGATCTTAGGGCATGCGCATTCCGCAGTGATCGCGTCGATCAAGAAAGCGGCGGGGCAAGGGACGAGTTACGGCGCACCCACGGAACTGGAAGTGTCGCTGGCCAGAGAAATTCGGAGCGCCTTTCCCTCCATGGAAAAGATTCGGCTGGTCAGCTCCGGGACCGAAGCTGCCATGAGTGCGATCCGTGTCGCCCGAGGCTTCACGAAACGCAACGGGGTCATGAAATTCGAGGGGTGCTATCACGGACACAGTGATTACCTGTTGGCGAAAGCCGGATCCGGATTGGCAACGTTGGGAATTCCGGATTCACCAGGCGTGCCTGATGACTTTGTCAAACATACCTTGACCGCCCCCTATAACGACATTCGAACAGTGCAGCAGCTCATCACGACGCACCGCGACAAGTTGGCCTGCGTCATCCTGGAGCCGATTGCGGGCAATATGGGCGTGGTGCCCCCTGCACCTGAATTTTTATCAGCACTTCGGCAGCTGACAGCACGGCACGACATCCTCTTGATCTTTGATGAGGTGATCTCTGGGTTTCGCGTCAATTATTATGGTGGGGCGCAGGCACTCTATGGCATCACGCCGGACCTCACCGTGCTGGGCAAGATTATCGGGGGAGGCCTACCAGTCGGCGCTTATGGCGGGCGCAAAGAGATCATGGATCTCATCGCGCCGGTCGGGCCGGTCTATCAGGCCGGGACTTTGTCCGGGAATCCATTGGCAGTTACGGCTGGGCTGGCGACACTCAAACAGTTGCGCACAAAGGGGATCTACAAGCAGCTGGAGCAGCGTTCAGCAGCCCTGGCAAATGGTATCGGCGAGGCGGCAAAAAAGGCAAGCGTTCCTGTCACGCAAGCCCGCGTCGGATCGATGCTGACGACGTTTTTTACCTCAGGCCCTGTCGTCGATTGGAATACGGCGAAACAATCCGATACGAAGCGGTACGGCCAGTTTTTTCATCACATGCTGGAACAAGGCGTGTATCTGGCTCCATCCCAGTTTGAAGCGGCCTTCCTCTCCACCGCCCACAGTATCCAGGATATCGAGAAAACCATCCGAGCCGCCCACGCTGCGTTCAAGAAACTCTAGCGACTGTATTCCTGACCCTTCCCCAATATACCGTCGATCCAAGTAGCTCGTATCTGAAACGATACAGGATGGTATCTGTTTAGATACGGTGTCCTGCGTAGGCAGATCAAAAACGGTTGTTCAGCGAGGCCACAACGAGCGAGAGGCTGAGGAGGTACATACCAAGCTTCGCTTGAACCGCTCGCTTCAATTACATGCGAGCGGATAGATACCTTCTCTCCGACCGTTTTCATCGCCCTGCTATTCGTCGTCCTCGTCTTCTGCTTCTAGGGCCTCCTGCCGCTTTTGTTCCTCCATCGCGTTATGGAGCAACATGCGGATAAACATCGAATAGAGCGAGCCTTTTTCCAATGTGCCACCCGGCGGGATGGCAATTTTCCCTTCCTTGATCATGCGATCCATCCAGGCCTTTTGATCCGGGGCAATTAATATGGGAATTTCGACCAGCCCCACCCGTCCCATCATATCCATGCGTGTAAACCTCCGTGAAGCATCACA
>CAZAKX010000217.1:0-4329 GCA_964485915.1 uncultured Nitrospira sp. | reverse complement strand
TCCGGAGAATTTCTCTTCGACGCGCTGGATAAATTGAAACCTGATAATGCACAGGGTGAATTCTATTTGACCGATATCGTGCGGATGGCAGTGGCGCAAGGCCAGCGTGTCGCCGCTGTGACGCTTCAAGACCCAGACGAAGGGTTGGGGGTCAACACGCGGCAGCAACTGGCGGCTGCGGAGCAGGTGGTCCGGCAGCAGATTCGAGAGCGCTGGCTTGATGCCGGAGTCACGATGCGAGATCCCGGTTCGGTGTGGCTCGATGCCGGAGTGACCATCGGGAAGGATACGGTTCTCTACCCGAACGTGATTCTCGAGGGGAAAACGATGATTGGCGTGGGAACAACGATCCGTTCCGGCGTTCGCATCGCCGATTGTGTCATCGGCGATCGGGTTGAAATATTGGATTCATCAGTTTTATGTGAGTCCCAGGTTGACGATGATGCGCATCTAGGGCCCTTCGTGCATCTTCGCCCGGGTGTCGTGGTGAGGCGGAAAGCAAAGGTCGGAAATTTTGTCGAGATGAAGAAAGTTGAATTGGGGGAGGGCTCAAAAGCCAACCATCTGAGTTACTTGGGGGATGCCACGATCGCAGAAGGTGTCAATATTGGGGCCGGCACTATTACGTGTAATTACGACGGCGTCCGCAAGCATCGAACAGTCATTGGCAAGAACGTATTCCTGGGGAGTGATACCCAGTTGATTGCACCCGTTACGATTGGAGCGGGATCAGTGGTGGCGGCGGGGACGACGGTCACGCAAGACGTGCCACCTGATTCATTAGCGATTGCCCGTGTCGCGCAGATGAATCGAGTCGGATGGGTGGCTAAACGGCGCGCCGTGCTGACGGTCGGTACGTCCAATGGAAAGTCTGGACGTGTGGAGGAAGCTACGAAACCAACGGTCAAGAAAGCATTCCGTAGGCCGAAGAAACAGCGTGCGAAGTCTGGGAAAGGGTGACATGACAGCTGGATGACCATTCGTTTGCCTATCAGTTCAATCTGCTCTCGAGGTAAAAGCCATGTGTGGAATTATCGGATATGTCGGCGATCAAGATGCGGTGCCTATCCTCATCGGAGGGTTGGCGAAGTTGGAATACCGTGGATACGATTCATCGGGCGTGGCCGTTTTACAGGGCGAGAAGATTGCCGTCAGGCGGAGTGTGGGGAAGCTGATTAATCTTCAAACCTCGCTTAAGGCCAACGAGCTGAAGGGGACGGTCGGCATCGGGCACACCCGTTGGGCCACCCATGGGAAACCGTCGGAGCAGAATGCCCATCCGCATCGGTCGAAAGGCTGCGTATTGGTCCACAATGGAATTATCGAAAACTATCAGCAGTTGAAGCAGCAGCTGGGGGACGATGGCTACAAGTTCCAATCGGAAACCGATACTGAGGTGGTCGCGCATCTCATCGATAAGTATCTTCAGAAAGGCTGTACACTGGCCGAGGCTGTTCGGTTCGCTACAAAAGACGTGCGGGGGAGTTACGCGTTGGCCGTCATCTCGGAGCGAGAGCCTGGTACATTGATTGCGGCACGGTCGGGTTGCCCCTTGGTGGTCGGTCGAACAAAGAACGCGTCCTACGTCGCGTCGGATGTCATGGCGATGCTCGCACACACGCGAGAAGTGACCTATCTCGAAGAAGGGGACGTCGCGGTTGTGACCCAATATGGGGTAGATCTCACGGATGCCGACGGGCACGCGGTGTCGAGGAAATCGTCGAAGATCACGTGGGATGCCTCAGCCGCGGAGAAGGGCGGTTACCCTCACTTCATGCTGAAAGAAATTCACGAACAGCCGCAGACGATTCTGGATACGATGCGCGGCCGATATTCGTACGAAACTGGGGAAGCAGATTTGCCGGACATCGGACTCACACCAAAAGAATTCGCCGCGATTGAGCGGGTTTGGATCGTCGCCTGTGGGACGTCCTGGCATGCGGGGCAGGTCGGCAAGTATTTGTTCGAAGAAATGGTCCGCACTCCTGTGCAGGTAGACATCGCCAGCGAGTTTCGATATCGCGATCCGCTCGTCGGGAAAAACGATTTGTTCATCACGATTTCTCAGTCCGGGGAGACGGCCGATACGCTGGCCGCCGCACGGGAGGCGAAGGGAAAGGGTGCGCGCATTGTCTCCATCGTCAACGTCGTAGGGAGCACGTTGGCACGTGAGTCGGATGGGGTGCTGTACACCCATTGTGGTCCTGAAATTGGAGTCGCGTCGACCAAAGCCTTCACAGCGCAACTGACGGCGCTCTATTTATTGGCCTTGCATTTTGCGCGAGTTCGTAATGTGATGAAGGAGGCCGACGGCAAGGCCTGGCTGGACCGGTTGGTCCGTCTCCCGGTGCTGGTGGAGAGTGTGCTGCAGCGAGAGGCTGAAATGGTGGCGATCGCCAAGCGCTATTATAAGAAACGGAATTTTCTGTTCTTGGGACGCGGTATCAACTATCCCATCGCACTGGAAGGCGCGCTGAAGCTGAAAGAAATTTCCTATATCCATGCTGAAGGCTATGCGGCGGGTGAAATGAAGCACGGCCCCATCGCGCTGATCGACAAAGAGATGCCGGTTGTGGTCTTGGCACCTCGGGATCGGCTGTACGACAAGACGGTCAGCAATTTGATGGAAGTGAAAGCGCGTCATGCCCCAGTGATTGCGTTCGTGGCCGAAGGAGAGCGGGAACTCGGCAAGATCGCGGACGCGGTGTTCACCGTGCCGGACACCCATCCATTAATTTCGCCGATTCTATTTACGATTCCGTTGCAGCTTCTGGCTTACCACATTGCTGTGCTTCGGGGAGCGGACGTGGATCAACCGAGAAACCTCGCGAAAAGCGTGACGGTTGAATAAGGTGCGAAGGCGGGATCTCTGTGCTCGCTCAACGCGCGGCCTCAGAAGGCCCTCGTTGAATGCGCGCAGTAAGAGACCCCGCCTCCACACCTCATAGAGGAGGGGAAGGGTGGAGATCACGCAACAGGACGTTGAGAAGGTGGCACAGTTGGCACGATTGGCCGTGACGCCAGCTGAGAAGGACACTTTTGCCAAACAATTGAGTCAGATTCTCACGCACGTCGACAAGTTGAATCAGTATGAAACGATGGGGGTCGAGCCGACCTCCACCGTCATGGGCCAAGTGAATGTATTTCGAGAAGATGTCATACGCCCATCACTGCCTTCGGATAGGGCTCTGGCGAACGCGCCGGAGCGTGACGCAGACGGGTTTGTTGTGCCTAAAATTTTAGAGGAGCGTTAATCGTCAAACAGCTGTCTGATATGTGGAGGCATGCGAATGCCGAGTGGAGTTTGACGAATGACGAAAAGTATAGATGTTCCGACAAATGCTACGTTCAAAAATTCACCGCGCAACTGTCACAGGCGCTCATCTGGAGTACGAGGGAAGCCTAACGATCGATCAAGACTTGATGGAAGCGGCCGGTATCCTTCCTTACGAAGCCATTGTCTGCTCGAATTTGAATAATGGTGAGCGATTTATGACCTATGCGATCAATGGCTCCCGGGGGAAGGGCGAGATCATACTGAACGGACCTACGGCGAGGAAAGCGGCGGTCGGAGACCAAATCATCATTTTCTGCTACGAGTATTACGGAGAAGAAGAGATTAAGAAGCATGTGCCGAAGATCGTTCGGGTGAATGAAAAAAATAGGATTGTGACGGTCAACTGATAGGCCGGGCCGAGCGAGGCGCTTCATATCTCGTCTAGCCCACGCTCACGGCATGTATCGACAGCGAGCCATCCATGTCCCTTCATAAACTAACCCTCATCGAGCTTCAAAGAAAGTTTAAGGCCGGAGAGGTGACGGCGGCGGAGATCGTGCGGGCGTATTCGCTTCGCATCAGCCAGATCGAACCGAAGGTGAAGGCCTATGTCACTCACATGCAAGAATCTGCATCCATGCAGGCGGAATCCTTGGATCGAAATCTCAAGAGTTGGAGAAAGACCATGCCGCTCAGCGGTATGCCTCTTGCCATCAAAGACAACATCTGTACGGACGGCGTTCGCACGACCTGCAGCTCTCGCATGTTGCAGAATTTTGTGCCGCCCTACGATGCGACGGTTATCGCCAAGTTGCGGGCACAGGACTACATATTGTTGGGTAAGACGAACTTGGACGAGTTTGCAATGGGATCTTCGACGGAAAATTCCGCGTTTGGTCCCAGCCGGAATCCTTGGAACCTGCAGTGCGTACCGGGCGGATCAAGCGGAGGATCAGCGGCGGCGGTTGCGGCAGAAGAGTGCGCGGCCGCACTTGGCTCAGATACAGGAGGCTCTATCAGGCAGCCTGCGGCTTTCTGTGGGGTTGTGGGAC
>CAZAKX010000216.1:0-4330 GCA_964485915.1 uncultured Nitrospira sp. | reverse complement strand
CATGGCATGCTGTTGGACATGTCCAACAGCATGCCTAGACTACTCTGGTTATTCGTAACCGAGATGAGCTGGAATGGCAGAGGACGGTTAATTAAATCTACGAAGCTGTGGATGGCAACACGACGACGATGGAGTGGGCTGCTCTGGCTGGCCCCCTCCCCAACCAGTATGGGAGAGGGGGCGAGTAGCTGGTGTTTAGGGGAAGATGAGTTGGTCAATCTGACAGTCTCTCGCCGGCACTTCCTCTTGCTTCCCATCCGCAAAATGTACGATGAGGTGATTGGGCTGCTGCGGAGCATGCTGCAGATCCACTGTTCCCGATCGATGCTGAAAAGTAATGATCAGCGATGGCATCACTGCTGGTTGACTGGGAGTCTGCTCTTCACTCTGCTGCTCATTTTGCGATGCGGTGACTTTTGATTTTTTTGGGCCTCGAAGCTTCTCCGACAACGCCGACACCGCCGCACGGGTAATCTCTTCAGCGGTAGCACACCACCGATCGACATCATCCGGAAACTCTTTGTGCAGATTCCGCAAATCGTAGAGCGTCTTGGCTGAGAGACATTTTCCTGTTGCGTAAATCTCCTCGATACAGGACGGTGGATCGATGAGGGCTAAATGGTTCGTGACCATGGAGCGATTCACGCCGAGGAGTTCGGCGATTTGGGCCTGCTTCTCTCCATCGTCTATCTTCTTCTTGATAAACATCGCCAGCTCACGAGGCTTCAGATCTTCTCGCTGCAAGTTCTCGATGACCTGCTGGTAATCGGTATGCGATCGATCCACAAATGCTGGAATCGTGGCTTTCCCGACGGCCTTGGAGGCTCGAAGTCGGCGAGCGCCAAAATTCAAAATCCATCGCTTCTGTTCGGTGGGATGCGGACGAATGGACACCGGAGTTTTGACTCCGTGCAGCCTGATGCTGTTCTCCAACTCCGCCATGCTCTCCGCATCGAATTCTTGACGCGGCTGAGCAGGATCTTCATCAATATCCTTGACTGGAATTTGAAGCGGACGTCCTAAGACTTCTGCCGTCACGGTCCGTTCTTTGGCGATCGGATCTGGAGCGGGAGGAGGAGTCGAAGCGGTACGATCAAGAGCCGTAAGATCCAGTGTGGCGGTCATTGGTTTTTTCATTCTGTCACCCCCATAGTATGAGCAACTTTTTGAAAGATTGGTTTGAGATGCATCCACGCATCGCGTGAACTTGTTTTTTGCAATGTCCAAATCGGTGCCCCCATCGCCTGCGCTTCAGCGACGGCCGTTCGTGATGGAATGGCGGCCATGCGCCCATCATCCAGTCGAATGAACAACGAGGCAAAGGCTGTGCAGAGCTGTTCAAAATTGGCGCGTTGAAATGGGGTCGGCTCCACAAGATTTGGAAGGAGCCCGATAAATCTGAGGTCCTTATTGAGCGTACTTTGTATCTTGAGGACCTGCGCCCGTAGGGCGGCAATACCGTCGACGGCCTCTTGATTCAACTGAATCGGAGACAGCACAAAATCTCCTACCACAAGTGAAGCGAGCACACGAATATCCGGGTTGGGATTCGTGTCAATAATCGCCACATCAAACCGGTCATCCATTTCATTGAGGAACAGTTTGAGGTTGGTCGCAAATTGGTTGTGAGATTCCTCTCGTCTTTCTAGTCGCAAGAGATCAGCATGCGACGGGACCATCACAAAGTTCCCCTCCTCAATGGTGGTGACCGGATCGATCAACAATTGATTAGCCGTGGTTGCCGAAATCGTGGCCAGTTTCGACATGATGATGTTTTTCGACGTATTCCCCTGATGGTCGAGGTCGATGATCAACACCCGCTTCTTGAGTTGCTCGACAAGAAAATACCCAAGTTGACAGGCAATCGCAGTCTTCCCGACGCCGCCCTTCTGATTCGCCAAGACTAACGTTTTCATTGACAGCTCTCCTTCTTCACGGGTCAGTGAGTCCTACTCGCTTCTGCTTTCTTTTCTCCGATTACCTGTCCTGCCTCAACTAATTTTTTGACAGATCGTACGATTGGCTGAGAGACTTCATCGCAATCATCACGATTCCTGGCGATTGATGGGCTTGTCTCGTGAGCAAAGCAGTTCGAGTATTTCACGGAAACGATCAGTCAGTAGGTGCTGAACTTTGCTTGCGCGGAGCGCATCATCGAGCCTGCTTCGGAATTTTCCTGCTCTCTCTATTTCGACCGGAGCAGTATCCTAGGTGAGGAAAATTGTCAATCATCTTTCTCTGAAGGTCAGAGATATTTTTCCAGCTCGGCCCGTACTGAAACTGGTCGCACCATTTACCATAGGCTGAGGCGCTCTTTCATCAGATCCTACCCCTTGACATCTTGCCTCACACCGTATAATCACCCAGCCTAGTTTTTTCTTCGCCATCACGGCTGAATGAGAGATGAACCCATGGAGCGTGGCGTCATTGTGAGATCGCTCAGATCAGCTGTGTTTCCCTTGGTGAGTGTACTGCTCCTAAGCTGTTCGCTCATTGAGTCGCCGAAAGAGGAAACCCAGCCCCACACGTCTGGAACAACCGAACCAGCACACGTGGCCGTTGTCAGTGAAGGCAATTATCTGACGTCATGCCGTGAGAAAGGCGTTCCGGTTCCACCAGATTGGACACCGTCTGCAACAGAATGGGAGCGCCACGGCAATCTTCATACAATATTATTGACGCCGAACTCGCTCGATCAGACTCCGGTCGATGACACTTCATTCGCAAGTGTCTGGTCGTACACCGCGCCGGACGTGAGGGGCGCCTGCATTGCGCTGGGCAGAAGTAGCGGATCATTTCAAATCATCTGTCAAAGTGCCACGACAGGACACGCCTGTTTTTGGAGCAACGACCCGAGCTCACCAAGTACGCGATGGACACCGGAGACGGCCAACGTCTCGATCGACTCACTCCGTGATCCGGTCCAAGGATTTGCTTCAGGCACCGTGCCCTGCACCGAATGCCATCGTGGGAATAACGCCTTCCTCTATGCCCCCGACGATCCCACCTGGGCCACGGTGTTGAGACCAGAACGGGCCCGCCCGACATTTACCACCCGCGTCGAGCAATCGTCGCACCATGGACACCTCACGTTCGGCAAGACCACCATCACCTATCCACGCTTCATCCCGATCGGCGGACAATCCGTTGCACTCAGTAATCCACTCCCGACCGCACCTGGGTGTTCAGGATCCTGTCACGAGTTGCATGTGGCGATGTTACAAAAAAATCACACGGTTGAAGGTTACGTCAAAGCGCCGCGCCCCATGGGACCAAACTGCGCGGCCAACTCCCCGCCTGACGATCCAACGAGAAATTGTTACCAGAGATAACTGATTGTTGTTACAGGATTATTTTGTATTTCATTCGAACGACATTGAGAGTAGATCAATGCAGCCTTCCACAACTCCATCACCCAAGAATCGGCGGCTGAACGCCGTCATCGCGCGATCGGTCGGTATCATTGCCATCGCGCTCGGGTTTGTGCTCGGGATGTATGGACTCGATCATCCTGACTCACATTGGCTGCAGACTGCACTTGGATTGCTGGTGACCGGAATGGTGGCCCAGGGGTATGCGCTCTACTGTTCGATCATGGGGATGCGGAACCGGAACTCCTGACCGCGTTCAGCTCGACGTATCTCGCCGGCCGGTTGTTTGACGTCTCGTCTACAAACAAATCAAAGAGGGTGTCTAGTCCAGGAGATCGCGAGCCGTTGACGCGGTTGAACCGAGTGGAACACTTTTCTTCTTGATACGCATATCCACAACGTGAGACGCAGCAGTCAGATAGCTTGGATGCCGCTCAAGCGTGATGTTGCTCCCTGCGCCTCTCACAGATCTTTTCCGGTCTTACGGGTTGGCCTGACCAGAAATTGGAGGAGCTCCCCATCCGTCGTTTTGGTCATCACCGTATGGGATCCTGATGAGAGTCGACGGCGCGGCCTCCATGCCTTGTACAACAAACCTCCAGCCATCATCGTCACCAGCCCACCGAACAGCCACCACCCAGTCATGCATCCTCCCAGGTTTTCAGGCTCACTGCACCTCTCGCATCGAGAGTGGTCGAGACACGCGAGGCCTTACAGTACACCAAGTCGAGAGCAAAATCTCCACTTTTAATCGGGTGTGACACCCAATACTCAATGACGAGATTCCGCATGATTTCTGATCGTGATAGCTTCTCTCCTGTGAAACAAGTTCTTTCTATCTTCGCAAGCGATTCACGCCGCAAAGAAGCAGGCTAGGGCCTGTCCAATATCTGGCGTCGACGTCAGGGTTCTCGGGCCTCTGGAAGACCATGTACAACTTTCCTCCATCACAGCCCCCC
>CAZAKX010000215.1:0-4416 GCA_964485915.1 uncultured Nitrospira sp. | reverse complement strand
TCGGTCTGGGTGCCGTTTACCAGTGAGTCCAAGGAAGCGATCGCGGATTATGACGAGATTCAAAAGGAAATCACCCTGGCGCTGCGCGAGTGCGGCAGACGATTGGGACTCTTCGTGCGCCGCCGCGAACGAGCGGCCAGTGAATTTCGGCGGCGGAATATTTTCGAGTTGTACATTGAGGAAGTCGTCGAGGCCTGCAACCGACTCAAGGGAGGGACGCTCCAGAAGCAAAAGCTGAAAGAGCAGCTCCAGAAGATTGCCCAGTCCCGTACTGGTGGTCAGAAAACGGATGAGGCACTTGGAAAGACCAGCGCTGGGCCTGAAGGGTTGCCCCATTCGATCATCGTGACAGCAGATGGAGTGGAGGGTGAAACGGCGTTAGCCACTCAGGTTGAGTCTAGCCAGGGAGTCGTGGCGCCGGCAGCAGAGCCGGACCTTCTTGGTGACCCCTCGCCGTCAGATAAGCCTGTTTCGACAGAGAAAACCACCAAGTCGAGTCGGGCCAAACATCCACTGAAAAAGGTAACCGTAAAAAACGATCAGGCCAGGCTCTTTGCCGGCGACTCTAAGAGTAAGAAGAAATCAAGCGGCAAGCCTACCAGGTCAGCGAAGACAGCGGGTTCAAGGAAATCCAGATAGGACACCATGACGACGACCAAAACAAAGAAAACCACGCTGGTCGAGAAGAAGTTGATCGGTCTGGCTGATATCGTAATCCAGTCGGCCGAGCGATCAAAAGACCCCACGTTTCAGATTCCAATCCGCGCCCTTTCCAATGTGTCTTTCAATGAACGGAAGGGCCTGATCGAGATGGGCGCCAAGAAGCAGGAGCGGTCGTTTTTCAACGTCGGCATGGCGAAGAAATTCATGCAGACGGTGCTTGTGGCGGATGCCCTTTCCGAATTGCAGCGAGCCGATCTGACCACCTCGCTTCGAGAAATTTACTATCGCACAAAACATACGATCAAGGACTCGCATGAGAACACCTTCGACACGCAGGATGAATCCGATCCCGTGATCGAAGATCTCGAAGTCTCTCTCGCCGCGCTTCGGGAAGAACTGCATGTGCGAGCGGAGAACAGCGGCAGCATCGTCGGGCCGGTGGTCTTTGGGGACGACGGCGATCGCGTCGATTGCGCGAAGCTGGGGAAAGGCGGGTACTCGGTCCCATCGATCGTGGAGCCGGAGTATCTGGAGATCCGACGCTGCTCCGCGGACTTTGTGCTGCTTGTCGAAAAAGGTACGCAGTGGAATCGTCTGTCGGAGGACAAGTTCTGGCGGCGTTATAACTGTATCCTGCTGACGGGCAATGGTCAGCCACCGCGGGGCGTCCGTCGCCTGGCACGGCGGCTCCATGAAGAATGCAAGCTGCCGGTGTATGTCTTGGTCGACAACGATCCCTGGGGGTACTACATCTATTCCGTTATCAAGCAGGGGTCGATCAATCTGGCCTTTGAGAGCCAACGGATGGCGATTCCAAAAGCCAAGTTCATGGGGTTATCCAGCGCCGACCCTGAGCGGTATGAGCTGCCGCGTAATGTCGGGATCAAGCTGAATGAGAAGGACATCGCGCGTGCCAAAGAGCTGATGAATTATACCTGGTTCAAGAAGCCGGCTTGGCAGGCGGAGATCAAGCGCATGTTGACCAGTGGATTGAAGTTCGAACTCGATGCGTTGGCCAATAAGGATTTTCAGTACCTGACGAAAAAGTATCTGCCGAGGAAACTCAAAGAAAAAGACTGGCTGGACTAACCGGCCTCCTATCTGTGCCATCATTGAGCCACCACACGTTCGCTCCCACGAACCGGTTATGAAAAGCTTGCCTGCCTGGACGGCGTCCCTTCGTGACTGGCAGCAACGCGCCCTGTCGGCGGTCTGTATCCATCAGTCCAAAGATTTTCTGGCGATGGCCACGCCGGCTTCAGGAAAGACGCGCTTTGCGCTGCGCGTGGCGCATGAGTTCATGACGAAACGGGCCGCGGTCCGAGTACTGGTCGTCTGCCCGACGAATCACCTCCGCACGCAATGGTCGGATGCGGCAGGGAAGATGGGGTTACAGCTTGATCCGTCTCTGACCAACGAACAGGCAGCTGAAGCGGCTGACTATCATGGTGCCGTAGTTACCTATCAGCAAGTCTGCCTGGCACCGGCGATCTTTCAAAGGGTCTGCAAGAGCAAGAAGACATTACTTATCTTCGATGAGCTACACCATGCTGGTGACGGCAAGAACTGGGGAAAAGCGCTGCGCACGGCGTTTGAACCGGCGGTGTTTCGATTGATCTTGTCCGGCACACCGTTTCGTTCAGACAACAATCCGATCCCGTTTATTCGATATGAGAATGGAGAAAGCCGGGCGGACTTCGCCTATGGATATACCGATGCGATCCGCGACAATGTCTGCCGGCCCATTGTCTTCCCGAGCTACGAAGGCGAGCTCAGCTGGCTGTCTGAGGGCCGCGAGCATCAGGCGACCTTTGAAGACGGATTGACGTTCAATCGGCAGCGGGAACGGTTAAAGACAGCACTCCTCCAAGAAACCTGGCTTGGGCCGGTGATCACCGATGCCCACGCACAACTGACACGTCTTCGCCAGCAGGAACAGCCGGATGCCGGGGGACTGATCGTCTGCATGGATCAGGAACATGCTCGCTGGGTGGCGGATCTCGTCGGGCGTGTTGCCGGGACGAAAGCAGCCGTTGCGGTGTCGGATGACCCCACCGCCTCGCACACCATCGAGGAGTTCGCCGGTCACAAAAAACAGCAGTGGCTGGTGGCGGTAAACATGGTGAGTGAAGGCGTCGATATTCCGCGCCTTCGCGTCGGTGTTTATGGGACGAACGTCATCACGGAAATGTATTTCCGGCAGGTGGTCGGCCGATTCGTTCGGATGCAGGACGGTTTACCCAAACCGCAGCGTGCGTGGCTCTATCTACCGAAAGATCCGATCCTGGTGCACTATGCGAAGCAAATCAAGGCAGAGCGCGATCATGTTTTGGAAGACATTATGCCGGCCGGGCAACGAGACTTGTTTGGCGGTGTCACGGTCTCCACCAATGAATACATGCCGTTGATGGCCGTGGCCAGGATGGATAGCCTGATCGGCGAAGACGAGACGCGTGGAGAGGAAGATCCGATTGCGGTTACTGAACCAGCGGTCTCTCTCCACGAGCAGAAACTGGAACTGCGAGATCTCCACCGGCTGCTCGTCAGCACCGTTGCCAGAAACAGCGGAATCGATCATAGAAAACTTAACGCAGAATTGATTGCGCGCACCGGGAGCCGTGTCGATCAAGCAACGGTCGAACAGCTCAAGAAACGTATTCAGCTGCTCGAGCGGTGGAAGGAGCGAGGCTATGACGGCAAACGGTGAGAGGTGCTTGTGGCGGCTGATCAGCCCGTAGTGACTTCTTTCTCACGTAGGTGTTTGTCGAACAGGAATGGTCCAAATGGGAGAAGAGAGGCAAGAAAGGCGTAGGATGTGTCTGCCCTTGGGCCGAGGGCTATGGGCCCACGCACAGATTCGGAACCGTCAGCCGCGTGAAAAGATGCGGTAATGCGACTGTTGTAGACGGATAGTGCTCAAGGGCCGCTTTAAACTCGGGGTGGGAAAATGCAGCCCGAAAGTGCGCCACTGACTCCCAGAGCGCGTAGTTCATGAATACGGTGCTGCCACCGATGCCTTGATGCAATTGCGTGGAGATATAGCCGGGTTGGCGCTTCATCCAATTGGCATCCGACTCCCACGCTTTGAGGAGGGCAGGGATGTCTGCCGCAACGACGTGAAAGATGTTGACCAGGACCACGGGCGACGCCTCGGTGCTGAGCTGTTGAAAGATCGGAGTACTCGGATCAAGTGGTTGAAGTTGAAGCATCGCACACCTCCATTGAGCTGTGGCAAGCGAGGGGGTATCACCGATGGACGAGCCGTTGTGTCAACGGCTCGTGATTCACTTGGCTTAGTTGGGCGGCAACATCCAATACGACCAGGCGAGGATAATCGGGGTTGCCACATACATGGCCGTTTTCCCGAAGGCATCGTTGACCCCATAAATCAGGATTCCAGCGATGAAGGCGAAGTAGATATATCCAATTCCCCGATAACTTGCACTGTGGTCTGCCGCCAAGGCGAGGGCCGGCGATCCTAGGATCAATCCGGCTGAGAGTGTGGCTAAATGTTTCATCGTGGTCTCCTTCCAAGACAGGTAAAAGGACTGGGCATGTGGACGAAAAAAGCTGCGGTTGAGGACACAAGAACGCCCTCGTGGTGATGGAGACCAGGAGGGCGTGGGGTTGTTCTGGAGCAGGATTCTATGGTGGCGTCAGCAAGATCTAGCAAGGAATCACAGAACACCTCTTTGTCTAAATGAGATATGCCATGCTGCGCCTTCCTGCCCAGGAAGTCAAACGAGCGGCTGT
>CAZAKX010000214.1:0-4454 GCA_964485915.1 uncultured Nitrospira sp. | reverse complement strand
GGCAACCGGTGCAAAAAGTCGATTCGTTCCATCTGGCCATGCAGCTGCAGTACTAGCTCGGATGGTATTGTCTCGCATTTGCCTCATCAGGAGGGTCGATCCTCAGAAATGAAGATTGGCCCTCTGATGGCTTCCGGTACATTCCCCGAATCTCCTCAGTGATGTCCTCACCGATTTTCAGGATATTCCTGATGGGCCTAGGTCACTTTCTTCAATATGCTGCAACGGGAAGCACACCGTGGTGATTTGGGCAGTAACGCAGAAAGAACGGCCCAGATGAAGCCTATTCCCCCGCTTCGCACGCTCATCATGAACGACAATCTCCTGGATTTTTGTCTGGCTATTCGGTCGACCAGCAAAGTGATTCCTAGTTCGGCCCGACTTTGAGATCGTTGAGAAGGCTTAACCAGGGCTCGAATCTATCAGGTGATTGAAAACACCGTATAGGATACTGGTGGGCAGCATGAGTCACGATTAGGATTTTTGAGAAAGGGGGTGAAGCGCGATGCATTTGAAGGGCTTTATACTTGAAGATGGCCAAGGACGTGAATTTGTAATGGTATGTGAGCGGCCTCATGTGCAGTTAGGAAAGATATTTGCGCTCCGTGGCTGGCAGCGCAGGCGGCTGGTTCCTCTTCACCATACGGAACGTGAACTTCGCCAAATCGTTGGAGGAGTCGTGATCGAACTGAATGACTTATTCGGTAGCCCCTTGAAGCGTCTTGAACAGGTGGACAAGGCCTTTTCGAACAAGAAGGCAAATGCTACAGCACCGGCTCTGAGTATGCGGAAGATGGATCGATAATACTCGAGGGACGCTGACTGGCGAGGTGTCACCTAAGTCGATACTCCATCGTTGGCTGCTTGGACCATTCGCCCTGCTGCCCCTCATGGGAGCGATTCCTAGGGGCGCATGGAAAGTGCGCGCCGAGAATTTTGAGAGTATTGTCCGGCCCGTATCGGCCATTGTGCTGCTGTACCCCTAACAAACCACTTCTCCTCGTTGGCCTTCAGGGACACATAGTCATTTCTCAGAATGTTGCCTGAGCGATTCCTTGGGTGCACCTGATACCCCTCAGCCCAGTGATGGCGGGGAGAAATGTCCTCGCCGTGCTCAGCTCGGTTGCAGTATGATACGGTTTCGCTGAGCCAGGGGGACTACGTGTTACAACAGCGCATCGAAGCCGTCACAAAGGCCAATCGAACATTCTACGAAGCGTTTGAGAGCCTCGACATTGCCAAGATGGACCAAGTGTGGATGCATCAAGACTATGTCACCTGCATTCACCCAGGCTGGACGATTCGTTCCGGCTGGCCCGCCGTGCGAGACTCGTGGGTGCTGATCTTTAACAACACCTTTTCGATGAAGTTTGACCTCACCGACGTGATGGTTCAGGTGGCGGGCGATATGGCCTGGGTCATCTGTGTTGAGAATCTCACGACGCAACAATCCGACGAACCGCAACACGCCAAGGTCCTTGCCACGAACCTTTTTGAGCTTATCGGTGACGAGTGGTTGATGATCCATCACCATGGGTCGCCGGTGATGGGGTGAGGGGAAATGCGGATTAGAGCTTAGGCGCAGCGGTGGGCGCTTCATCTATGCGGATGGTTTTCATCCATTCGGCGGCAATGGTGTCACGCTCCGCCATTGCCATGCCTGCGTAGGTCAGGAACATTTGTGGACCACGGCGGCGGCGCCATGTGAGAAAGCTGAGGAAATGATCTTTGCAGACGGATCGCGTGCCGGCTGGAGCATAGGGTTTCGCTAAGCAATTTGGCACACAGCAGTTTATATCATGCACCGTATTTCTCCTTCGTCTCCCCTCAGTATGATGGTCGGCTTAGCCTATTTTCAAGTCCGCTGCTCGGGCCCTTCGCTTGACCGCTTCAACGGCATAGGGTAGGGGTACCTGAATGCGCACGTTGTTTCCGGGGGTCTGTTCCCTTGTTGTCGCCTCGTTTTGTGTCAGTTTTGCGCTATCCCCCAGCGAAGGCGTTCGGCCGAGTAGTTCGTTTGAGGAACGGTCATTTTTGGTGTCAGACCTGTTACCTCAGGGGGTGGCCGTTGGTGACGTCAGTTCGCATCGCGCTTTACTGTGGCTCCGCACAGACGGACCGGCATCCGTACAGATTGAATGGGCGCCGCTCTCGCTGTGGGAAACGGCGGCGAAACTGGCGACCGTGGTTGCTCCGGTGCCGAGAACGGCATTGTTGGCGACCACGGCGGAAACTGATTATACCCTCACCGTTCCGCTTGAAGGACTGAGTCCCGCAACGCATTATCGGTATCATGTCATGATTGGCTCTGGAGACCAGCCTAAGAAGGAGTTCTCTGGAAAACTCGCAGCCGAGGGGGATTTCATCACGCTACCGGAGAGCAACACCTCCGCCGCGGTGACGTTTGCCTGGAGTGGAGATCTTGGTGGCCAAGGGCGATGTCGCCAGGGTGTGGGCGGCTACCCCATTTTCGATGTGATTGACCGGCGGAAGATCGACTTTTTTCTGTTTCTCGGCGATACGATTTATGCGGACAACCTCTGCCCCTCGCCGCCGAACGAGCCGGGAGCAGATTTCAAGGCCACAACGCTGGAGACCTACCGCTTGCGCCATCGATATCAACGGGGCGCGGAAGCGCTCCAGCGGTTTTTGAGAACGGTGCCGGTGTATGCGATCTGGGATGATCACGAAGTTCGTGATAATTTCTCGGGGCCATTTGATCCGTACATGCCGGCTGGGCGGCAGGCATTCCGCGAGTATTGGCCGATTGACTCTCCAGAGAAGGAGCCCAATCGACTATATCGGAGTGTCCGCTACGGCGCAGATCTGGAGCTGTTTATCTTGGACACCAGACAGTATCGGAGTCGGAACGAGGACCAGGATGGCCCTGACAAGACGATGCTGGGATCAACGCAATTGCAATGGCTGCTTGATGGATTGCGCACGTCCACGGCGACGTGGAAAGTCATCGCGACCTCTGTGCCGCTGTCTATCGTGAAGGGAGGTGTGGGCAATGATGGCTGGGGGGCCGACAATAACGGCGTCGGCTTTGAGCGCGAACGGCAGGTGATTGTCGATGCCATTCTCCGACAGAAACTCAAGAACGTGGTGTTCCTTGGAGGGGATGTACATTGGGTGCAGGCCAACGCCTATGATCCAGATCAGGACGGTCACATAGACTTTCACGAGTACATGGCAGGTCCTCTCTCGGCCAGACCCGGAAGGATCACCGCGGCTAGTGAGGGATTACACCCAACCCGCTTGGTCAATGAGTCAGGATACCAAAACTTTGGGCTGGTTCGTGCTACAAGGCACTCATTCGATGTGACCGTAATTGATGAGGCCGGCGACACTCGATTTTCCCATCACGTTGCGGCGCATTAACGAAAAGCCTTGATCTCAGTCCTCTTGCAATCTTGATGGAGAGCCGGTTACCGTACATCTCCTATATGCATTCACCATATTCATCCCAACGATAACGAGAGGAAGTGGCTATGTCAGGATTGATGTCCGCTGATGATATTTTCTCGAAAGCGGAAACGGCAGCTGTCGCAGCAACTGGACCGGAGGAAAAAGCCTTGCAGATCGACTATGACGCGCTGAGGGAGAAATTCCGTAAGGCGTTGGGCGATCGAAAGATAGTGCTCTGCCACCTCAATAAGTTCTTGCCGGAGGGATACGAGGATCAGGGCCGGTTCAATCTGCTACTGCTCACAGCAGGTAATGTCGTGTTCGACATTGTTATCGGTGATTCCTATTTCCGATATGACGTCGTATCGGTTGGGCAGTTGGATAAAGTCCAGCTGATCGATGCGATGTGGGACAACAAGGAAAAGCGCCGTGAAGAGCCGTTCTTGAGCCTGCGCCTCATGCACGGTGAGGAAACTCATCTGTTGTTAGCGCTGGATGATGACGAACGAAGCAGTCTGCTGAAATTTGCTTCAGCGGTGACGGCGACGAGAAATCCGGAGCGATGAGGGAGCACCTCGCATCGGTTTGACCGCGTTGGTGCACCTCCCGTTTTTGCAGGGGCTCAGCGCTTGCTGGTGACAGCCCGCCAGATCAGGCAAAAGTTCGCGACATGTGAATCGCCAACCTGATCAGCATTTGGTGCGACCGAGTCGGGACCGATCGTGCCCAGGTATTCAGTATCAGCAGCCAGTTTTAGGAGCATGATCCAGTCAGCAAAAACGTTTGATGGCCACACAGTTATGACCACCCATATTTTAGTCGTCAGTGTAGGTGGCTGCTCTGGTTCCATCACTGCCATAGGTCCGCTTTCTGGGCGCAGGTAAGCCTCGACGTCTCATCTGTTTCATTATGATTACCCTCCTCACTCTACCTCAGATAATATGGCGGTGATCGCTTGAATCTGCCAGTCTGTTTTCCTCCATACTAAGGAAGGTCTGATTTATTCCTCTCTCGTAATGTGCTACGGGTAGCGCAGCACTGAA
>CAZAKX010000213.1:0-4470 GCA_964485915.1 uncultured Nitrospira sp. | reverse complement strand
TCGCCGGAGGTCTACCACGACATGTTGGTGTATCTCGAAGAAGGCACGGAAACGAGGCGCGAGAAGATTTTGGCGAAGCTCGTCGAGATCCAGTACGAGCGCAACGATGTTGATTTTCATCGAGGCACCTTTCGCGCGCGCGGAGATGTCATCGAGATTTTTCCTGCGTCGTCTGAGGCGAAGTCGGTGCGTATCGAGCTGTTCGGCGATGTCGTCGATGCTATCCACGAAATCGATCCCCTCACAGGGAAATCGCTCGGCAAGCTTCCTAAGGTCGCGATCTACCCGAATACCCATTATCTCATCGCTCCCGATCGCTATGAACGGGCTATTACCGGCATCGAGGAGGAGCTCGATGAACGGGTGGAGTATTTCAGGAAGGCAGGACGACTGGTGGAGGCTCAACGAATCCAGCAGCGCACCAAATTTGATCTCGAAATGATCCGAGCGATGGGCTATTGCCATGGGATTGAGAATTACTCACGCCATCTCAGCGGGCGGATGCCCGGCGAGGCGCCTCCGACGTTGCTTGATTATTTTCCGAAGGATTTTCTGCTGATCGTGGATGAGTCGCACGCGACCGTTCCCCAGGTTGGGGGCATGTACGAGGGCGACTATTCCAGGAAACGGACGCTGGTGGAGTATGGGTTTAGACTTCCATCGGCAGTCGACAACCGCCCTCTGAAGTTTGCCGAATTCGAGGGGTGTCTGAATCAGGTTGTGTACGTGTCCGCCACGCCCGGTCCCCATGAACTGACGCATGCTGGTTCTGACGTCATTGAACAGATTGTTCGCCCGACCGGTCTTATGGATCCACCGATAGATGTGGTGCCGGCGAAGGGACAGGTCGATCATCTGCTTGGTCAGGTTCGTTCGGAAGTTGCCAAGGGCGGCAGGGTGCTGGTCACCACGCTCACGAAACGGATGGCGGAAGATTTGACGGAGTATTATCACGACCTGGGAATCAAAGTGCGCTATTTGCATTCCGATATTAAGACGCTGGAACGAGCTGAAATCGTACGCGATCTCCGACGCGGGATATTTGACGTGCTGGTTGGGATCAACTTGTTGCGCGAAGGGCTCGACCTCCCTGAAGTGAGCCTTGTGGCCATTCTCGACGCCGATAAGGAAGGCTATTTACGGTCCTACCGTGCGTTGATCCAAACGGCTGGTCGAGCCGCGCGCAATCTCGAGGGGCGGGTGATTTTTTATGGAGATTTCGTGACTGATTCGATGAAACAGGCGATTGAGGAAACAAACCGCCGCCGGGGGATCCAGGCTGAGTATAACCGAGCGCATGGCATTACACCGGTCGGGATTACCAAGGATATCCCTTCCCTCGAGTATGCGGTGGCCGAGAAGGACTACGTACAGCTGGACCTCGCAGCTGAATCGATGGAGTCATACGGGGGTTCAGAATCAATGGATCAACTGATCGAACGGTTGGAGGCCGAGATGAAAGCTGCGGCCAAAGAGCTGGCCTTTGAACGGGCTGCAGAGTTACGCAATCAGATTCGATCCTTGCGGCTTCAGGCGTTGGATGCGAAATCTTAAACGTGTTTGTAGAGGTAGATGCCGATAAACATCCCAATGATGCTCAAGATGTTGATCTTAATGCTGAACCCAAACACAAGTGTGAGCAAGACGAGGTCTATGGTCAGCGGTGGATTAATCCCAGGCGTGAAATGAGTCGAGAAGATGCTCTGGATAGTTCCTTGGGGTGCCATGACGTGGAGAATCTCCCCCAGGATTCCACCGAGCAGGCCGCCGATCAGCACGAACATGAGAAGCACCCAGGGCGATTTTCGCACGCGGCCGCTTGTCCTCCTTGCGGATGTGTCTATCCAGGTTCGCAGCGTTTAAAATGCACCATATCCGAAGGTTTACGGCATGTCAATAAAACTACTGACTTGCGGTGACCTTGACTTGCCTTTATTGGTCCTAGTACACTCCCCGATGCTCTTTTCCTAGGATTTTCGAGGCGATCGAAGGTCTGGTGTAAGGCCTCGATGGCCTCTTTCTATGTGGTGGTCTGACGTTATGCTCGATGCACTGAGCGAGAAGTTTGAGAAGATCTTCCGAAAGCTTCGAGGGCCGGGTGTGCTCACGGAGCAAAACATTGCCGATGCGCTAAAAGAGGTGCGGTTTGCGTTGCTCGAAGCGGACGTCAACTTCAAAATTGTCAAAGAATTTATTGATCGGGTCCGTGAAAAAGCCATCGGGCAGGAAGTACTGCAGAGTCTGACTCCTGGGCACCAGGTCGTTAAAGTAGTCTGGGATGAACTGCGTGCGATGATGGGACATGAGCGGGCAGGGCTTGCGCTGAGTTCCAGGCCGCCGACGATCATGATGATGGTCGGCCTGCAGGGTGCCGGAAAGACGACGGCGAGCGGCAAGCTCGCCCGTTTGTTCAAGAGTCAAGGGAAGCGCGTGCTTCTCGTTGCGGCTGACCCCCGCCGACCCGCAGCCGGTGAGCAGTTGAGCGCGCTAGGTCGGGACTTGGGCGTGGAGGTTCATCGGGCTGATGATGCTCAGGCTTCCCAAGCGGACGTCGTGCGGATCTGTCGTGCAGGAGTCGAGCGAGGAGATGAACAGGGCTTCGACCTCATTATTTTGGATACCGGCGGTCGTTTTCATATCGATGATGAGTTGATGGGGGAACTGATCGCCGTCAAATCCGCCGTGTCGCCTCACGAAGTGCTCCTGGTCGCTGATGCGATGACCGGTCAGGATGCCGTTATGATGGCCAGTCAGTTCGATCAAAAAGTGGGACTCACCGGCGTGATTTTGACGAAGGTAGAGGGTGACGCGCGCGGAGGAGCGGTCCTCTCCATTCGAGCGGCGACCGGGAAGCCCATCAAGTTTCTGGGCGTCGGTGAAAAGTTGGATGCGCTTGAACCGTTTCATCCGGACCGGATGGCCTCCCGGATACTGGGAATGGGCGATGTGTTGTCTCTCATTGAAAAAGCGCAAGAGAGTATCACGCGCGAGCAAGCAGAAGAAGCGCAGAAGCGGCTCACCAGCAACACGTTCACGCTGGAAGATTTCCGGACCCAGCTGGGACAGGTCAGCCGCATGGGTTCGTTCGAGCAAATTTTGGGCATGCTCCCGGGCGGCCAAAAGTTAAAACAGGCTCTCGATGGCGATAAGCCGGAACGGGAGATCGGTCGGGTCGTGGCCGTGATCGATTCGATGACCGCGCGGGAACGCCGTGATCATACGATCATCAATGGGAGTCGAAAAAAGCGGATTGCCCGCGGAAGCGGGACGACGGTGCAGGACGTGAATCGCCTGATCAAGCAATTCTTGTCCGCAAAGAAGTTGGCAAAAGCGATGACCGGTGCGGGGGGGCGTCGACAGCTCGCCCAGCTCTTACGGTCTCGGTAGGTGATCTTCACATAGCCGAGAAGGAGGACAGTTGTGGCTGTACATTTGAGACTAGCTCGAACGGGACGACACAAACGACCGATGTATCGAGTGGTGGCGGCGGATTCGCGGAAGGCCCGCGACGGGCGTTTCCTTGAGATCCTTGGGATTTTTGACCCATTGAAAGAAGCCGGTGTTCCGGAGCTCAAGCAGGAACGTGTGCTCAGGTGGCTTCATCATGGCGCTCAACCTACAGTGACGGTGCGGACATTACTGCGCAGGGCCGGAGTCTGGAAGCAGTTTGAGGCTGAAAAGGCCGCGCAGAAAAAGGCCCCTGCTAAATCGTAACGACGTCGTTGTATGGCGAATCAGCCTGAAACCGTGACGGTGGGACAGATTGAGCGTCCGTTCGGCGTCCGAGGAGAGGTGAAGGTGCGACCGCTCTCGGATGTGCCTGGCCGAATTGAAGGTCTGAGGCGTGTCAGTCTCATGGGAAGGAACGGACAGACTCTTGAGACCAGCGTCACCCATGTGAGGCGGGCCGGTGCCCGGTTTATCCTTGGACTGACCGGCCTCACCACACCGGAAGAAGCGAGTCTCTGGCGTGGAGGATACATTCAGACGATCCGTGGGACCGTACCTGAGCTTCCGGATGGGCACTATTACGAATGCGATTTGATCGGCCTGACCGTCCATACCAATGAAGGGCGGTCAATCGGCATACTCGAAGAAATTTGGAATTTGCCGGGGAATCCGGTATTGGTTGTTCGACAAGGAGAGAAGGAACTCTTGATTCCGGCAGCAAAAGAACTGGTTGTGGCAGTCGATCTCTCCGCTGGGACGATGACGGTTCGGATGATCGAAGGATTGGATGCCTAGCATGTTGCGGTTCGAAGTGCTGACATTGTTTCCGGGGATGGTTGAGCCGGTCCTGGCTCACAGCATGCTGAAGCGTGCACAAGAGAAGGGCCTGCTCCATGTGAACGTGCGCAACGTGCGGGACTTCGCGTCGGATCGCCATAAGATGGTCGATGACACACCGTATGGAGGCGGGGCCGGTATGGTCATGAAGGCCGACCCGATTCTTCACGCGGTTGCCGCAGT
>CAZAKX010000212.1:0-4520 GCA_964485915.1 uncultured Nitrospira sp. | reverse complement strand
ACAACCAGATTGGCGGTCTTTCTTCCAACCCCTGGGAGGGTCACGAGCTCATCAATGGAATCCGGTACCGTTCCTCCGTACGTATCTATCAACCGGCGGCAAATCTGATGAATGGATTTGGCCTTCGTTCGGTAGAATCCAACGGGGTAAATCGCCCGTTCGATCTTTTTCAAGGGTAGTTTCAGCATGGACGCCGGGGTGCGTGCCATGGCAAACAGTCGATCACTGGCTTCCCTGGTAGTTTTGTCTTTGGTGCGAAGGCTCAGGAGACAGGAGATGAGGATCAGAAAAGGATCTCGGCCGGATTGCTTGGCGACGACTCCAAGGACCGGTTCCTGCCACCGGTCCACCTCTTGCCTGACCAGTTGAATAGCTGCGTGGATTTGATCCCGGCGCATCAGGCTTGCAAGAGAGCGAGGGGGAGGATGAGACCCAGGGGGATTACAAACGCTGTACGGATATGTCTATTCAGGTCTCCGCTTGGAGAGCCACTTTTGTCGACGTCTCTGTGCTTCGCGTTGTTTAGCCTTCTTCCTGACGCTGGGCTTCTCATAGAAACGACGACGCTTTAGCTCGCGAAACAGACCCTCTCCCGCCAATTTCTTTTTAGCGACCTTGAGGGCTTTCTCAACGTTGTTATTAAAAACCTTGATTTCCATTCGGTTGACTTTCGACTTTCTCAGGCCAAGTGGGCCCGCTGCTTATGGTTTTCACGAATTCGGCGTCGGAGTCTAGCATAATGATCTCAGTTCATCAAGATTCGCGGTGGCTTTTACCATCCTGGCTTGTAAAAGATCTGTAAGTTCATGATTTATAAGTGAATTTATATTTGTCTTGGCTGTAGAGAGGCCGGACTGGGCAGCTGCACAGGCCATGGTGAAACCCACGGTGAGATCTGAACGGACAGCAGGGTTCACCTTCTCGCGCAACGTATGAAGATATCGTCCCACCTCGCAAGCCGCCTCAGCGATTTCCAAGGGCACCTCCGTGGCTCGTTGGAGCGCCATAGCAATTGCGCGAGGCCGGTCAGGGTGAGGCTTGGGGATTTTGTAGGCATCGCTCAGTCCGCTGTATGCGGCTGTATCGTCTTGGACGAGCCGATGGAGCTGTCGGCTCAACTCGAGAAGGCGGATGGCGCTGTCCGATTGCCGGCTCAGGCGGGCGCCCATCACTCCCAATGAGGCGGCCAAGGCACCGACGAGTGCGGCGACGCTGCCGCCGGCTGGTGTGGGGTTGGCTTCCGCTACTGCGGCGAGAAAGTCCGATAAGGTTGGTTCGATCTCGTCTTTTCTCAGCATCGTTTCAGCTATTCGTGTTTCGAGTATCTGACTGGAATCAAATCGGTCCAGCTTCAAGGAAGCAGCTGCAGCCTGGTCCAATGCTGCCTGGGGGACCAATCCGACCAGGTCAGTTCCAGCCACCTCTATGCCACGCTTTTCAGCTTCAGTCTTGACGGCCTGAAATGCGATGTGGATCGGAGTGACCTGGTAATCGGTCAAATTCATCGCAACCTGCACCATGCCGCGGCTACTTAACTCTACGCCGATCGCCTTCAGGTGCGCCAGGCCTCCGTTTGAATGACGGATCACTCGAGCGATGGACCGGGCAGTCTGAACATCCTTGGAGTACAGGTTCACATTATATGCGATAAGAGGAGGCCGAGCACCGATTGCGATTGTTCCCGCGCTCGGATGGAGTCGATGCGGGCCGAAATCCGGTGCCCAATCTGGGTCGGAAGCCATGCGGGAAGCCACACCTTCAAGTCCGCCTCGCCTGATCGCCTCCAACGGGGCATGGTCGGCATGAGCCGCCGCGCGCTCGTACAAGAAGACGGGGATCTCGAGCTCACGCCCGACCTTTTCTCCCAGTTGCTTGGCCAGCTGGACGCAGCCCTGCATGGTTGTGCCTCTGATCGGGATAAACGGCACCACGTCGGTTGCCCCCACGCGAGGATGTGCGCCGACATGTTTGCGCAGATCAATGAGATCCGTCGCGATCCGAATGGCACGAAAGGCGGCCTCGACGATTGCCTTAGGGGTTCCGCAGAACGTCAACACCGCCCGATGATGGTCTGGATCCATCGAGTGGTCCAATAGCGCCACGCCTGCTGTCGACGTAACAGCCTCGATCAGCGCCTGCATCGTCGCTCGATTCCGTCCTTCACTGAAGTTGGGGACACATTCGACGATTTGATCCATGCCGCCGTCTCAGCTCAAACGAAAAAGCCGGAGGACTGCGTACGGTCCGTCCGGCTTCTTGCCTCGTTCGGTTCTTGAAAGTCCGACTATTTTGTCTTTTTCACGAACGCTTTGTAGATCCGGCCTGACTTTGCCTGTTCCTCTTCCATGCCCATCATTTGATGACCCGTGGTTTCACACCACGCAGGCATATCTTTCTTGATGCCCTCATCATCGGAGACGACTTCCAACACTTGTCCCAGCGTCAGCTCCTTTATTTTTTTGGACGTCAGGATGATCGGCATCGGGCAGAAATATCCCAAGGTATCGAGTTTGACATCGGCGTGCATCATCAGCGTTCCCTCATTCAGGTAATGGCTCAGATGAACAGGTTGACACTGCCCTGTTTGGCTTCCGCCAGATACGTCGTCACGCCGGCGAACTGATCGATGCCGTCGATCAGCGTGTCTTTGCTGATGCCCATGAGCCCCATCGTCGTGGTGCAGGCGATAAACCGCACGCCCAGATCGAGGGCTGTTTGCATCAATTCAGGGACTCCCGGCATCCGATTTTGCTTCATCACCTTCTGCATCATCTTCGTGCCCAACCCACCAAAGTGGAAGCGAGACAGCGGAAGCGTGTCGGCACCGCCTTTGTTGAGCAAGCCAAACGTCCGTCGGAGCCAATCTTTTGCTGAGCTTGTTGCGCCTCTTCTACGGATGGCGTTCAATCCCCAAAATGTAAAAAACACCGTCACATGCATGCCCATGGCGGCAGCGCCCGTGGCGATGATGAAGGCAGCCATTGCGCGGTCGAGGTCACCGCTCAGCAACACAATCGTCACACGGTCAGGTTTTGATTCTTGCAGCTGTGCTAATGTCGTGGTCGGCTCTATTTGCGTCGCAATCATTGTCCTACCTCATCACGTATAACAGCCACACCTAGAGACTATCGCATAGAAACAGAATAGTATGTGGTCCTTGAGGGTGTCAAGGAACCGGATAACCGCGTGTACTACGGCACATTGCTTGACCTAGCCCCATGCCCCAGTTATAGTCCAAATCCATTGTTGGATACCTCTCTTACGAGTTTCCTGCCGATCAATGATTCAACCGCCACCACTTGTATTGCCTGAAGTTGTCGCATCCAGGAGCGCTCCCCTCTTTGGGTTTTGGTATCCGGCCGTACCGAGCCATACCCTGCGTTCCGGGACAATGAAGGGGCTTCAGATGTTGGGGCTACCGATCGTGCTCTGCCGTGATCGGGCAGGTAATCTGGCGGCCATGCGCGACATCTGTCCACATCGAGGTATGCCGTTATCGTTCGGCCGATTCGATGGGGAACGAGTAGAATGTCCGTATCATGGATGGCAGTTCGATACGAAGGGGCGTTGTCAGCGCATTCCTGCTCTCCCAGATGAGCCAATTCTGAAGACCGACAAAATCGGCGTCGCGTCCTATCCGGCCGAGGAAACCGATGGTATGATTTGGGTATATCTCGCCGATGAACGGGGGAACATCGATCCGTTGCCTCCGGCTCCGCGTATGCCGCTTCCGTCTGAACCTCGACAATCATTCCACATTTCACTCACGTATACCTGTACGGCCGACGATGGCATCATTGGTTTGATCGACCCAGTCCATGGCCCCTACGTCCATTCCTGGTGGCGCAGCGATGCGAAAATGCACGAGAAGATGAAAATATTCGAGCCCATCCCGAACGGTTTTCGGATGACTGCGCATCGGCCGGCAAAGAACAGTGGCCCGTTTCATTGGATGGAGCGTATCTATGGCGGGCCGTTAACCACAACCATCGATTTCTTGTTGCCGAATCAACGGGTGGAGCTCATGCAATGTGGAACGGCGTGGCTAGCCAACCGATTGATGGCCACACCTGTGTCCGAGATGGAATGTCGTATCGATTTTTCCGCCTATTGGCGCGGTCTGCATTGGCTGCCGTTTGGGAACCTCATCTTTCGGACATTAACCAAAATGTTTCTGAAGCAGGATGAACGGGCGATGAAGCATCTGGTGGTGGGGCTGCGTCACAAGCCCTCGTCGATGTTTCTTGGGGATGCCGACATGCCGGCCAAATGGTACTACAAGCTCAAGGCAGCTCATCTCGAGTCGGTTCAGACCGGACGACCCTTTGACCATCCGCTAAAAGAACGAGTGACGCTCCGGTGGCGTAGCTGAATCATACGTTCACAAGAATTTGGCACGGCAGGGGTGCGCTAAACGTCCGGGTTACTCGCAAGGATAAACCCCATTGCCCGCTGGATCTCACCGCGGGATCCGAGCAGGACGACGATATCGCCGACAAGGAGTTTGGTTTTTTCCGATG
>CAZAKX010000211.1:0-4531 GCA_964485915.1 uncultured Nitrospira sp. | reverse complement strand
GGAACGGATGAAAAAGTCGATGTCCAAGGTTGGAGCACGGTGGTCGGTCGCGAAACGATCACGGTTCCGGCCGGCACGTTCCAGGACACCATCAAAGTCGAAGCACGCATGAAGATGCAGATCCATCTCTCCGGCAGCCGTCATACCATCTCGGGAAGCGACGTGATGACGGCATGGTTCGCCAAAGGCGTCGGTCTCGTGAAATACTCAGAGCGACAGGAATTAGCCGGTGCGAGAGAGGATCGGGGCGTCGTGACGGAAATCTCGGAAGAACTTGAAGAGTATGATGTGAAACCACAGAAGGCCTCATTGCGTGGATTCGAATCCACGACGGAGGGTGTTTTCGCTGACCACTCTGGTAATTATGAACTGGGACAGGTAGTCTTCCCCACCCGCTTTCGCTCCTATCCCTGAGAAACGGTGCCCTCCGAAGGGTTGACGAGAGACGAGGGCGCCGGTAATCGGCCGATTCAGGTACAGATTTCCGACATCAAACTGTTCCCGGGCGATCGCAAGATTGGCGGGACTCCTCGTATAGACTCCACCCGTCAACGCGTAGTCGGTCCCGTTTGCTATCCGTATCGCTTCGACAAAGCTATCCGCCTTCATGACCGCTAATACCGGACCGAATATTTCCTCTTGTGCCAATCGGTGATGAGGGTGGATATCGACAAAGACCGTCGGTCCGACAAAATATCCTTCCTGAGCGACGGGGCATTGCACGAGCATCCGCCCTTCTTCATGTCCGATCGAAATGTACCGTTGAGTACCGGCTTGCGCTCGAGAATCGATCACTGGTCCCACTTTGGTGCCGGGCTTCATTGGATCACCGATCTCCAAACTCAACACGGCTTCTCTCAAACGTGCGACGAATGGGTCGTAGACCGACCGGTGGACGATCACACGCGAACAGGCCGAGCATTTTTGTCCCGCATACCCGGAGAATGACGTCACGACTCCCATGATCGCTTCGTCGAGATCCGCTGTCTCATCGACAATGATGGCGTTCTTTCCACCCATCTCAGCAATGACTCGCTTAATCAGGGTCTGTCCTGGGTTTACGCGGGAGGCTTCCTGCAGAATATGAAGCCCCACGGCCTGTGATCCAGTGAATGCGATGGTCGCCACCCGAGGGTGTGCAACGAGTGCTTGTCCGATCTCTGGTCCCCCTGGCAGGCACGTCATGCAGCCAACCGGTACACCCACTTCGATCAAGATGTCGGTGAGCAACGTTCCGAGGTGCGGTGAGCGCTCAGAAGGTTTAAAGAGGACAGGATTGCCGGTTACCAGGGCGGCCGAGATCATGCCAGCTGGAATGGCCAGCGGAAAGTTCCATGGCGCGATGACCGCCGTGAGGCCGCGCGGTCCATAGAGACGATGATTCAGTTCTCCTGGGTAGTCACCCAATCGTGTGGTCTGAGCCAATCGATCCATCTCATCTGCGTAGTAGCGGAGAAAGTCGATAGCTTCGGCGACGTCGGCATCAGCCTCGCGCCAAGGCTTGCCGACTTCCACGATTTCCCACGCGGCGAGTTCGTAGCGACGGCGGTTCATCTCTGCCGAGGCCTTGCGCAGAATATCCGATCGCGCGTCTGGCGCGGTGCGTCGCCAGCTCTCCCATTGCTTAAATGCCCGGTCGATGATCAGGTCCAGATCGGACACTTCTGCACTCTTCACTTGGGCGACGACCTCGCTCGGCTTACAAGGGTTTCGAGATTCCAGCCATGGGCCGGTCAGTCCGATCTTGGAGGTGCTGCCGTCCCATCGCCGACCGAGTTGAGATTGAACCGATGTGATTCCTACGCGCATGGCATCGCGAACATCGGCTTGTGAAAAATCGCTGTGCGGTTCATTGACAAAGCTGCGAGCATGGTTCGTCGTTTTGATCGATGCATAATGGGTCGAGGTCTGTGGCGGCGCGAGAAGCTGGGAGAGTGGTTGGGACTCCACATACTCTTTTTTGAGGAACGACTCATTGGAGGTATTTTCCAGCAACCGCCGCACGAGATAGGCCATGCCGGGCAGCAGTCGACCTATGGGAGCATAGAGCCGCACACGACGCCCCAGTTTGACCATGGCCTGTTGGAACGGCTCGGCCATGCCGAAGATCATCTGGTATTCTCGCGCATCGGGAGCTAGGCCACGCGATTCTGCATGGGCTTCCACGGCGGCCAATGTACGAAGATTATGTGTGCCGAACGCGGGACGGATCAGGTCCACATGCTCGAAGAGAACGGGAATCAGACGTTCATAATTGCGATCGGTTTCCGCCTTCAGCTCAAAAAGAGGAGACGGCCAGCCGGCTTGTCGATACCGCACGGTATCCGAGTCCCAGTAGGCCCCTTTCACCAGTCGGATCGTAATCGGCACACCGCGGTCGCGAGCCCAGCCGACTAAGTCCTGAATGTCTTGTTCGGTGCTTCGATGATAGGCCTGCAAGGCGAGCCCGGCATAGGGATAGGATCGATAGGCCGGTTCGCTGAAGAGCCGTTTGAAAATGTGCAGAATCAGGTCCTTGGTCTCGGCCTGTTCCATATCAAAAATGAGCCCGGCGGGAAGCGCCTGCGCGTGGTCAACCAGGGGCCGGAGACGCGTGGCGACCGACTCATAACTGCCGTCGGGGTCGATGGGGTCCAATTTCGATGAGAGAGCTGAAATCTTCAGTGAGAGCTGCACGCGTGGGATCTGTCCCAAAGGGTCTCGCTCAAGCAACGGAGAGGAGGGCCAAGCCTTGGTAGCCTCTCCGAGCTCAGTCAATGCATTCAGACATCGATCTCGATAGTGATCGGCTTCCTGTTCGCTGACCGTGGCTTCACCAAGCAGATCGACGGACCAGGCCCGCCCTTCTTTCCATAACTGCGACAAGACGGGAACCGCTTCATCGACCGACGCGCCGGCGATAAATGTCTTGGCCATCTGCTCGATCTGTTTCCTGATGGATTTGCCCGTCAGGCGAGCGCCGATGCCGGTTGAGGTCAGCGCCCTGAAGCCCCATTGCAGTCCGAATAACTGACGGCTCTCTTGGCCAAAGTATTCTTCGGCGAGGGAGACGACGCGCTCATCGTCCTCGATGACGGGCAGGACATCGATGAAGTGGAACAACCGGGTCTTGAAGGCCGGGTCTTTCATGGCCAGATTGATGGCCGAATGAGACCACCAGCGGGTATCGAAGATCGAGGGCGACAGACCGGCGGAGAGCTGGGCCAACTGCTCGCCGATACGGAGGATGGCCGGTTCGAGGGAAGGCTGCGTGGTCATCACGACTCCTGAGCGAGAGACTTCTACCTGAGTTCAGTATACATGTACAACAACCGATGTCCAGGTCCCGACTTCCCCAGTCGATGCATCAGTGATGGACCGACTGACCCATATCATTTGGCGCGTCGCATCGCTTATTATGATGACGATATAATATTTCATGAGAACTTGATCGTGTCTCTGTCGCGTAAGAGACGTGGTCGGGCTCAACCCAATTGGAGAGAGGCGTATGGCTGATGAACATACCCACGGGGCTCAGCAGCCTCAGGCACAAGATAATTTGATTCCTGGAGTGAAACACGTCATCGCGGTCAGCAGTGGCAAGGGTGGAGTCGGCAAGTCCACCGTGGCGGCAAACTTAGCCTGCACGTTGGCTTTGGCCGGAGCGAAGGTCGGGCTGTTGGATGCTGATCTCTACGGGCCTAATATTCCCATGATGATGGGGAGCACAACCGGACCGGAACAGAAGGATGGCAAGATTATTCCTGTGGAGAGCTATGGGGTGAAACTGATCTCCATGGCGTTTCTGGTCCCGGAAGAGGCGCCACTTGTCTGGCGTGGCCCGATGGTGCACCAGTATTTGCAGGCGTTCTTCCGCGATGTGCTCTGGGGGGACTTGGATTATCTCCTCATCGACTTGCCGCCCGGTACGGGGGACGTGCAGTTGTCCTTGTCGCAGATGGTACCGTTAGCCGGCGCGATCACAGTCACAACACCGCAAGAGGTTGCGCTCTATGACGTGCGCAAAGGTATGGCGATGTTCCAGAAGGTGAATGTTCCGCTTCTGGGCATCGTGGAGAATATGAGCTTTTTTGTGTGTGGCCACTGCGGTGAGCGGACAGAGATTTTTTCACATGGAGGAGGGGAGCGGGCGGCTACCAAAGTCGGTGTGCCGTTTCTTGGACGAATCCCGATCGATCCGGCCATTCGGGACGGTGGAGATACCGGGCATCCTATCGTCGTGGCCAATCCGGAATCGCCTCAGGCAGTCGCGTTCCGGGATATTGCGAAGAAGATCTCCGAAGCCATGGGTCATGCCGGAAAAGAAGGGGCGTCTATCGATAGCTTACTGAAAAAGATCAAGCAACCGTTCAGCAGTAATTGAAGGCATTATTGGAGGGATGAGTGAGTATGGCGGAGTTTGTGCGTGTTGCCGCGCTGGCGGAGGTGAAGCCCGGGCACGGCATTGTGGCGGAAGCGAGAGGGAAAACGCTGGCCGTCTTCAATGTGGATGGGACGATCCATGCGATCAACAATACCTGTTGCCATCGAG
>CAZAKX010000210.1:0-4576 GCA_964485915.1 uncultured Nitrospira sp. | reverse complement strand
CCATCGAGACTTCGGGAATGCTGTAGATGCCGTAGGGAATCACTTTGATCTCATGCGCGTCGGGAACCTGAAAGGCATGGCAGGTGGCGAGGCGGCCTTGTTCCATCGCGGTTGCGGCAAGTGCCGGGAAACCGATGACATCGCCCGCGGCATAGATGTGTGGGATCGCCGTCTGGTAATGGGCGTTGACGGGGAGTTGTCCTTGTCGATCGGTAGACAGGCCGATGGCGGAGAGATTCAACGCTTCGGTATTGCCGATCCGCCCCATGGTGTAGAGCAGCATGTCGGCCGTCACGACTTCACCATTCTGCAATTGAACGGTCGGGCGGTTCAAGGCATCGATGGCAACATCCAGATGCTCTTGCCCCAGCTGTATCGCGACACCGTTGGCCTGCATCTGCGCTTCAAGCGTCTGCGCAATTTCCGGATCGAGGAACCGCAACATCTGATTGCGACGGTCAATGAGGGTGACTGTGATTCCGAATGCGGCCAGCATCGACGCGTATTCAGTGCCGATCACACCGCCTCCGATGACGATGATGCTGGCAGGGTGCTTGGTCGTACGCAGAAATGAGTCGGAGTCGCAGACGATCACATCATCGAACGGGATCTCCGAGGGGCGGCGTGGTCGCGACCCTGTGGCGAGGACGACGACGGAGGCTCGGACCTGATGCACGGCCCCGTCCATTCGTGTCACACTCAGGGTGTGAGGATCGACAAAGCTCGCGGTACCCTGGAGAATCTCGATCTTATTGCGCTGTAATTGGTGGCCGACCACGCGAATCTCAGTTTCGATGACCTGATCTTTACGCGCCATGAGATCGGGGAGAGTGAGCCGCCTCGTGAGCTCCGCTCCCAGCTGGGGCAATCCACGCCGTCCCAAGCCTTGAAGGTATTCGATGGTGTCCTTGAGGGTCTTGCTGGGCAAGGTGCCGGTGTTGAGCGAGGTGCCACCCAATTGTGGTGCCTTTTCGATGAGGGCCACTCGTTTGGATAATTTTGCGGCTTGAACGGCGGCTTTCTGGCCGGCCGGCCCGCTGCCGATGACGACTAAATCATAGGATCGCATGAAGCCGCTCCAATGTCCCTGCCGGCACTATGCTGCAGGTACGATAGCGTGGAGTCTTCCGCTCGCCAAGCAAATAGCGGATGTTCGAATGGAATTTACTGCCTGACCTGGACAAACCCGCACTGCTGGGAGGCCAAAAATCGAGTGAGCTCTTGAATGGGTATCGAACAGGTTGTATGGTGAAGGATATGTCACAGGTTTGGGCTATAGGGTGGTCACTGCGGATCGGCGTGGTGGTGGGTGTGAGTCTGTGTGTGTCACTCTCTCATGCAGGCTCAAAGCTAGACGGACATTCTACGATCGGACCCGTCATCACCGGTCTGCCGACAATTCCGGCTACTCCATCTGCATCGCTGCCCGTCGACAACCTGTTCATCCTGAGAACCCTTCCGACTGTGTCGAAGCAGATTTCGGTAGGAGGGACGACGCTTCTACCTTTTATAGGGGCGGGGTTTGGAGGTGGCTATCTGACCGAGTTTGATCGTTCGCTCAACGCTGTGTCCCCTGGGTTATCCTCTTCCTTCAGTGCCCCCAATACCGGGCTGAAGAGCTTAGTTGGACAACACCTCATCCCGAACGAGGTCCAGTTGGGTATCCGGTTTCCCTTCTAGCCTGGTAACATCTCGACGTTGTTCCCGGCGATACGGCTGCTTCAATGTGCAGGCCATAATGTGCAGGCCATGCCTGAGAAAAATGAGGCGTGTTTGTGAACGACGGCTATCGTTTGTTGTTGGTCGACAAAGACGGGGTGCTGGTCAGTGAATTTCAACTGACCGAGAATGCGCTGAATCAGCCGGAGTCGTTTGTTGCGGCGCTTCGGGAGGCGATCGAGTCTGTAGAAGAAGAACTCTGAGCAGGGTCAGCACGGAAGACGATCACGACGTGGGTAGAGTATTCCTACTCCACGTCGTGTTGTTTATGGTCAGTTTCCTACCTTCAGCAGCCATCCATCGGCTTTGTCACAATCACTGGGGCCTTTGGCGAAGACTTCAACCCGGATGTAGCGGCCTTTGGCGCTCTCGGGCAGCTTCCCCTTGACCAGGTACCCATTCGTGATGGTGGTCACCGTGACAGGAACTTTTTCTTCCTTAATCTTTACGGTGATGGTTGGCCAATTCGTGGTTTTGGAGGCAAGAAATGAAAATTCCGATTTTGGCGCCACCGCCACATTATTCTTTTCCGCTGAGAATGGGGTTGGCGTGAACGCGGAAAAATACACCTGAGTACAGGGGTCTGTGCTGCCGGGGGCGTAAGGACTCGCGTCGTATGCCCACACATTGCTGAACGTCCCGCAGACACTGACTGCTAGAACAAGCTGGAGAAGAGTTCGCAGAGTCACGGTTAGGCCTCTCGATAAGTGGTGGAAGAGTTGCTCCGCATTGACGATGCGGCGATATTGTAACGCCTGAGAGAGAAAAAACAACCCCCTCGTTGTTTGAATCATGTCGGTCGTATGGAGGCGAGCGGTGCCCTGTCAGTGAGCGATGTGAAAGGCTCGTGCAGACGAGTTCATCCTGTGTGTGGTGGGAGAGCCTGCGTTTGGCTATTCTGCTCCGTAGTGCAACCTGATCACGTAGAGAGAAAAGTTACCGGGACTCTTATTACGTGCTCAACCAGCCCAGGGGCACTGTTGTGCGACTGGGTAAGGGGGTTGTTACAGCCTCGCCATCCTGTACGAAACAGGAGATGGTAGTTGTCGCGCGATGGCTGGTAACGGCCACGAGCGGATGTTCAGTGCCGAGACCGAATCGCCATAAAGCGGTCCTCAGCCCTGTCCCAATAACGGCTTGGCAATGAGCCGCAATCGGCGCGGCCATCACCACCATTGCGACGAAACCACGACGCGCCGATTGCCGACTCCATTGCCGTGTTAGACGGATTCTCCTTTAGCACCCGGGAAAATCATACGAAAAGCTTTCGTTGAACTGGACCTTAGGCTTCCCAGACTCGCTGCACGCGATAACGTTAATGTGATCGTTGTGATCCCGAAGCGCCTTTTGCTGATACCCGTAACGATCTGGGGAACCGTTCAGCACAGAGGATATTTCCGTTGCCGTCCATTGTCCTGGAGTCATTTCGACGCGCGGCCTGATGAAGGCGACTATTTCATCGAGTGGCTGAATGATTGCGTCGAAAGCGAACCAGATCATCTGGCCGTCCTCCAGGGCATCGAGTTTTGAAGGGTAGCGAACCAACTCAAAATATCGATCGAAAAAGCTGACTCGCCTGGAAAACGCCTCAAGCGAGAAGTCCGGTGAGTAGACACCGCATGCCTCGTTCAGTTTTGCCAACTCGTGCCCCCAGCCCTCGGAGCCGGGCTTGATGGGGACGCCCTTGCTCGCTAGGTAAGCCTTCAGATAGAGCTCAATCGTACGCTGGGAGAGGACGGACGCCTCAAGTTGACGTGCCGTGAACCAAAGCATCCGCGTCGCTATGTAGCTGCCGTCTCCGTAAACAATCCATGAGTGTGCTTCGTCAGGATCGTACATGAGCGCCTCGTATTCTGCGCATTCCGTTCAACAATGTTTAGGCGGATCCGTATAAGAACCGGATCCGCCATGTTCTATCCGTATCACACGCCTTCATGATCGTGAACAATATCGCATCATCGACGATGGGGCAATGCGTTGCGGGTCATCGACCCGTTTGACGGGTGCTTATGCGGGTGGGCGTAAGCCACCCATTCTGGTAGCGGTCGGTCGTGGACTTTCAGCTATGGGTCGAGGGGCACCATCGGCCAAGTGTGGAAGTTCTGCGACGAGGTCGCATCGCCATAAAGCGGTCCTCAGCCCTGTCGCACTGACGTGTAACTAACCGGCGTGCGCGGCTTTTCGCGCAGGTCCGGTTGAGCGTAGCGTTATGTTCGCACCCCAAAAGGATGCTTGCTTTGGCTGATGAGTTGAACATTGGCACGACTGTTTTCAATCTTGTGGCATCGACCAGAACTATCTTCGATGGCGATATCAACGAGCGGAGACATGTCATCTCCGCTAACCATGATGCCGTCGAACTTCTCGAATTTCGTTTCGTAAAACTCGCCTTCCTGAAGTTTCACTCCATCTTCAGAGAGAGATTGCCCACCCTTGGTGCCATCAGCGTAGATGCCGATTAGCAAACGCAGAATGACAGACCTGCGTCCAACATTCGTGATACTTACAGAGATGCTCGAATACTCACCAGTGCGCTCATGCTCGTGGGCAAAGCACTTGGCTTTGAGCTGTGAGCGATCTCTCCACGCCAAATAGAAAGATAACCCAAAGCTAGCTATCGAAATAACCAGCGCGACGATGGAGATAGTGATGGCGTCAGGCATACCTGGCTAACAGTGTTTAGCGGATCCGTATAAGAACCTGGTGTGCTATTTTCCATCTGCATAACACACCTTCAATGATCGTGGACAATATCTCATCATCGACGGTGGTGCAATGAGTTAGGGTCCATCGGGCATTCATCACGGGGTCTTTTGCGGATCGGTGTAAGTCCCGCTTCTGATAGCGGTCAGTCGTG
>CAZAKX010000209.1:0-4649 GCA_964485915.1 uncultured Nitrospira sp. | reverse complement strand
TTCACGGTCACCCACGTACGCTTCATCGACTCGCTCCTTTTGTTGTGCTTCCGGACGGTGCTGACGTTACCGGCAGAAGCGGATGAAGGGAATAAGGCGCATTGCGGCATATTGCAGCAGTTCACGACTCCTGGCGCACAAGCAGCGACAGCGAAGAATGCAACTCCGATGCGATGGAGGGAGGGACCCTAACTAATAAGAATGAGAGGTGCCCGGCTAAAGGCAGTTCACGGAGAACGCAAAGTAGAGGACACGGCGCCGAAAAACAGCTCCTGACATGGCAGCCTCCTCAGGGTGCGACGAAACTGCCCCCCAGGAATTTTGGCTGCCCAACAAGCCGTAGTAGCTTCGCATATTCCCCCCGGTCCATCGACCCGATACAGATGGGAGCCATTTGAGTAAGATTGAGCGCCCGTCATCTTTTGAGCAGCCCCTATTGATAGGCGGGACGCCTCCCACCTCCAACAATAAAGCCGCTCGAAAAGAAGGCCGGGAGAATGAGCTTCGAGGAATCTCCGCCCAAACGGCGGAATGGCACACTGGCCATGTGCGGTTCCGGGATTGCCCCCATAGCCTCGCATTCATCCAGAAGGTCACTCGTAAAGTTTCCTGGCTCTTTATGGGCATTTACGAGTTACTTCCTTCACACAACAACTGTACAATCTAAAAGATTTCGCTGAACGCTAAAACTTCCAGCTTCGTCCTGAGACGCCCCTATGGCGACTACTGGTAGTGACCAGCCTGCTTTCATCAATAGCCTCCGCAACTCCATCGTTGCCAAGGTAGGTGGCCTGTTCGGCCTCCTTGCCGTGGTGTACAGCGTATTCCTTATCGTAACCACCTTCTTGACCGGCCAATTGATTGGGATGAGTGCCGCCATCGACCAAGCAGGAACAGAACGGATGCGAGTCTACAAGATTGGCCTGCTTGTGCTGAGTCTTGATCCGACTGCCCCATCCGACCATACCCGTCAGGCGATCCAGGAAGAACGAACCCAATGGGAACAAGTGCTCCGAGAGCTGCGCTCCGGCTCAGCGACCGCCGGACCATTTGGCGTTCTGAGTCCCTCGCTACTTCTACAAATTGAGGAACTACGAGGACGTTGGGAGCAGCAGTTACGGCCGACAATTGAGGTCGCTCTTCGTTCATCCGGCGATGAACTTCAACGGGCTCAACGGCAATACCTGGTTCAAGCCGATGCATTCGTAACAGGCGTGTCTCGGATCGTCCATGCGTTCGAGCAACATGCCTCGAGACGGACACAGATGCTCTATGCGTTGCACATCGTGTTTCTGGTTCTCTCCATTGGTCTGATGGGATTTGCCATTCTCGTCTTGCACCGGAGGGTGCGCGAACCATTGGGACGGTTGACCCGAAGAGTCCAGAGAGTTGTGGCCGGTGACCTGGACGGTCAACTGTCCGGCACGGACTCCGACGAAGTCGGGAGACTGGCGTCCACATTCGAGCAAGTCGCAGACAATCTTCGGAAGAATGTGCAAGAGCTCGAGGCTATGCATGCGACCGGCCAGGAAATCACCTCGCTCGGATCCGGAGGGTTGGACAATGTACTCCGCCGGATCGTGAATCGTGCTGCTGATTTGCTCCGGAGTGATCTCGCGATTCTGCTCGTTCGCCACCCGATCATGGACTGCTGGATAGTTGAGGCGGCCTCCGGTCAGGCCTTCGACATGTTGCGGCATCAGATTTTACTGCTCGAAGAAACGCCGTTTGCCAATCAAACGTTTGAAAGCCGGCAGCCGGTTGTGGTGGAGGATTTGGCTCTACATAGAGACAAGCGCGTTCGCTTTCGTGATGAGTTTGGAGCCAAGAGCTATCTGGGGGTTCCGTTGCTCGGCCCCCATGACAGTATCGGAATACTTGGGTTGTGGAGCACACGGGCGGTACGTCATTTTACCGATCGCGATGTGCGCGCAGCGCAGCAATTTGCCACGTACGCTTCCGTGGCCATCGAAAACGCGCGCTTATTCGATGAGGTGGAATCAGAATCCCATCAATTGCGCGCAAAGTTGAAATCAGTTGAGCGAACTATCGCCGAGCTCACGCACGAGGTGAAAGCGCCTGCGGGTCGCGTGGCGGAGTTCGCCTCGTGGATCGAAACGGATTACGGCAACCGTCTGGATGAGAAGGCGCTGCGATATCTGGGCTGGATCAAAAAGGAAGGCGCTGACTTGGCTCACCTAGCGGAACGGACACTGGATGTTGCCCGGTTGATGCAGACGTCGGCTCCGATCGAAAGCGTCGACGCTTATGCGGTCGTTCATGAAGTGACACAATTGCTCGCTCAAGACTGTTCGAAGAGAGGCATTCATGTGCAGGTCGCCTCGAACTTCCCGAGGCTGGCGTGCCGCCGGATTCATTTGCGACAGATCCTCGAGAATTTGGTGAGTAATGCCATCAAGTACATGGGAGGCCAATCGGCTCCCAGAATTGAAATCGGCTGGGAGGAGATCGATAAGGAAGCGGTCTTGTTCGTCCATGACAACGGCATGGGAATCGATCCCGCAATGACCGCGGATATCTTTATGCCGTTTCAGCGATTGGTTGGGGATGAGATCGCAGGGGCCGGTATCGGCCTTTCTGTAGTCAAGACCGTGGCGGAGCTCTATGGAGGCCGAGTCTGGGTGAAATCGCAATTGGGTATTGGGAGTACATTCTACGTACAACTGCCCATGTTGCCCGGGAATTACCGGTCGCATGAATCAGCGCCAGTTTCTGCCCTATCGCCGCGTGAGTGAGTTCGCCGACAAGTGCACGGGGAGACCAAGGGATGTGAGCAAGAGGAGACGATGATGAATTCCATTTCACAAAAAGTGTTTACCATTCTGCTAGTTGAAGACAATGGTGGAGACGTCGAAATGTTCTTTCGTGCCGTTGAAGATGAGTTGCCGCGTGATGAGGATGAACGGGTCGAACTGGTCATTAACGCCACTGCCGAAGGCGGGTTGAAACGGCTACGTGAGCAACCCATTGATCTCGTGATCACGGATGTCCGGCTTCCCGGAATGAGCGGCATCGAGTTCCTGACGCGGGTCCAGGAGTTCGACCGGCTGATTCCGGTAATCGTGGTGAGTTGGGTGGACACGGTAGGTACGGCTGTGGATGCGGTCCGCAACGGCGCATTTGATTATATAGTCAAGCCGTTTCAAAAGATTGATCTCGCGGCCCGGATTCATCGAGCCATGCGGATGTCGGAAATCTTTTCGAGCGTGCGACAGAAAACGGTGTCCGGGGAAACGATGCCCTTTAAGGAAATCCTTGGAGTGAGCCCGGCGATCCGCACGGTCATGAGCACGATCGAAACGCTGGCGACAGTACCGTCGACCACGCTGATCATGGGCGAGACCGGTACGGGCAAAGAGCTCATCGCCAAGGCCATTCACGAGCGTAGCGCCGAGCGAAACGGGCCGTTCCAGGTCGTGGACTGCACCAGCTTCTCCGAGGGGACAGTGGACAGCGAACTGTTTGGGCATGTTCGGGGGGCCTTTACAGGAGCCGTTGGGGATAGAACAGGACTCATCGAGTCCGGTAGTCAAGGCACCGTGTTCCTGGATGAAATTGGCGAGTTGCCGCTCGGATTACAAGCCAAACTACTGCGCGTCCTTGAGGAGGGCGAAGTCCGGGCCGTGGGCAGCACGCTGCAGCGGAAAGTGAGCGCGCGCTTTATTGCCGCTACGAATCAAAACCTTGTGGAGAAGGTGAAAAGCGGAACGTTCCGGAAGGATCTGTTCTTCAGGTTGAATGTAATGGTGATCAACGTGCCCCCGCTCCGGGATCGGGTGGAGGACATTCCGATTCTCGCCCGTCATTTTGTTCGACAATTCGCCGACGATTTCGGGAAATACCTGGAAGGTCTGCATCCCTCCGCGGTGACGGAACTTGTCGCGTATTCGTGGCCCGGCAATGTGCGGGAGTTGAGAAACGTGATCGAGCGGGCGGTGATGCTGGCAGAGACCCCGCAGATCGGCCAGAGTGAGATCGTCCGAATCCTTCAGTCATCGGACGGCGAGGGAGAATGGAACATCCTGGATGATTACCTGCATCTGCCCTATGGCAAGGCGAAAGAAAAAGTGTTAGAGGAATTTAACCGTCGGTACATTTCCTTCAAGTTGAACAATCATGATGGCAACGTCACACATGCAGCAAGTGAAGCGGGACTTCCACGGTCCTATTTCCATGAAATTATGCGGCGCTATATCAAAGAGAAAGAGTGACTGGTGTCAGCAATGTCTGACGACGTTTATCCGTCCGTGCTGGCAATCTCCTTGATTTCATGGAGCTTCCGAGCATATTGCAGCTCCATTGGTCAAGCTGACAAAAGAATAATGATGAAATTCCGATAGTTACATAAGAGTTTCCTGCCGAGTGTTAGTTTTTCCTGACTATTCAATAATCTGCCCTCCAAGCTTCATTGTAAGTCATTGATAATCCAAATCAACAATACCGCCTCGTCCGGGTACTCTCTGCTGTTTGTGGCACATCGCTTGTACTAGCTCATGCTCGTGAAAACTGTATTGCCTGGAAGGGGGGTGATGATTTTTTAGGGGGATAGGTTCGTTGCTTTTTTCACTAGCAGGGAGGTGTCCACAATGTTTTTGTCACGTAGACAGTTCTTGAAAGTCTCCGCGGGG
>CAZAKX010000208.1:0-4657 GCA_964485915.1 uncultured Nitrospira sp. | reverse complement strand
CACGGGCTGGCATGTAAGTTGCTGATGAGCAAGAAGTGACAGGAATACGATCGGAGGCGCCACCGATTCTAGACGTATACAACCATTTACGACCATAGGAAGAAAGAGGGAGGATTATTATGTTTAGCGATATGACGATCTTAATTATTTGGGGCTCATTAAATATGGCGATCATGATGGTGACGATGTTCCTCTGGTACATCTCCAGGTTGAGTAGTGAGGGGAGTTACCAGGAAAGTACGGTCTCTGAGAAACGCCCCGATCGAAGGTCCTAACGGGGGAAAGGGCATCATAGATTGCGGCTATCGATACGTGTCGCATATGCGCACAGAAACAAAGTCGTAGGTTCCGCGGGGGTTCAACTCAGATCGATAATGTGAGGCGGACGACGAGTATCAGTCGCGCGGCATTTTGTCGGGATCGAGCTCTACCAGCCGGAGTCGACCGTTGCCGATATGGTCGGTTTTATAAAGTCGGTTACCGATCTGGATGGTTCCGATTAGGAGATTGCCGGTGATGACAAACGTGAAGTCGCCTTGTACGGGAGGCTTGAAGGTCCCACGGACGACACTGGTGTCGTTGATACGGGAGACCGTGGAGGAAACGTCCAGTTCAGGGTTGGTGTTGTCGAAGAGTTCCACGGTGATCTTAGGAAGAGGTCGGGCCCCCGCATCCTTGAGCATGTGAAGGAGTGGAAGGTCTAGCGCGATCTCTCGATCGCGAAGCATCCACGGCTTCTTCGGCAGCGGCGGTTGATTGGTGGGAGGAGGAGTCAGAACGGTCTGCCACAAGCTCTGTGGCGCCGAAGGTTCGTCGGCCCACGCTATTTGGCTCATGACACTACCAACTGCCGCAATGAGAAGAAGATATCGAAATAAGTAGAGCACCGATCATCTCCTGGAACCAGTTGTCTTGCTCATTCACTCTAACACATAGCAGACGACATCTGAGTGCGATTGTGACCGGAAGGACCGAGCTCCGGTCCTTCCGGTAGGGTCTCGCTCATGGGAGTGGCACGCGAGACTTTCCACGCGATTTTTCGGGAGAATCTGTGCGAGGTTCATCAAGTGAATCTTCGTCGGATTCATCGTCGAACTCGTCTTCCGATTCATCGCCCACATCGTTAGGAGAATCTGCGGGTGAGTTGGCGCGAGGATTCCTCAAGGTATTGGGAGACGTAGCGGCTGAGGTGGAGGTTCCTGTACGCCATGCGGCAACAATATTACGGACCTCGTTCATGGAGCGGGCATTGTCCGCGGAGTTTGTCGGATTGACCCTGTGATCGATCCCGGCCGGCCGGCCGTTGATCTTGATCTTGGGGTTCGAGAAATACTTCACACGAGGGCAGGACACGTTGGGGCATGGGTACGCCATGATCGTCCGGAATTTTCCGACGGTATCCCGATATCCATAGGAGTAGGCGAAGACCCCGGTGCCGCCGCTCGCACGGTCGTGCGCATTTCCCATGTTATGACCCAATTCGTGAGTGAGCGTGTTGTTCGCTACACACTCGCGATCCGTCACGCTGAAGGCATAATTGGCGAAGCTGGCACGTGGGCCGTTCGTCATGACATAGGCGATGCCGCAATAGCCCCCGCCGTTGTCCACGATCAAGGCGACCAGATCAGCCTTGTATTGATTGCGCAATTGATGAACCTGATCCATGAAACCATCGGTCGTGCTCCGTAAGCGTGTGAGATCGGTGCTGATGTTGCCTGATTCCGTATAGGCGACCTCGGCGGCACGGGCCAGCCGGAGTCGCATGGCGATCCCGCTGTTACTATAGGCTTGATTGGCCAGATCGACGCCCAGTGCAACCAACGCATTCATGGCGGCCTGGCCGCCCTGCCTCGCTCGCGCAGTCGAGGTGTAGACGACGAGCAGGTCGACGATCGTGTTCGGCGTCGTTGCGGCGGCGGTCGTCACTGCGCCAGTCGTCGCGGCCGCAGCGGCGTCCAGCTGTTCCAGGTTGGGCTCTTGTGCGGGAGGATCTGCAGGCGTGCCGTCATCAGGGACTACGAGTGGATGGTGATCCAGCGGCAGGGCCTCTTCGTCTATTTCGACCAGACGGTGGCGGTTGTCCTCAGTCGGCTCAATTTTATAGAGACGCTGGTTCGAGTAGATCGTTCCTACCATCTTTCTGCCGCGCATCGCCACGGTGACATCGCTCTCCGAGTCTTCCTGCAGACGTCCATGCCACACCTTGGTCTTGTTGCGGAGGGCTTGCGGCTCGTCGAACTCCAGCGTGCGAGTTCCGGCCTCGAAGAGGTCCAGTGTTACCGCGGCTTTCTTTTCTTTGCGAGCCTGGCGCATCGCATCCAACGCAGTCGGATTGAGTGCCATGGTTCGATGACGCCGTACCCATCGCTTGGCCATCTGGGGTGACGGAAAGGCTTGGGCGATTGCTGGGGGAATGTCGCTTGGGCTTTCAATGAGAAGTGGTGGTTGATCGGGTGTCGAGGCGCAGATTCCGACAGCTGGTGTGCCGAGCGCTGCGACGCACAGACAGAAACCTATCGTGCGCGAGCGAAAGAATGAGAAGCGCTGTATTCCGCGACCTCTCGATGACTGTCGGATTGACAAGATCGGCTCCATGTAACCCTCCTTCTGTATAAGCCTATGAAAGGTTCGTCTCAGCAAGGGCCATACCTCTCCATGAGCCACTACGTTCTCAGGATGAAGAAGACAGGATCGCTCGCGCCATCAAGTGTTTTGTGATGCAGACAGGCAGCATTCGAAAATGAATAGGAAGGAAAACTTTACGGAAGAGTGTAAAAGTGAAGGCCGTGACCTACGCAGAAAACCTCATCACCATTCACGAACTGTACTATTATGATGAAACAGGCTCTGCATCGTTTCGTATCGCTGAGCTCTCCCAGAGAAGAGATGGTCGAGCAAGCGGCGGCATCGGATTATGTAGTCCCTCTGTTTTCTTTGAAGCATTTTGTTTCAGAAAGGTGGGGAAAGAAACCCTCACCTCTATCAATCGCTCGTTCCGGCTGAACTGTCGGATGACTCAATCCGGATTGATGATTTTGGGGGGGCGACGTGGCTCGTCCGGGAAGTCTGGGAGAGGACGACGGTCGACCGTCCAACTGTTGAGGATAGTCGTGACCAGGCTGATGATCAGCGCGCCACCGACAGCCGGCCAGAATCCTGAGACGGTAAACCCTTTGACCAGGAATGCCGTGAAGCCCAACAACAATGCGTTCAAGACGACGAGAAAGAGGCCGAGCGTAAACACGATTAACGGCAAGGTGAGCAGAAAGAGAATGGGGCGGAGGATCACATTCAAGAACGTCAGAATCAGCACGGCGGCGATGCCGGCCGTCAGGCTGTCTGCATCCAGGCCGGGGACGATTGCGATTGCCAGGAAGACCGCAATGCCGGTGATGAGAATGCGCATGAGCGCGTGGCGTACTCCGCCATGGAACGGTGATTCGTGGGCTGCGCGAGAAAAGCGAATGCCAGGCATCGGCTACCGAGCGATTGAAGGGTTTCTCATCGGTGAATAATGAACGACGGTTGCAGTCACCTTCTGCTTGTCTTTTGTCGCTTCAATGATGACACGGTCACCTACCTCGGGTGGGTCGACCGATTTGGGGTTTTTTTTATTTTTAAATTTCACCTGCTTGTCAAGCAGCACGGAGACAACCGGCCCTTTGGCTGTCTTGACTTCAATATGTTTGACATCGATAGCGGTCACGATGCCGAGTACGTGCAACAGGTCCGCTGTCTGGGCCCGGCCTACGGTAAGTGCTCCAAGCGTGAGGAGCAGTATAATGCTGGCGCTGGTCAACCGATCGACGTTCAGAAACATATCCTAATCCGGTAAAGATGATGGTCCCTCATCGTGACAACGAATCAAAGCGGAATTGCTCCTCCCCTCAAGACTCGAGCATCATCTCGCCCCACTATACAAATTCTTCCAGGCGAATACCACTCCATCATACGGTTGATTGGAGTCGTCGACCATCGTAGAGGCGGACGATTAAAAAGACCAAGAACGGCAGGTGCATCAATAGGCCGCTTATGCCCATAAATGGTTCACCGATCCAGAACGTCATGCCGAGGTTGAAGGCCAATACTCCGTAGTACAGCCCGATACCGAGCAAGAGCCGCTGCGTGATCGGATATGGTGGCGGGATGGGGAAGAGGCGGCGGTCCAGCGAAAAATAGATGGCGAGCGAAATCAACCCCACCACCGCCCACCCGATATAATTGGCCATCGGAACACCGAAGTGCCAGCCTGGGTCGGGATAGGAGTAGATCTTGCCCAAAAACCAGCGGTCCCCTCGCAACGCGACTGGATCGATGACCATATCGATAAAGGCAAACAGAAAAGCGGTCAGCGCGTAGACGGACCAGCTCGTGCGGGCCGTCACCTCGAAGCCTAATGGCTTGACAGGGAGATGCTCGGCTACGGAGGAGGAATTGAGCGGGAGTAAGAGCCCGAGCGCGACACAGTAGGAGGCAAAGAGAAGGAAACTAAACGAGATGGAATCCATGAACGGCACGTCGAATACATAGAGTTCCTGGCCGACCGTCGAACCATTGTAGAAGTACCAGCCGAAGGGGATACCGGTTCGGGTCGATGAAAATTCGCAGATGAATGCCGTGATCCAGCTGATGAGCCAGAAGCGCCAGGTGCGAGGCC
>CAZAKX010000207.1:0-4671 GCA_964485915.1 uncultured Nitrospira sp. | reverse complement strand
CGAAGGAGTCGTCGAGCCGGCCGAACTCGTCGCACTCATTTCAGACCACTTGCTTGGGTAGTGCGATGCCCCACTGAGTAAGTGGTCTGAGCAAGCCATTCCACCATCGAGAGCAGCCGCGCTGAGTGACGCGCGAGTGAGGAGGCGGATCGAAAATGAACAAGCTGGTTCGTTGCCTGGTATTCACTGCACTCCTGGCCCCGACGGCGCCCACGTGGGCGCATACCGATGAGTATTTCGAATCCGTCGAGGCACCTCATGGGGGGCAGTTGCGCATGACCGGGCCATTCCATATGGAATTGGTCGCCAAGAATGGAAACCTGACGGTCTACGTCACGGACCACGCGGACAACCCCATTAGCGTCGACGGCGGCCTGGCGAAGGCGAACATCGAGAACGGATCAACGAAGGCACAGGTAAACTTGCATCCGGTCGGAAGCAATATCCTCGGAGGATCCGGCAACTTTTTGCTGACACCGAGTACCGTCGTGATTGTGTTTATGAAGTTACCGAATCAGGAGGGCTACGCTGCCCGTTTTATGCCGCTCAAGCCAAAGCCAGACCCGAGCGAGAAACCTCAGGGGGATCCATCGAAACCCGACGGTGGAGAGCATCACCATCATCACCATCCGCCGAAGCACTGATATACAGCATCAGCTCCGTCATGATGAGCTGATACCGGCTTACTAGGAGAACGGATCATGAAACATCTGCTGGGCTCTATCGCGCTGTGTGCAATACTCCTCGGGGCAGTGCCGGTTACCGCCCACAAGGCCAAAGATTCCGGCCCTGTCACGGCTTCCCACGGTGGACAAGCGCTCACCGCCGGCCCCTACCATCTTGAACTGGTTGCCACGGACGGAGAACTGACCCTGTACGTGACGGATCATTCGGACAAGGGCATCCCGATTGACGGTGCAAGAGCGAAAGCCACCATCCAACATGGAACCGAAAAAGCCCGCACTCAGGTCGAGTTGGAACCGTCCGGAGAGAACAGGCTGAAGGGGACCGGAACCTTTACGATTAACCCGGATACCGGGATCATCGTCTTCATCAAGCTGCCGGAACAGGAAGCTCACGCCGCTCGCTTCACTCCTCGCCAGACCAGAGGCCAATCCGCACATCCAGAAGGAAAGCAGCATCGGCACAAGCAACCGGCGCATTGATCGAACCTCGACTCGAAGCCGGTTAGGGCCATAAATTTGAAGACGGCTTGTCCATGTAGGTCAAGAACGCGATGAGCCCCACGCCGGATAGCAACCAATATAAGCCGCCTTTCCAATTGCGTTGGCTGAACGCGAACAGGCTGATCAGAAACATCAGCGCCCCTACAATCCCGATGATCAACGAACCCGTCGCACTCATAACTCCTGTTTAGCATGTGGAGATGGACGAACTCTAGGGAAGAGAAACAAGGGCAGACACACCGGTCGTTAGTGCTGGAATGGTGAAGGAGCGTTGAAATTGAAAGAAGTGAGCCCCTCTGATCAGCCAGCGTAGTCGAAGGAGAGGTCGCGACTGGAGACGAGGCGGATATTGTGAAGGGTTCCACCTGAGGGTTGCCCAAGGAGACGATCCCAGATTGTCTTGGCAAGAGCTTCCCCTCTTACCCTTTCGGAACCAAGCACCTGCCGGAGATCCTGCCGATCGAATGACTTGATGATCCTATCCTGCACCAAGCGATCCAACGCACCGATGTCGGTCACCATGCCCGTTGTCGGATCGATCTTTCCACGAATCGTCACAAAACAATCCCAATCTCGTCCTTGATGGTCGCCTTGGACAGCGTTGAACGTATACCGTTTCGTGACCGTGGCGATCTGCCGACCGTCTGCGGCAGTGACTTCGGCATACAGATCTTCATCTTCACACAACCGAAGGGTATGCAGGGTCCCGATAGCCTGTTGCGTGGCCAACTTCGCCCACAGCACATGCGCAAAATTCTCTGATGTGGGGATTCTGTCCTTGAAGTATGGCATATCGAGGTTCAGGTTCTTGTGGTCGAATTCTTCGATCATATCGAGAAGGACCCGCTTGAGATCGAACAGGTTGACGACCATTCCCGTCTTGGGGTCAATCTCACCCGCGACCGTCACTTCCAGCAAATAATTATGTCCATGCGCGGGAGGATTATAACAGTGGCCGAACACGGCGCGATTCTTGGCTTCATCCCACTCCGTCCTCATATAGCGATGCGCGGCGGCAAACTCAATACGTTTGGTCAGTAAAACCAATGACATAGTTCTTCTGTGTTGAGGCTTGAGTGCTCGGTTATGAAACAGATTGGTCAAACGCTAAAGACTTGGCACCCAGCACTTAAGACTCAGCACTACCTTTCAAATCAGCGAGCCATTCTTCCCTCATCGTACCTGGCACAGAAACTTCCTGCTGGTACCCACCGTGGTCCACTCGAATCTTCACCGGACGAGTCAGGTCTGCAAAGGTTCGTTTCATCGAGGCAGTCGGTCGAAACCTCACGAAATGAACGGCGCTGATTTTTGTTTCATGACTTCGTCCGCCCTCGAATTCGCCGAACGCCGCTTCACCATCGGCAATAATCGAGACTTTGTTGCCATGATCCAGTCCCATGAACTGATCGAGTTTATCCTTTATCGTCGCCTCTTCTGTGATCTCAATCAAGAGGGTTGCACTCAATTCGCCGGGATCCGGCAGCAATGCATTATACACATCCAGTTCCTCCTGAACCTTGACCGGATCGACGATGTGCTCGGCTCGAATCATTTCCTGAACTTGAAACCTGAGCGTATCCCGGTTTTCGAATAGGAGGGTGAGCAACGGACCAACCGAAATCCGGCGCCGCTGTTTCAGTGCGATGATGCTCGCCCGAAACGACTGGCGTTGCCGGTCATACTCTTCGATCGAAATGAGATCGTCTGTCCTCAGTGCCTTCATCAAATGGTCTCACATGGTTCGGCCCATACCGATAAGGTCGAACTCCTTGCTATCCCCGCTACACAGGCAACCCATACGCGTTGCGGACAACCTGTATCGGATGCAGGACGGTCTTGCCAGGCGTCTGCGCCGATCCTCTGGCTTGATCCAACTGCAATCCGGCCAGTGGACAATCCGAGGCGATAAGGTCAGGTTGGGCTTGCTCGATTGCGCGGACGGCCTTCCCGGCGATCTTCATCGACAGCGAGAAGAACTCCGTCTTAGCCGACCACGCACCATCATGTCCCGAACAGTGCTCGATGACCTCGACCTGCGCCCCGGCGCACTCCATGAGTTCCTTCGATTTAAACCCGATATTCTGATCTCTCAGATGACAAGGAATCTGATATGCGACTCGCCCAGGCTTCATCGTGAAATCAATGGCCAGATGGCCGGTCTTCTTCATCCCCATGAGATATTCACAGATATCGAACGTCCGCTCGGCGACCTGTTTGGTCTGCTCATCACGCTGGAGCTCCGGATATTCACGTTTCAACATCAAACTACAGCTGGCGGTCGGGACCACGACATCGTACCCATCGAGTACCCACGGAAGCAATGAGGCGACGTTGCTTCGCGCAGCTTGTTGAATCGCTTGGGTATCGCCGATATCAAAGCTCGGCATTCCGCAACAGCTCTGCTGCGGCACCACGACATGAACGCCGTTCTTCTCCAGCACTTGCACGGTCGCCTTGCCGACATCCGTTGCCTGATAGTTTACGAGGCAGCTGGCAAACAGGGCGACCTTGCGAACAGGTGGATCGGCAGGAGTGGTCTTGGTTCGACGACCGAACCAACGAGGAAACGTCTCGCGTGAAAAAGGCAAGAGCTGACGGTCTTGATGAATTCCCAGCACCCGATCGAGGATACGACGCACGAATCGGTTGCCCAGTAAGCTGTTCGTGATCGAGGCGGTCGCGCTTCCCAATTTCCCGATCATATCCGTCATGATCAGCAGTTGATCCCGCCATCGGACGCCGCGCTCAGCCGCTAGGCGTTTCTTCCAAGCCACCATCAAATGGGGGAAATCAATTTCATAGTGATGAGGCGGAGTATACGGGCAATGGTTGAAGCAGAGTTTGCAGTAGTAACATTCATCGACGACCTGATGGTGATCACCGGGAGTCAGCTTGACAACATCGCCTTCATACACGTCAATCCGATCCAGCAGGGTGTTGAACGAGGGGCACAGATTGAAGCAGCGGCGGCACCCATCACAGACCTCGTAGATCCGCAGGGTTTCCTTCTCCAGCTGTCTGGCGTCGATCGGTTGGATGAGACTGAGGCCTTTCATCATTCATCTCTCAAAAAAACGTTCAGCGGCCAATCTTCGCCGACGGATTCACGCCACATCGCCGAAAACTGACCGCTGAACGTGCGCTGATACCCAGACCGTTAGGCCTTCAGACTATCCAACCCCTTCTGAAACCGGTTGGCGTGAGATCGTTCTGCTTTCGCCAACGTTTCAAACCATTCAGCCAACTCAGGGAACCCTTCGTCCCGAGCGGTCTTCGCCATCCCGGGATACATTTGGGTATACTCGTAGGTTTCGCCCTCGATCGCGGACTTGAGGTTCGCATCCGTATTGCCCATCGGCACACCCGTGGCTGGATCACCGACCTCTTTCAAGAAATCCAGGTGGCCGAAGGCATGGCCGGTTTCTGCCTCCGAGGTATCTCGGAAGAGTCCACCGACGTCAGGATAGCCTTCAATATCCGC
>CAZAKX010000206.1:0-4681 GCA_964485915.1 uncultured Nitrospira sp. | reverse complement strand
CCTCACAAAGCCAGAAAATTACGTTCTATGTCACGATGATTCTCGTCAGTCTCTTGGTGCTTGAGGCCGGGTTCCGGACCGTGCTCGCCTTTTGGATTGGCCCAAGAGTTCTTCTTTACGGTTCGCGGTTCCACCGCCAGATCATTCCTGGCACGACCGAGGATAATCATACCGTGATGAAGCATGGAAATTTTCAGCAGGGATATACTAAGTTTTTTCCGAATGAATCGAAGGTCGACCATGACCCACGGACCTACGAAACCTTTAAGGTGTCGATCAATAAGCAGGGGTTTCGCGGCAGAGAAATCATCGAAGCCAAGCAGCCTGGAGTCATTCGCATTGTCACGCTGGGCGCCTCTTCAACCTTCGGCTACTTTGACAGAGACAATGAAACGTATCCTTACTACCTCGAGCAGAAGTTAAACGAGGACTCACGGCTGCCAGGCCGGTTTGAAGTCATTAACCTCGGAATTCCTCACCTCCAGTCGGAACAAATACTTGCCCTCTTTCTTGCGGAGGCCATTCCTTTGCAGCCGGATGTCGTAACCTTCTACGAAGCGATAAACGACGCTGCCAGAGGAAACCCAAACCGGGCCGACCGAGGAAACTCCAGTAAGAATAAGAGCAACTCACAAAATGCAACCCTCAGAAAGAAATTGTCCTCACTCTATCCCTTGAAAGTTGCCTATGGCATTGCACGCGACCACCTCGTCACGGTCGCCTTTGCGGACAGTCTGCTGCAGAACATGATTGCTGAGCCCACTTTTAACCGCAAGGAAGTTGAACAATACATTGCCGGCACGAGCGAACACTTCATTGGCAATATCGACACGCTGTATAGGGAATGTCAACGAAGAGGAATCATTTTTGTGGCTCTCAAGCAGCAGGCGAAGTCCTACATGGTACAAGATACTGATATGAAAGGTATCACCTATGCACAAGAAACCAAAATGGTGAAAGACAAACTGGAAAAAGAAGACGCTATTGTGAAGGTCGAACTCTCCTTTCTGACACACACTGTCTTGACAACGAGTCTGGAGAATTGGGCGACCTACAACCGTGTGCCCTTTGTAGATGTTGTGAAGGTGCTCGATCAGGACAGGGATGTTTTGGTTAGCTGGGTGCACCTTAGTCCTCGAGGCAATCAGATGATCGCAGATGCGTTGGCCGAAGAAGTCAGACAGCTGGTTGGCCATCGGGGCGTCACCCAATTTTAGTCGAAATAGTCCGGCCGGGAGTAATTGTCCTGAATTTGCGTCTACCTCACAAACGAACATAATGGGTCACGTTGAGCTAGCCCGGGTTTTGTGGACACCAGGTTAAGACTCATCGATCTGCCGTTCGAACTCTAATGGACTCACATAGTCAAGACCCTGATGAAGTCGTTGACGATTATGGAATCCTTCGATAAACACAAAGATCTCTCGACTGGGTGAGATGGCGACTCTTGTTTGGACAGTGCCGTTGGTTATTTGGTCCACAAATGATGAAGCAACCTCATGAAAACTTGTTCAAGTGCTGGTTCACAACTATTCATGGGCTGTAGAAAGCGTAGGTTGAAACAGACACCGCAGTCCGTCGGTTTCATCTGTATGTCAACTGTCCCAGTGAGTGGGTGCAGGTTCACATGACCACCCACACAGTCAGTCTCGTACAAGACTGATAAGGATGCGAAGGATGTTCGCAAACATCCGATTCTTCAAAATTTGTGTGGCTGTCTTGGCCTGGCTGGGTGTCTTCATCGCGGCGACCCACCGTTCTAATCAGTCGGTGGTGCTCGGCCGGTAGGGCTGGAATTATGTTTCTCTGTTTGGTCTGCTGGTTGAAGCTGCCATGACACTCTCACTGGCCAAGTCGGCCTGGTACGGGAAGCTGTATCAGGCGAGAGTGGGGATCATCGTCAGCGTGGTGTCTTTGCTCTTGTCGCTTGGTGCGGTTGAACTGGGCATTCGTCTGCTCGATCCTCTCGGGCTCTCCTACTACGAGCTGTTAGGACAGTACAGTCGCGACAAGCTGGCAGATGAACACCTTTTGTTCCGGCACAAACCATCATGGGAAAGGCGCTATGGCGATGTGTTGGTGACCTATAACGAACGGGGCTTACGCGATAGGCCCATCCTTCCGAAAGCCGAGGGGGAGTTCCGGATTCTGGCGCTAGGGGATTCCGTGACCTTCGGGTGGGGGGTGCAACAGGACCAAGTCTTTACCTCGAGGCTCGAACAGTTACTGCCGGGTCGTCTTCAACGGCCGGCGCGCGTGATCAACAGTGGGGTCGGGGGGTACAACACGGTTCAAGAGGTGACCTATTTCAAGCGAGAAGGGATTACCTTGCAACCGGATCTCGTGCTGTTGACCTATGTTGTGAATGACATTGAAGAGAATAGGCTGTTTAATCCATGGGCTAGACCTAAATCATTTAAGGATAAGGCCATGAAGTTGCTGGGAAAGCTCAGGTCTTACCAACTAGCCCATCATACCTACAACTATGCCTTGCACGGCCAACTTAAGGGATCGTCTGTGAAACCGGTACAGGGTGATGTAGGGTGGAACCAATCCATGTCAGCGTTACGCGAGCTTGTTGCGATGTGTGAACAACACACGATTCCACTCATCGTGTTCTTTGAACGGACAGATCGGAGTGACAATCAACCATTGTTTGACGATGTTGTTCGGCATGCAGGTGGGGTCCCCGTTAAGGACATGGCACCATGGCATGACGGACTCGACACATCCTTGCTCGTGAACTCCAAGGTCGATGGGCACCCCAACGCCGAAGGCCATCGAGTGATGGCTGAGCACATGGCCGACGACATTATGAACTACATGTCCGCGGCGAAGTGAATGGAGAAGTGTCGGGTGGTCAGGGGTGATGTCGAATACGCACCGGAAGGCAGGTTTGCCGATCGTCATGTTGCCAGACATCTCTATCGGTCCACCCTTCGGTTTCCTTGGTGATAATGCTAACGAGGGGCCATACTTCCTCTTGACAGTTGAGTCTCCCTGCTGGCATCCATAGCAACGTGGGATGGAATAAAGGCGGTTACCCTACTTTCTTAGTCCCTTCCCTAGTTTCTAACTCTAAACCGGTTGGAGCGATTCAAGCGATGCAAATGGTTTCAGATCCTACATTCTCGAAACGTGATCTACTCCTTCTCGCCTTACTTTTTCTGCTAGAAAGCGCTTTTGTAGTCACGTTGAAGGCCCTATACATGAAGGGCGAGCGGACTTTCGACGGATTTATATTAAGCACTACAGGCCTGGCCTTTCTCTGTGCGGGTATTGTCGTTCTCCTGGCCGCCGCCGTCATCATCCGCCTGTATCTGGCACACAGGCGTTCACCGTCGCGCTCCTTCCACCTGATCGTGGCGATGAACCTCATCACCCTTCTGTTGATACTGGTAACCGGTGAGATAGCTATTCGTGCTGGTTCTCGGTACTACCTGGACGGTGAGGCGTTTGGGAAGGTGGTATTGGTGCCGAAAAGTTGGGAGACGACGAGAGCCCACTACCGTGACATAATTCAGAAAGCCAGCGGGGATCTTTCGTATTTGGTTTATGATGATCGAATGGGTTGGAGCATCGGACCAAATAGGCGGAGTGCCAACGGGCTCTATCGGTCCGGACCGGACGCGATCCGGGTACCACATGAGGAGGTCGCAGTCACCGTTTCCGAAGGGAAGACGGCCATTGCCCTTGTAGGGGATTCGTTCACATTCGGTGAGGAGGTGAGGTATGAGGAGACCTGGGGGTATCACCTGGGCGAGCTGTTAGGTGATGGGGTCCAGATCCTGAACTTTGGAGTTCCAGGCTATGGGGTCGACCAAGCGTATCTGCGGTATGAGAGAGAGGCCCGCAGGTGGACGCCAAAGGTAGCGATCTTTGGTGTGTTCACACACGATTTGTTGCGTACCCTGACTGTTTACCCGTTTCTTGCCAATCCTCAGTGGGATCTCCCTTTCTCAAAGCCCCGTTTCATGGTGTCTGACGGGAAGAGCGTGCTATTGAATGATCCCCCCCTTCGTCCCGAGGCCATCTTTTCGCATGAATCGATCTTCGAGTTGCCTTTCCATGCTTTTGATCGAGGCTACAAGGAGAGCAATTGGCAGACTAGCTTCTACCAGTCTTCCTATCTTTTTCAGATGTTCGTGTCGGTATTTCCCGGCTGGTCGGCAGTGGCTCCCGATTTCTCAGAGAAGGCGATTGTATCGACCAATGCATCGATTTTGAAATCCTTTGCCCAGTTGACAGCCCAGGAAGAGGTGGTTCCCATCGTTGTCTATTTCCCACTGAGGTCGGATCTTAACAAAGGATGGATTTCTGCTCCGCCCATGGTCATTCGATCGATGCAGGAGGCCGGTATTGCGTATGTAGACTCTAGTCTGTGCTTGTTGGACGTGAACCGCCGTGATCGGTTTATGCCGGGTGGGCATCTTACCCCCCTGGCCAACAAAGTGATGGCGGATTGTCTCCTGCCCTTTGTCCGTCACGCATTGAGGCAGGCCGCTGTCGCTAAGGAAGCGACCATGGTGGAATCTTTGCCGCCGACCAAGGTGTTGGACAAGTAAATTCCCGTCAAAGGAGGAGGAATCATGGGTGAGTTTGTCATGGAATTGTGGTCTTTTATGAAGGAGCGAAAGAAATTCTGGCTGTTGCCGATTCTGGTGGTGTTGCTCCTGTTCGG
>CAZAKX010000205.1:0-4746 GCA_964485915.1 uncultured Nitrospira sp. | reverse complement strand
GCCTCGAATAGGACGATCGCCGCGGCAGCGGATACGTTCAACGATTGGATCCGTCCCTTCATGGGGATATGGATACATTCGTCGCAATGCTGAATGACGCCCGCTCGGATGCCCCTTCCTTCTCCGCCCAAAACGAGACCAACCGGCCCTCGTAGGTCGACCTCGGTAAATTTCTTCTCCGCTGCGGGTGTGACGCCGTAGATCCAGACCCCGGCCGATTTCAATGATTCAATCAATCGACTGGTATTCGTCACACGTGCGACTGGAAGGTGATCGATTGCTCCAGCCGAGGCTTTCGCCACCACTGACGTGAGTCCTGCAGCCCTTCGCTCAGGGATAAAGATGCCGTGGGCGCCGGCTCCCTCCGCCGTCCGAATGACGGCGCCGAGGTTGTGGGGGTCTTCGACGCCATCCAGGATCACCACAAATGGTGCTTCGTGCCGTTCAGCTGCCCGTGTCAAAATGGATTCTTCCGTCTGATACGCCGTTGCCGCCGCAACTGCGATGATACCTTGGTGCCTTCCGTTGGGAACCAGCCGGTCTAACGAAGCCAGTGGTTGGATATGAATTGGAATACGACGTAATCGGGCGAGTTGTACCAGATCCGTGAATTGTTTGTCGGTCCGAAGGACCAACATTCGTTGCAAAGGCCTGGTGCCGGCTTTCAAGGCCTCGCGGACGGTGTGCAGACCGTAGAGAATCCCCTGAGAATCAACGTTTCCACCGGCTGGTGCCATCGGGCTTGTCCTCGACCGTGATACCGAACGACTTCAGTTCCGCACGAATTTCATCGGCTCTCTTGAAATCTTTTTTCTTCTTGGCCTCGATGCGTTCCGCTATTTTGCCGTCGATTTCCGCTGCTGTCATATTCTTTGATATTGTCACCGTTGGAGGAAACGTTTTAATAACCAAGTGAGCAGGCATTGGTTCTACACGGACATTGAAATCCCATCGCTCCAACTGAAACAATCCCATGACGGCACCGAGCGATCGAAACACCTGGCGCACGGATTTTCTTCGCTCGGTAGAAAGCCCGACTCCCACGAGTTTATTCACATCGTTCCGCAAGCCCTGCAACGCTGCAAGCGCCGCGGGCGTATTCATGTCGTCGTCCATCGCAGCTCTGAACCCTGCCTGACAACGATCTATCGTGACATCAAGGTCCGGGTCCGCTGTTGTTTTGTCTTCGGACTCAGCTAACCGTCCAAAGAGATCGTAGAAACCATTCAGAGCGCTCTTGGCCTCCTTCAGAGCTTGGTCTGAGAAGTCCAACGGCCCATGATAGTGGGTGGACAGAAGAAAGTACCGGAGGATTTCTCCGGTAATCGATTCCGACCATTCTGATTTTTCAAAGATCTCGCGAATCGTGAAAAAGTTTCCGAGCGACTTGGACATTTTTTCTTTATTGATCTGCACAAAGCCGTTATGCACCCAGTATCGAGCAAATTCTTTTCCCGATGCGCCACAAGACTGTGCGATCTCGTTCTCGTGATGGGGAAAGATCAGATCCATCCCTCCTCCATGAATATCGAACGTCTCCCCGAGATGCCGGACCGACATGGCTGAACACTCAATATGCCAACCTGGTCGGCCTGCTCCCCAGGGACTCTCCCACGCCGGTTCGCCATGCTTGCTGCTTTTCCATAGCGCAAAATCCATGGGGTGGCGCTTTCGCTCGTCGACATCCACGCGTGCACCTGCCTGCAAATCTTCTAATCGCCGCTTGGAAAGACGCCCATACTCAGGATACTTGGCCACGTCAAAATACACGTCGCCATCTACTTGGTAGGCCAATCCTTTCTTGAGCAACGTCCCGGTCAGTCCGATGATCTCATCCATATGCTCAGTTGCTTTGGGCTCGATTGAAGCTTGGCGCACCCCGAGCTTTCCCATGTCGTCATGGTAAGCCTGGATAAACTTTTGGGTGACGGCCTCACAGCTTACCCCCTGCTCATGTGCCCGCTTGATGATCTTGTCATCGACATCCGTGAAGTTCTTCACAAATGTGACCGTATAGCCGGTGTATTCCAAGTAACGCCGAAGGACATCGAATACGAGCGCGCTACGAGCATGACCGATGTGACAATAGTCGTAGACCGTCACACCGCAGACATACATGCGGACTTTCTTCGGTTCAATCGACTCGAATAGGTCTTGCCGCCCGGTCAAAGTATTGAACAGCTTGAGCATGAGATTTACGCCCCTGAGCTTGTTCGTCGTTTCGGCCAGTGCGACCAGAGAAAGTACCCAATGGCGACAGCCAGAACGAGTCCGATGGCGATGTCGAATTGATGGAAGTAATCCCGCAGATGTTCCCATTGCTCGCCCATCCGAAGACCGATGTATGCCAGGAGATAGCACCAGGGCAGGGCCCCAACGAAAGTAAAGATGACGAACCGCGAGAAATTCATCTTTGCGATGCCCGCTGGAAGCGAAATGAACGTCCGCACGACCGGCAACATGCGGCCGAAGAAGACGGCGGCTTCGCCGTATTTGGCAAACCATCGATCAGCGACATCGAGATCATGGTGGGAGACGAGAAAATACGGACCGTACCGTTCAGCAAATGGCCTACCCCCCCACACGCCAGCATAGTATGCGACGATCGAGCCAAGCACGTTACCGATTGCTCCAGCCAGCGTCACGCCCAGCATGGTGAATTCTCCGGTCATTACCAGATAGCCGGAAAACGGCATGATGATTTCGCTCGGGAGAGGAATACAGGCGCTCTCGACAGCCATCGTGAAGACAATGCCGGCGTAGCCGAACCTGGAGATGCAGGCGATGACGAATCGGCTTAGTTCACCGATGACGGTTTCGATGAGTTCCCCAATCACGTACCCGACCTCTCTATGGACCCAAGAGCCGGCCGCAATGCGGAAGATTTCTTCCGGCCGTGCTTAATCATCGGTTCCCACGACCGGAAGTGATCAAGGATACCATGGTGTGTACTATCCAAATGGATCGGCGTGAGGGATACGTACCCTTCTTCGATGGCCTCGTGATCGGCATCCTTACTGCGACTCCAGGAAATCCGCTTGCCGGCGATCCAGTAATATTTACGTCCGTGCGGATCGACTTTTTCGATAATGGGATTATGGAATCGTCTTCGACTCAGACAGGTGACTCGTACGCCCTTGATTCCCGATCGTGGACGATCCGGGATGTTGACATTCAGGAGGGTCTCTTCTGGAAGACCTTTGGTAAGAACCAGCTGCGCAATTCGTGCTGCATAGAGAACACCCACCTCAAAGCGGAATGTGTCCTGCCCTTCTTGGGAGACCGCGATAGATGGCACGCCGAGGATGGCCCCCTCCATCGCACCTGAAACGGTGCCCGAATACATCACGTCATCACCAAGGTTGACCCCCTTATTGATACCGGACACCACGAGCTGAGGTGGTTTAACCATAATTTTGAGCAACGCTAGATTCACGCAGTCTACCGGAGTGCCGTTGACCGAAAAGGATCGAGTCCCAATCTGGCTCACCCTCAGGGGTTTGTGTAAGGTAACTGAATGAGCGACTGCAGTGCGCTCACGATCGGGAGCAACCACCCACACCTCCCCAATTTTGGCGAGCCCTTTTGCCAGAGCCATGATCCCTGGCGACTGGATCCCGTCATCGTTGGTTACGAGAATACGCATGAGCGACCTTCAACAAAAAGAGCTGCCTGAGGCAGCTCCTACCAAAGTCGGTATCTGGCACGGCGTGAAAATGAAAACCCGTCTACCTTGAGACGCCTAACGCGTCATCGTTCACGTCAATTTGGTCGGGGCGGCGGGATTTGAACCCACGACCACTCGCACCCCAAGCGAGTGCGCTACCGGGCTGCGCTACGCCCCGACATGTCCTGAACTCAACAGAGATCCTTCGTTGTTAATACACCATCAGCTGCCTTTGATGAAACAGCCTTTATCATGAGTGTGAGTCGATGATCTTCAGAATAATCCGAAGATCCCCCTTCAACTTCCTTGCGATATCCTTCGGGCGCACCTTGCGCGACCCTGCCCGCCCACGGCGGGCCCAATATCGTTTCACGCCTTCGATTGTATGTCCTTCTTCATACAACATGCGCTTAATTTCGAACACTGTTTCCACGTCTCGTTGAACATAGAGACGTTGGTTTCCTCGACTCTTTTTGGGCTTTAAGAAGGTGAATTGCGATTCCCAAAAGCGGAGTACATACGCGGGAAGTTTCGTCAGTTGACTCACTTCTCCGATTTTATAGAAGACCTTGCTCCCCAGCCTGGGCTCAGTTCCCATGACCGGCCTCATGGTGCGGCCGAAGATGTGGGTGAAGCAGCCTTACGAATTGACGTACTTCTTGAACACTTGGCTTGGTCGAAACGTAACGACGCGTCGGGGGGTAATCCCAATTTCTTCTCCAGTTCGAGGATTTCGTCCTTTACGGGCGCCCTTACTGCGCACAACAAAATTTCCAAACCCCGCGATTTTGACCGACTCTCCCTTCTGTAACACGGACTTGAGGAGATTCAGCACGAACTCAACGATGTCAGCCGCCTCGTTCTTTGAAATACCGACCTGCTTGAAGATTTCGTCAGCGATATCCGCCTTCCTCATGCGCTCCCCCTACGTGACCATAACGACTCGCCGCGCTGCTATCCTCATGATGCATTTCATCAATGCGATGAGTTTTGCTTAAGTTACGTGAGGTTACGAAGCCTGTCAAGAATAAATTTGGAGAATGCTTACGAAAATACGCTAATCCGAGGCAAGAAGTTTG
>CAZAKX010000204.1:0-4762 GCA_964485915.1 uncultured Nitrospira sp. | reverse complement strand
ATCCAGGAAGCTGAAAAAGCGCTGAAAGAGGCGCAGGAAAGCGGTGCGTCCACCTATTCCCCTGACGAATACGCAAAGCTCGAGGGCACTCTCGATACCTTGCGGAAGGAAGTATCAGAGCAAGATGGAAAGTTCGCGCTGTTTCGAGATTACGGGAAGGCACAGCAGCTGTCCATCTCGGCGAAATCAGAAAGTGAACGAATCAAGGTCGCCACCGCGCAAAAGAAGGAAGAAGGCAGAGCCGCTGCATTGCAGGCGCAGCAGGTGGCTGAGGAAGCCGTGAAGGCAGCTCAACAGTTGGTCGCCAAAGCGCCGGTCGGCAAAGATCGTGCAGCAGTGGAAGCCATCAAGAACGATGTGGAAGGGCTGAAGTCACTACTGAAACAGGTACAGGAGTCCATCGACAAGCAAGATTACCCGGCGGCTCAAACCCAAGCCAAGGCGATTCATGATATGAGCCAGGGAGTGCAAACCGAAATACAAAATGCCCTGGCCAAGGTGGGAAGAGGCAAGCCGTCTCTTTCAAGGAGACCATAAGGCTTCTCCTATGCGCTTAGGTCGGGTACATCGAACGCTGACATCGGCCCTTTGCGTCGTCTGCTTCAGCGGGTGTGTGCAGGCCGTTCCCCCCGACCTCCTGGCGGCCCTTGAATCCATCGATCAGGACATGATTGCGTTGCGCGCTCCGGAAACGGCGCCTGAAGAGTACGGTGCGTTCGTGCGACAGTGGATTGCGCTGAAGTCGCGAGTGGAGTTGGATGACGATGTGATCCGATGGCCGTGGGAGACGAGCGAACTGGAGAACGAACTCCGAGGTCTCTATCTCAGGGGAGAGCGTACCGTCTCGCAGCTCCATGATCGACAAGCCAGTCGGCAACGCACGGCACAATCGAAAGTGGAGAGCATCGAGGATCGGTTTCACCTCATGCGGTCTCATGTGGGGTCAATTGACGGACGGATTGTCCTCGGAGAGCGAGTCGTCCAAACAGATCTCCTGGTGAAACAAGCCAGAACCTTCTTTGAGCAGAAAGACTACCTACGGGCCATTCACATGGCTGAAGAAGCCAATCAAGCACTCGTGCATCAGACGGCATTGCTGACTCAGGAACTGGGACGATACGCCGATGGGAAACGGATCGCGTCGTGGCGGGCCATGGCGCAACAGACGATGGACTGGTCGCGAACGCACCAATCACCGGCCATCGTCGTGAGTAAAGCCGAGCGGGAACTGATCCTTTACAAAAATGGACGGAAGGTACTCTCATATCCCGTCCGACTGGGGTTCAACGGCATTCGTGAAAAGCAGTTTCAGGGGGACGGCGCCACACCCGAAGGCCGATATCGTGTGATCGATAAGCGCGGGCCAGGACAAACACAGTTCTATCGAGCGCTCGTGCTCGACTATCCCAATGCCGAGGACCGCCGTCGGTTTGACCTGGCGAAAAAGACCGGTCAAATAGGCCTGGGAAAGGGGATCGGTGGTCTGATCGAAATCCACGGGGTCGAGAATGAATACGCGCAGCAGACGCTTGGATGTGTCATGCTGGATAATCCCAGCATGGCGGCGCTCTTCGAAAGCGTCCCCGTCGGAACTCCGATCACCATCGTCGGCGCTTTAACGGGACAGAATGCGGTGGCCCTTGCCCTGTCCGAGCTGGCGCATCATAATAGACAGGAAATCTGAGAGAGGACCACATGGGCCGAGTCCTTCTTGCCTGTGCAGCAGTCACGTTTCTCGTCGTATTGATCGCGACGGCGCCGGATACCAGGCCCATAGCCTCTCCATCGTCCCAGGTGGTTCACCGGCCTGTTGTCCAGGACGGGCCTGGCCTACGTGCGTTGCAAGCCAAATACAAAACCCTCTCGAAACAACTCTCCCAATTGAAACCGAGCCAACCGTATATCTTGGTCGACACGGCGAGGAACAGACTCTACGTCAAGCACCAAGGAGAAGTGGTCCTGGATGCCATCGCGTCGACCGGCAGTGGGACGATCCTCGATAAACCCGGCGATGACACCAGTCAGTGGATTTTTGACACGCCACGCGGCGAGTTTCTCGTGCAGTCGAAACTCACGAAGCCGACCTGGATCAAACCGGATTGGGCATTTATTGAAGAGGGACTCGGGGTTCCGAAGAACGCGGCCGAGCGTGCTGAGCCGGGTGTGCTTGGTGACTATGCCCTGGGCTTTGGGAAAGGGTATTTCATCCATGGGACGCTCTACACGCGACTGCTGGGGAAAAACGTGACCCATGGCTGTATCCGTCTTAACGATACCGACCTTAAAGGTGTCTACACACTCGCGAGAGTCGGGACACCGATCATGATCTATTGATCCCTCAGCACGCGCAGATCAGACTTATGAACCTCTGCGCTATTCTTCTGCTCTTCGTCCTGACGACTCCCAGCTGGGGAAAGGATCTCGAAGCCTTTCCCAACCTCAATCTCAACGACCCTCGTAGCGTCAAAGAAGCCACTCGAGTCCTGGAGGAAGAACTCAAGCTTGCCGCACGTCCCCACACCTATGTGCTGATCGATCTAGTTGGAAACACCATTCATATCAAGGGGCGAGGGGTAGAGCTGCACCACATGCCTATCGTGCAGTGGTCGGTGGGATCGTGGGAGAAATTAACCGGCATTCATCGATTGGTTGCTCGTCCTCAAGTCGTCCGTCGCAAGATCGAACCTGGCAAGGGGGATGAACAGGAACCGATCTCGTTAACCGACATGCCTGCGGACTATGACCTGTCGTTCGCATCCGGCCTGACGATCAACGTGGTACCCTTGGCCGCAAAGAACAATCTCGCGCAAGGCATTGCCTTCATGGGGAAGGCCTGGTGGCGTCGCCTGAAAAACTGGACCAGCACGATCGGGACAGATCAACCATCCACATCAGCTGCTCGGCTCGAAATCACCGTTTCCGTTGATCACGCACAGTCGTTAGCCTGGTCGCTGGTCGATGGCATGGCTGTACTCATCAGGCGTTCAGCCGATCGATAAGCAGCCGATAAATTGGATGTAGGTATGTCCCTTCTCTGCGAGGGAATCATGCGAACATTTGGCAGCGACGACCGGTCTTTCCCCCGGACCTCATCATTAGGTTGGAGATTGCCTTGAGTACCGTTTCAGGCTGGTGCTGAACGGGAAACGCAGCATCGTGAAGATATTCAAGCAGATGGAAGGACCAAGATGTTCTAGCCCTATGCGCATGCCCAGATGGCCTAATGCAGGCTCGTGACAATAGGTGCCGAATAATCGATCCCACCAAGGCACGTTGAATCCATAGTTACTGTTCGTCTCGCGCACGTCCGTCGAATGATGAATGCGGTGCATGTCCGGGGTTACCACAATCCAACGGAGTAGGCGGTCAAGACGCTGAGGTATTGCCACATTGCCGTGGTTAAAAAGAGAAGTCGCGTTCAGCACGACCTCGAAGATCATCACCACGATCGGCGACGCCCCTACCGCAATGATCGCCATGGTCTTCATAGCCAATGACAGCACAATTTCCACCGGATGAAACCGCACACCACTCGTCACATCCAAATCCAGATCAGAATGGTGCATCATGTGAAACCGCCAGAGTAGCGGCACGACATGAAAGATCCGATGTTGCCAATAGATGATGAAATCGAGCGCCAGGATTCCGATAGCGGCTTCAAGCCACAGCGGTCCCTCCACAAGGTGCAACAGGCCCCAGCCTCGCTCCTGAGCCGTGGTTGCCACCGCGAAGGCCCCACCTGCAAAAAGGATCCTGGCGACGAGCGTGTTCAGCGCAACGATGGCTAAGTTTCCACCCCATCTGCAAAGCTTTGAGTTGGTTAGTTGCCTGTGGGGCCGCATCAGTTCCCATAGCGTCATCAGAATAAGCACCGACACATACGCGCCGATGCGGATCGTATCTTGCGTGGTCATACGCATTCTCCTTATCAGCTGAACGCTTGTCCGGTTCAGCTCACACGGCAACCGCCACACGCAAAAACGTTGCAGGGATCGATGTGGCGTCCGCCCTTGGGCTGGTATTGTGGTTAATGAAGAGTGCCTCCAACTCCTTCAATAGATCGTCGCCTCGGCTGTTCTTGTCCGCCGCTTCGAACGCGTTCATGGTGGGTCCATAGTATTGTCTGAAGGTCTGGACGAACTCCGAGGGTGTGCCGGGGAAATTGAAGGTGTACGTGTCTCGAACGAAAGAGATCTTCTCCTGGGCAACCCCGGCCTTAGAAAATCGCTCGATGACGTGATTCTCCACGCCCCACGTCATCGGACTGATGAAGCCTTCCGGCGGCGGTGGCGAGTACGCCGAGCTGATCTTCAAAATTTGTGCGACGAGCGTGGGATCGTTGGGGATCCAGTTTCCCATCACGATCCGCCCTCCAGGCTTGGTCACGCGGACCATCTTCTTGGCCACGTCAAACGGCTTGGGGGCGAACATAGCGCCGAAGATGCTCACGACCAAGTCGAACGTCTGGTCCTTGAGGTCCTGCAAGTTTCCGGCATCGCCTTCCTGAAATCGACAATTCGTCAGGCCCTGCTCTTGCGCACGCCGGTTTCCCGCTGCCACAAGATTTTTTGCGATATCTACCCCTAGCACATCCGCTCCAAGTTTGGCCGCGGGCAGGGCAGTCGTCCCATCGCCGCAGCCAAGGTCCAACACTTTCAGTCCCTTTGCGACCCCGAGATTTTTCACCAGCAGTTCTCCACTCTCACGCATGCTGACCGCAATACGAGTAAAGTCCCCTTTTTCCCACAGCGCTTGATTTGGA
>CAZAKX010000203.1:0-4763 GCA_964485915.1 uncultured Nitrospira sp. | reverse complement strand
TGAGATAGGCACCGATGTCGTTATAGGGGTTGCCGAAGTCCGGGTCTTGCGCGATGGCGTTGTGACATTCCTCAATGGCGTCATCAAGTCGTCCCATGAAGCTATAGGTCCAGCCCAAGAACGTGTAGCCCTCGGCAGTGGGATGGGTTGCGATCGATTGCTTGTAGAGGTTGACCGCCTCTTCAAGTTCCCCTTTCATCTGTCGCTCAAAGGCCTGTTGAAACAGAGTCCACGCCTGGCGTTTGTCTTCTTCACGCCCTTCGCCTTGAAGGAGGAAATCTTGAATATCCATATGTGTTACACGTCTCCGGCTATTCGTCATTCCTGTTTAGAATGGTCTCGTGACAAATCGCGGTTGACGTTACTCCTGTTTCAGTTTCTTCTTAATCAATTCCGATCCGTACCGACCGGACAACAACATTGATCCGAACGCAGGGCCCATTCGTGGTGTGCCGTAGACGGCGGCGACTGCCAAGCCGATCACGAAACAATTGGGATAGACCTCCCCCGTTCGGTCCATGATCTCTTCTTCAGATCGTGCCACCCACATGGCTCCGTTTCCTGGCACCTTATTGTACAGATTCCGTTTATGAAGCAGCTCAACCACGACGGCATCGTGGCCGGTGGCATCCACCACGATTTTGCTCTCAAGGGCGATTGGATCGACGTGGATCAGATCATGACCAGCCATCTCGGCGGTGGTGTTGTTGACCACGACCCCTTCCAGCACACCATCGTTGCGGAGGATCAAGTCCAGTACTCGGGTCAGGTTCATAATCTTGGCACCGGCGTTGTAGGCGGCTGCGATCAAGGCGCCAGTGGCGTGTGGGGGATCCACTATATACATCCCCTCACACTCTTTGATTTGTTTGCACGGGACACCGACCTCTTCGAGGATCTCATTCGCCGGCTCGCAGATGGTCGCCTTGTTCATGAGATAGCCGCCGGACCAGAACCCACCACCGAGTGCCAAGCTCTGCTCGATGAGAAGCGTTCGAAATCCCATTGTCGCGAGATCACGTGCGCAGATTAGCCCGGATGGCCCCGCGCCGACGATGATCACGTCGCTCTCGATGAGCTGATCAAACTCTTTATAGTATTCCCGGGCGATCTGCCGGGTGATATCTCGTTCCCGTAACGGTGCTGGTCGTGGTTTGGGCATAAGGGACTCCTACCGGTAGATCTCGGAGCCGGTCTTCTTAAACTCTTCGGATTTTTCTTTCATGCCGATTTGAATGGCCTGCTGCGCGTCTACTTGGAGCTGCGCGGCATACTCTCGAACGTCTTGCGTGATTTTCATGGAGCAAAAATGAGGTCCGCACATCGAACAGAAGTGCGAGACCTTGGCCGCATTGTCCGGCAGTGTTTCGTCATGGAACTGCTGTGCGGTTTCCGGATCGAGCGAGAGATTGAACTGGTCTTCCCACCGGAATTCGAATCGCGCTTTGGACAGCGCATTATCCCGAGCTTGGGCGCCGGGATGACCTTTAGCCAGGTCAGCTGCGTGGGCCGCGATTTTATAGGTAATGACGCCGGTCTTGACGTCGTCGCGAGTCGGCAATCCTAGATGCTCCTTGGGGGTGACGTAGCAGAGCATCGCGCAGCCGTACCAGCCGATCATTGCGGCACCGATGCCGGACGTAATGTGGTCGTAGCCGGGAGCAATGTCGGTCGTCAGCGGGCCAAGTGTGTAAAATGGGGCTTCGTGACAGACCTGAAGCTGCTTTTCCATGTTGGCTTGAATCATATGCATCGGAACATGGCCGGGACCTTCAATCATCACCTGTACATCATGCCGCCAGGCGATCTTGGTCAGTTCGCCTAGGGTGTCGAGTTCGGCAAACTGCGCGTCGTCGTTGGCATCAGCGATTGATCCTGGCCGGAGCCCGTCGCCGAGACTGAAGGCGACGTCGTAGGCCTTCATGATCTCGCAGATTTCTTCGAAGTGCGTGTACGCGAAGTTCTCCTGATGGTGGGCCAGGCACCATTTTGCGTGGATCGAACCACCGCGCGAAACAATCCCGGTCATGCGTGTGGCCGTCATCGGCACGTAGGCCAGGCGCACGCCGGCGTGAATCGTGAAATAGTCGACGCCCTGTTCCGCCTGTTCGATCAGCGTGTCACGGAAAATTTCCCACGTGAGATCTTCCGCCTTGCCGTTCACTTTTTCGAGTGCTTGATAAATCGGCACGGTTCCGATCGGCACCGGTGAATTGCGGATGATCCATTCACGGGTTTCGTGAATGTTTTTGCCGGTCGATAAGTCCATCACGGTATCGGCGCCCCAGCGGGTCGACCAGATCATCTTCTCAACTTCCTCTTCGATGGATGAGGCGACGGCGGAATTGCCGATGTTGGAGTTGATCTTCACGAGAAAGTTCCGGCCGATGATCATTGGCTCGCTTTCAGGATGGTTGATGTTCGAGGGGATGATCGCGCGGCCGCGGGCTACCTCGTCTCGCACGAACTCCGGCGTGATGACTCGAGGGATACTGGCACCCCAGGCAAATCCAGGATGCTGTTTCACACCGCCACCCTGGCTATTCTGGTTGTTCAATTGGCTTGCCGCCTCACGGGACTGGTTTTCACGGATCGCGATGAACTCCATTTCCGGCGTGATGATCCCTTTCCGGGCATAATGAAGTTGGGTGACGTTCCTGCCTGCTTTTGCCCGCAAGGGCTTGCGGATGTGTTGAAACCGCAGTTCAGCCAACTTCGGGTCTGCTGCGCGCATTCGACCATAGGCGGAGCTGACTTCCGGAAGTTCCTCGACATCTTCTCGGCTGATGACCCAAGTGCGTCGCAGTGGTTCGAGTCCCTGGCGGACTTCGATCGTGATAGAGGAGTCCGTATAAGGACCCGACGTATCGTAGACGATCATGGGGTTGTTGTTCGATTGCGTGCCATTTGTTCCTTTTGTCGAATTCAGACTGATTTCCCGCATCGGGACACGAACACCAGGATGCACGCCATCTACATAAATCTTACGCGATGCGGGAAACGGCGTGGTCGTCAGCGGGACAGACGAGGTGACCACTCCGTTTCCGTTGCCGGATCCGTTTGTATGTGTTTGGATGCTCATAAGTGAGATCCTTTCCGTAGTTGTCGTCGTTGGCAGAACAGCTTGCAACCGCGGCTCTTGCCAATAAAAAAAGCCGCCTTCCCAGGAGCCGGGAACGCGGCTGACTCTTCACAGGGTCCGCTGTCGTCCGGCTTCCCTACGCTGGTATTACCCAGGTCAGGTTGTGAGGGTCGTCCGATCATTCGGACTCTCAGCTCAAGGCTCCCCTAGCGATTGTTGATGATCGTAGTACTCCAAGCCCACGAAGTCAATCGGCTATTAGACCCAGCGTGCCGACTATCCTTTGGGGGGCTCTAACTAGGACTTTTCCGCACCGGGCAATTGATTGATTGTGAGGGGAGGCTATCGTAGAATGACGTTCCTTTCCTTGGGAGGATCTGTGTCAGCTACTGTGACAGTACCGAAGCCAATTGACGAATACCAGGCGCTGGCGCCGGAAGCCTTGTACCGCCGAATCGTTGCGGCCAAGCAGGTGCTGGGCGAGCGAGCCATGATCCTGGGTCATAATTACCAGCGGGATGAGGTCATTCAGCATGCGGATTTTCGTGGCGACTCGCTTTTGTTGGCCAAACTAGCCGCTGAGCGGTCCGAACGGCCCTACATTGTCTTTTGCGGCGTGCACTTCATGGCTGAGACGGCGGATATTCTTAGCCGCTCTCAGCAAACGGTCATTCTGCCGGACATGGCGGCTGGTTGCTCGATGGCCGATATGGCTGCGATCGAGCAAGTCGACCAATGCTGGGAAGCCTTAGGACGTGTGGTTCCGGTGGAAGAGGCCGTGATGCCGGCGGTCTATGTGAACTCGGCGGCGGTCCTGAAGTCGTTTTGCGGCGAACATGGCGGGATTACGTGCACCTCCTCCAATGCCAAAGCAGTGATTGAATGGAGCTGGGCGAGACGAGAAAAGATCCTCTTCTTCCCGGACGAACACTTGGGGCGGAATACAGCGAACAAAATGGGTATCCCCCGCGAACAGATGATCGTGTGGGATCCCTATCAACCCAACGGTGGGAACACCAGAGACGCCATCAAAAGAGCCAAGCTGATCTTGTGGAAGGGGCATTGCAGCGTCCATCAAATGTTCCAGCCGGTGCATGTGGATCACTTTCGCAAACAGTATCCAGACGGCAACGTTATCGTCCATCCGGAGTGTCACGAGGATGTGGTGAACAAGGCCGATCTCATCGGATCGACAGAATTCATTATCCGCACGGTGACGGCTGCTCCGGCCGGCACGACATGGGCGGTTGGGACGGAACTGAATCTCGTCAATCGATTGAAGCATGAACTTACCGACAAGAAAGTGTTCTTCTTGTCATCCACGGTCTGTCAGTGTGCCACCATGTTCCGCATCGATGCAGCGCATCTCTGCTGGGCGATGGAGAATCTGGCCGAGGGCCATGTTGTCAATCGCATCGTGGTGCCGGATGACGACAAGCATTGGGCAAAAGTGGCGCTTGACCGCATGATGGCTATCAGTTAGCCGGGATCGTGAAAAACGCCTCCAGCTGCGTTCTCCCATCGTTCAGTCCCTCAACGTACCCCAGAGAGTACGCCTCGGTTCTTCACTCGCTGCGGCCTTGCTGGAAGGCGTTTTTGACGATCCCGCAGAAGTCTAAGGACTAGTACCTCGCGCATCATTCCGGTATATTCACCCGTCAATTCCATTAGATCGGGAAAG
>CAZAKX010000202.1:0-4773 GCA_964485915.1 uncultured Nitrospira sp. | reverse complement strand
AAAAAGAATACGTGCTGGACCTCGAAGATGCAGTCATCGTCGTGCGCGATAAAGACGGCAAAGTTCACCTGAAACAGTGCGTCGATGTCTTCGGCGGTACGACGCCCCATGGCGTTGCACTAGGCATGTTGTGGGGAGGCTTGATCGGTCTGCTCTTCATGAATCCCCTGGCTGGCCTGCTGGGAAGCATTGCCGGGGGCGCAGGGGGTGGAGCCATGACCGTCGCCGCAACCGAGCATGGACTTTTGAACGATTATGGGATCCCTGACAATTTCATCAGGGCACTCGGAAACACGATCGCACCGGGCACCTCAGCGATCTTCCTGCTGATCCGGAACTTCGACCAAGATAAGTTGTCGGCGAGAATTTCCAAATACGAGGGAACGATCCTCAAGACCTCACTCAGTACTGAGCAAGAAGAGAAGCTCCGAATTGCCCTCACGCACCAACGAGAGCAACAGTCGAGTAAAGGGTAGCCTGTCTCGGAGTCTCCTAATGAGGTTTCTTGGTGAGGTCTCTGTACAGTTCCCAGGCTTGCGCCAAGGAAAAGGTGCGAGCAGGGTGTTCGGGATTGGTTTCCTCAACTCTCGCCGTGGGGGTAAACGCCATCAGTCCGAAGAACCAGGCTATGATCCCGCATATGGGAATGCCCAGCATGATTAGCAACATCCCCGGTCCGTCACTGGTCCAGTGCGCTTTCTGACCGACAGCGATGAGCCCAATGGCTGCCGCAGCAGCGGCCAGGGCAATGGTCACGGCAAGGCCTCGCGCAATATGCCGGACAACCGTGCTTCGCGAGCTGAGTGCCCAGATGAATACGATCAGGAGGACAGACCAAAAAACAATGCTCATGCCCGGCTACTCCTCCCCTAAGCTGATACCCGTGATAGTCTATTAATACTCTATCCTGGAGGGCCCGGTTCCTGAAGGAAAATGCCAAATCGACGCAGCTCAGTTCGGTGCCGTCCGGTTCAGCAATATAAACCTGACACAGAACGAGTCACTTTCCAGAGGCGATCTTGGCCTGTTCTAATCGGTTGGCGTGCGCTAATTCGGACATTATGCTAGATTGAGCACTAGTTGTACGTCAGGTGCTGGCAATCAGTCATGAACGAACCTGGGGGTGGGGGCATGAAACGTTTCGCCTTTTGGTTGGTGCTCTGCGGGCTTTCTTTCGGCGCATCATTGGCCCAGGCCGAAGGCCTATTCGACAAGATGCTGGATCGAGCGATCGACAGCGCCGAGAGAAAAACACAGAATCGGATCAACCAGCGGATTGATCAAACGATCGATAAGGGCATCAGCAAGACGGAAGAAACCATGCAGTGCGTGGCGACAGACCAAGAGTGTCTGAAACGAGCAAAAGATAAGGGCGAACCAGTATCCATCATCAACGCTCCTTCGGCCTCCGACTCCGTGAAATGTATTGTCACGGACACCGGCTGTCTCAAGCAGGCCAAAGCGCAAGGCAAGAAGGTCGAGATCGTGGACGAAACAGAACTGGACACTCTCCGCTGCTCTGTGTCCGATGGAGACTGTCTGAAGCGGGCAAAGTCATTAGGGAAAAAGGTAGAAATTGTTGACTGACCCAAATAGCCAACACTCTCAAGAGGCTCGCCTGAACAGCTCTTGGCCATCTGTCAGATCCCTGAACGATTTTCAGCGGCAAGCACCTGTTCGGCCTGAGCAATCGCATCCTGCAATATCTTAACGCTCTTACCTGGCCGCCCAACTTTCGGCAGGTCTCTTAGAAACCGAGAGGCCGCATCCACCAATACCTGCAGAGTCTCCTTCATATCTTCCACTTCACTTGGGTGTTCTACTGCGGCTGCGCGAGCCATCGCCAATCGTCGACGTGGCCCTACATAGGGTTGGGGAGCGATCGGATTATCTTTTTCGAGCTCAGGCCGTCTAAATATCATGCGAGTTCCTCCAGAGACACCAGCAAGGTACCACAGGTCGTGTTGATTTGCAGTGCATCTCGCATATCTCAAGGAGCGATCACTCACAACCACCTTCGCCGAACATCGGGAAGACAAGGACGTGAACCAAGCTCACTTGCCCACCATTCCCTGGGAGAGTATAGTCAACTCCATGAGTCGGTTCAGCCTCAGAACATTCGCCACTTCATCCTGCGGGATAGGCGTGGTCATGCTCGTCCTATTCGTGTGCATCTGCGTAGTATCACAGATGCTCGGAACACCGGTGACGCTCATCGATGTTCTCACGTCGGAGCTACCAGCAGAGTCTGTCTCTGAGGACTTCTCGATTCCTCCCCTCACACCCGAACCAGCCCTCGCCACCCAGGTTCGTCTCTACGAGAACGCCGACTCCTTGCAACATCTTCCGATCCTTGCGAATTCGGTGTTTCATCCTCCCGACGCATCACTGCCGTTCTGATTACGGCATCGGATCCTGAGGTACTCGTGTGCCCAGTGGGTACGTTCTTTCTCCTCAGGAGCAGACGAGTTCGAATCAATGCGAAGAGCAGCTCCCAAGAGCGAGAGTGCCTTCGCCGACACTCAAGAGTCGAGGTCTATTGGCCAAGGAGGTGAATCAAATGCCTGGTATGAACGATGCGCTCTCTTACATCATTTTAGGGGGGTTTGCCTTCGCGATCATTATATGGGCCCTGTTTTTCGCCGGTTAGGAGACGGCCCTGACGGTGTATGGAGCCCCGAGCGGTGACGTTACGTGTGTGCCCTCAGTCTTCATCGTTGAATGAGGCTGGTCAAGTCGAGACTCTTGCACGATCTACTTCGCAATGTCCGGCTCAACTTGGCGAGGACTCGGAGCGCGCAAGGAGCGCAGACCAGCTACGATGGCTTCGAGTTCGGAGCGTGCCCCAGTTTTCTGCATCGCATCGTCGAGCAGCGAGCGAAGAGCGACGTGCGCATCACGCACCCGTGTGATGCGAAAGGTGAAGGCATAGTCAGGGAGATCGCCACCCCCACACACCTCGTCAGGTGGACAGGGGTTCAGCACCACCGTCTCGATATGCTCATCTCCGACGTGAGGCAGCGCAGTCTCAAGGTCCAGCGCGGACAGGTCGATCCGCGCACGGCCGATAAAATCGTCACCGTTTCCATCGTCTGCGCAATGAGGTCCGGCATGGAGGCCTTTCCCGGGAGGTGACGCCTTACAGAAGCTGGTGCGCCATCCGAACAGGTCTTTCTCCCAGAACTCGACCCCAAATCCCAGCGGCGCCGGCTCACCGGCCTCATCGCACACCGATGTCCGGCCCAGCACAACGATTCCGGGACGCACCGCGACGATACAACTCCTGATCGGATCGAACGGGTGAAATTCTCCGGAATCGACATCGCCGATTTCGCTGGAGGCAGTCCATCCCTTGGCATCTTCGGTCCCGACCATCACTTCGTCGCTCCCCCACCAATCCCAACCGGTTTCATTTCGCGCTTTGAACCCGACCGCCTCGATTTTGTACCGCTGCTCGGTCCACTCGATTCTATCCCACGGGATGTCGCCCGATAATTCCATGCGCCCTCCCGCGCCGTCTGATCGGGGCATTGCCTGACTCTCATGCGCAGATGCGCTGGCCACGCACCACAGCCATGTCGCCAAACCAAAACAACATGCCAGGAAACACCTGTTGGAAGTCATTGTTGAGATCCTCCTGTCTGAACCATGGCAACGGAACCGTCTGTTCAGGCTGCACGTGTTTTCGCGTTCTAGGTATGAAGGGGGTGAAAATTTACCGAACACGTCTCGCCCCAATCCAACCCTGAGCGGAGACTATGTTAGCAACACGGATATACAATAGAGCGTACCTAATATCTTATACAAGACGCTGGACGCTCCTCGTTGATCAGCGCCGTATACGATTCCACTGAAACTCAGATAGCTCTTCTGTTTGGTTTTCGACGAGTGCTCAACTGGTGAGGAGTCTGGGTTCGTAGAAACTGCCACCACAGGATGGCAATCCACCAACTGTCAGGTGCACGCGATTGGATCCACCTTGCCGGCAGCCTTGTCTGGCGCGAGCTCCTAGAGCTTGCAGGCATCCTCGCTGATCTCCGGACCTGGGATCGGATGTTGGCGAACCTGCTTCACATAGTTCCGACAATCCATCTCAGCCCCTTCCTTGTTCGCTTGGCCTTCTTTCAGCAAACGTCGCCATTGGGCGATGCGGTCCATAAACGGATCATACCGGCACTCATTTTTTGCTGAGGATGCTCCAGCCAACTGTTGGCATTTGGCCACCCAGAGCTCCGGCGTCAGCGCGCCGCTTTCCACAGACTTGGTCAGCTCGTAGCGCGTATCGGCAAACGACCCAAAGTCACAGATTGCGGGATCTACAGGTGGTGGAGCCGAATGGTTTCGATCGACGGTATGCAGCATCTGTCGGCAGTTGGTTTCACCGGCCTCTTTCGAGATCAGACCCTTTTCGATCTGCTGTTTGGTTTCCGTCCGCCGCTCATCGAACTCGGATTTAAACAGGAGGGCCGGAGCTCCAACCATCATCGCCGTCGTGGTCGGACACCCAGCCAGAACCAGTGGTAGGAGGCCAAGGAGAAATCGTCGCATCAGTAACCTCACATTCAAGAATATAGATACAGGCCTACAACAGCCGAGAGTCGGCGCGATCTTACGGATCGCGTCCCTTGAGATCAAGAGCCAAATGGGGGCATGACCGAGGAGACACGGACTGCTGCACGATAAAATATGAGGGCAAACAGCTTGACCACCATATTCAGCAGCCTCGGGTCATGAATGCATGTTCACGATGAGACTCCCTCAAAAAAACCCACT
>CAZAKX010000201.1:0-4860 GCA_964485915.1 uncultured Nitrospira sp. | reverse complement strand
AGCTGACGCCTGGATTTCACCCCGACTTCCCTCACTGACAGACCGACGTTAATTGCCCGGTTATTGAACAGCCGCGGTTTGGCGTCAGCTTGAGCGACTTGTTAGGTTTGGACTCACCACTCCCCCCAATTAATTCTCAGATCAATATCAGGCATCGATCGAATGAGATCTGATGAGTGTTAACCGACGATAGAACGTTACTTCACGAGAAGCATTCTCCTTACGAGGAATGCCTCGTCTGTGGTCAGCCGGTAATAGTACACTCCTGCCGGTAACTTCGACGGATTAAATTCTGCGAGGCGCCATCCGGCCGGCTGCATCGCATCGATAAGCGTTACGATCTCCCGACCGAGGCAGTCGAACACTTTCAGTGTTGCGCGCCCTGCGTGTGGTAATCCGTATTCGATCTTAGTCGATGGATTGAAGGGATTGGGGTAGTTCTGGTGTAAGATAAAATCCTCAGGCAACACGCGATCCTGCCCCACCGGGGTTACGATGGGAGATTCCGCGATGATGAAGCTTTGGAGATGTGACGCTCCGCCGGGAGTGGACCACGTCGACTGTGCCTTCATATCGATCGGAACGATCGGGGGACCGTTATCACCAATAAGAGTTATCGATCCTGAGAACGAGCTCGAGAGATCGGGCCATGAAAGGGTTAATGGGCCACCTCCCGAACCGGCTTGTGCCTGTACGAGGTATGTGTCGACCTGAGTTGGAGTGGTCACGCTCCGGAGATCGACCTTTGATCCCGTACCTAGGCAACAACAAGGCGGTGGAAAATAGCTATCCACAAATCTGGCATCGAAGATGATTGATGCTGGCGTGGGGGGAAGCTCCATCTCGCCTAGGGTGGTGTCAAGACAAGCAGTCGCTTCACTGTGGACACCAAAAATGAGGGTGTCGGCATCAGACCCATTGTTGGATACGATCAGGGGTATTGTAAGCGATTGACCTTGGATCGAAACTGATGGCAAGACGACAAGAACGAGAAGGATCACGAGAAGACGGAGTATTAACATGGTGTACTCCTACCATTATGATGATGGTGTGGACTTGGAACGAGAATATGTCATTGTGTTTCTCCGATGTCAATACTACTCATTGAGGACTGAAGCCCAACGACTGGGAGTGAATTCTTTCCCAATATCTCTACCGTATTAATTCTGATTAGAGTCCAAACCTAACGTTCTTCATAAGCTGTGACCGGCTTGGCGCGGGCTTTGCTCGGCAAGCCTGACGCGCAAGCGTCATCTCACAGGGCAAAGGCCGTGACAAGGCGAGGCATCAGCTTCATGCAGTTGTTAGGCGGCGCTCGGTAGATACCTCATGGCCTCAGCGCATAGATACATCCCGACTCCGAAAACGACATGTGTCACAAAGCTTTTGAGCCTGGCCTGCGCAGGCCTGGGCGTCTTTGAAGATGCGATCCCGAGACCGAGGGAAGGCTGCAGGACGAAGAGCGGAAACACCACTGTGCCGATGCCATATATGAGGGCATGCAGAAGGGTTGGCCGCTCAAGCCAGTCGGCGGGCGCTAGAGCGAGGAACACTATCGCGAGAACGACACCGATCGTGTAATGGGCGACCCAGCCCGCGGCGCATTCACGACGTCTTGGCGGTGCCGCGGCGATGCTCGAATGCAAGAAGGTGCCTTCCGGCAGGTGAAGAAACCAGCGGCCGAGCAGGCAGTACTCGAGAGACGAAACGGCGAATGCTCGTTTCAAGAAGAGATTCCATGCGTCCATAAGGACACTGGCGCCCACTCCGATCGCGATGGCGCCAAGCACGTTGTGTGGAGTGATGCTCATCTGCTACCTCAGTTCAGCAGCCGCTGGAACTGCGTCATGGTCGACCAGTCCGGCAACCCGGCCGCCAGTTGCGGTCAGGTACACACCGAGTGCCAGTTCCCAGATGAACTCCGGCGCCACGGCTATGGCGTACAGTGGATCGCTCTTGTCGAGGACGCCGAAAAGGATGCCGGCACTGGCGGCAAAGAGGACTGGACCTCCAATGAGCCCGAACATCGCAAGACCCCGCGGCACCATCCCGGATCGGTACATCATCCACCCGAGCAGCATGCCGTTGCCGATTGGTACGACGAAGCCGGGCCCGAACTGGAAGCTCCAGTCCTTCACTGCCACGAACGCCTCGGCAACAATGGGAAGTGCCGCGCCATCGCTTCCCGATGCACGAAGTGACACGACGCTGAGCAAGCTGAGGATACCGATGCCGATAAAGGCGCTCTCGGTGATACGGGCGGCGACGAAGCCGAGCGCACCGGCAGGGAAGGAGCGCCGCAGGAGCGGGTAGAGTACGACCGCACTTCCGAGGTTCGCCACGATCAGGATGAACTCGAGCAGTGCGGCGAATTGGATCTGCATATCAGAACCCGCCCCGGTCACGTACTGCGCGTCGTTCAGCACGGGACCAAACAGCAGCAGCGCAGGTATCGACGTTGTGTAGGTGACTAGGAACAACAGTCCTACCCAGCGTCCGAGAAAGTGGGCACGTACAGGAGTGAGTGGGATGTCGTGGTTCATGGTTCAAACTCCGTTGTCGAAGCGGTGGCTAGACTGACTGCAGAATGGATCTCGCGCGTTCTCGGCGCTCAGTGGATTGATAAGCCGCCTAACGGTAGAGTTCAGCGGCGCACCGCGTTTGGCGGGCGGCTTGCTTGGGCATTTACACCACCGCAAGCCGCGTGACAAGCGGCCCTGTCAGCTTGAACGACTTGTTAGCCGGTGCCTCGAAAAACCGCTACCGGCCTACGAGTAACTTTGAGATTTTTTCCTTAAGAACGGGAATATCAACCTGAACGGTAAGCCACACCTTCTCAATATCGACGCCGAAATAATCGTGAATGAGCTTGTTGCGCATCCCAGCAATGTCCTGCCAGGGGATGTCGGATGCACTTGCCCTCGTGGGCTCCGAAATACGCTTGCTTGCTTCCCCGATGACTTCGATTTGACGGATTACAGCATCTTGAACTAAGGTGTTGGAATGGAACGATTGCTCGGATACCCCCCTGGTGTACCCTTGGATCTTTTCGATCGCGTCTCGAATATGTAATAAATAGACAGATTCGTCACGCGGCATAAACTGGTCGTTGCTCCTGAAGAATTTGTTGCCGAATATATGGACTCAATGAGGCTTCGGTAACAAGGTCAACCTTCCGGTCAAGCAATGTTGAAAGCTCCCGTTCGAAGGCTACTAATTGTAGTAAAGTAACGGGTAGTGAAAATGTAACGAGCAGATCCAGGTCACTCTCAGGACGATCCTCACCCCTAACCGTAGAACCAAACATGTTCAATGAATGGACATGGTATTTTCTGCACAGGAGCGCTACTTCTTCAGACTTTATCTTTACTCTGGCCATAATAATAAAGGTACTCTTTTTTGGGATAATAATCTGCACCGGCTAACGGACGGAGCTAAGCTGCGCCAAACGCTCTCGCGGGCCAATGGGACGCGACGACTGTTGATTTATTGAACTGCCACTGGAATGCATCCAATCCTCATTTATTGGTCGCCCGCGGTTTGGCATCAGCTTGAGCGATTTGTTAGGCGGCGATGCCGAGATGGTCGACCCGATCTATCTGCTAACATTCGTTAACAGGAGTAACTCTCTCCCAACATTGTGTCCACCCGCTGAATAATTGAACGATCTCAAGCCGGCGCGGATCTCATAGATCGCTTTCGATACCGAATAGCCGTCAATGCTGATGCTGTCAGACAATCCGGAATAGTATCGGGGAATAATATGCAGGATGCCGGCGCTCCCGAATCGGGATGGCCATTCCGATAATATGCTATCTGGGCGAAGAGTAATATCGAAATCAACGGTGGCCGTTTCGACCCAAGTTGTGTCTACGAACACCGTGTCGGGATTACCCGATCTGTAGCGCACAGTATCGTGTTGAGTGGCTCGGCAGTGATAAATACTATCTTGATTCGCTACACTCATCCCCATGACAGTCCAGAGATGATCCCCGTGTCTCTCTGTGGTCCAAAAGGATGCCATGATAGTGGAGGAGGAGAATGAATATCTGTACGTACTGGTTGTCCCAATCTCAAGTGGGTAAACAAATTGTGAATCCCATGAGGATGGTATAGGAGTCAAAGTAAAATTGTACCCGTCCTCATCACATGTGCCATCACGACTAATCCTAAATATGGTGTCGAGCGGATAGGTGTCGGCGGCATTGATCTGGATTCGATGATCCCCCGCGGGGAACAAATAGTGAGTTGGCAGGTTGCAGTCTGCGTAATTGTTGGTCGAGAAGGTGTAGATGCCTCCATCGATGATGGCGTTAGAGGATAATGGTTTCCGGACCCTGAGGTATTCGGCCAGAGTATCACTGCGGAGCGGTTCATGCGGAGCAAGGTTACGGTAGATTCCTCCCCCCAGGGCGAATACCTGATACGATATCTCTACTTTTGTAGACTCGCAATGCCAAATCAGCGTATCGATGTCTCCGAGGGTCGGATGATGAACCTTCAGGGTATCGCGACCGCAAGGAAGATATGGAAATCTAAAGTATCCAGTCTCAACCCAATCAGCCCAGTGATCCCCGATCCTGACGCTCGCACCATCCAAGCGACCTACGGTGTTTCCATGCTGGTAGGAAATGGTTCCCTCCAGACTACCAACCACCTGGGGGGGCATGGATGTGTCACATCCATACATCATCACAGCGAGGATGAGACAACTCCATGAGCCAATCCGTTTATTGCGTTTCACAGAATAGGTTTCCAAGTGTCTTGATTAGTTGTTGGCCGGATCGCCGCCTAACGGACGGAGTTAAGCTGCGCCAAACGCTCTCGCGGCGCCCTCGGCGTCGCGATAAGCTGACGCCC
>CAZAKX010000200.1:0-4869 GCA_964485915.1 uncultured Nitrospira sp. | reverse complement strand
GCTTGCGGAGGCATGTACTTGATCATCTCGTCGGCCAGGTCTTTGGCGATTTCTTTGAGGCTTGGCTTGACGAACATGTAGCTGCTGGATCGTTCATGGCGTGCTTTCCAGACTGTGGTCCCGGTTGCAGCATCGATCAGGCGCAGGCTCAATCCGACGCGCCCGACGTTATCGCCCTCCTTCCGCACGTATTCCCACGAATTGACCCTGACGACGAGAAAGGAATCGACGTTGAGCGACTTTCCAAGCTTGACGGCTGAGTCTTTGTCGGATTGACCGGTCATCTCAAGACGGGAGAAATAGAACACGAGAGAGTCGAACGCCTCCTTTGAGGCCTGAAAAATATCGGTGACGTTTTCCGGCGTGACGACTCGTTCGATGCGTCCCTGCCGATTGAGTGCGACGGCCAATACTTCTTGAATGTCTTCTCGGGCGCTGTCGTATTGACTCGACATCGGTGGCAACACGGCGATGCTCTGCGGTCGGAACACCCTGGCCCCTGGGCCTTCCCACACTTCCTGTAAGCCGCCACAGCCACTCAGGACCAGAACAAGGCCGAGGACAGATACGAATTGCGCGCATGATCGAGTCAACATAAGCCTAGTATACCATCAGAAAGTGAAAGAAATGGAAGCAGAAACTAAGGCACCTTTTTCTCGGAAGTCATATCCTCCCCCGGCATCGGCGCGAAACATAAACCACCGTACGCCCAACCCTGCAGTGGGTATGAAGGGGCCGGATGCGTCCTGCATGTTCTTGAATGTTCCGATTCTGAACGACAGAAATTCGGACAAGATCGTTTGCTCGAGTCCCAAGCTCAAGAGCTGACTCTTCACGCCGGGCACAAAGGTTTTGTTCGAGGTGACATCGACATCGGCTGTGAGTGTCAACGATGAGTAGGGGTTAATCGCGACGCCACCTCGAACTTGCGGATCGAGTTTGATCTCCCCTCCGCCATCCGCATCGAACGTCGGCGTATTGATATCCTTCGCGACGATCCCAAACCTGATCAACGATGAGGGGCGATAGATGGCTCCGATATCAATGCCGTAAGTTGTGGAGATGGTCGGCTTGCCGAAGTGGTCGGTCGTGCTGACGCCGCTTCCGCTTTGCAGGTCGGTCGTACCATTGTAGGACGCGCCTTGAATAACCTTCGCAGTCATTCCGATGGCAAACGTTTTATCGGAAAAGGCATAGGCATAGGAAAACGCCAATTGTCTGGCCTCAAGCCCACGCAGCGCCATCTGGCCCGCGACGGTGATAGGGGTGCCGACTCCTCCAGGTTGGGTTGCTTGCACGGGCGTTGAGACAAATCCCCCTCCGGTCGCGACATCTGAGACATTGAATCCGAATGCATGTTCGCCGAAGTGCCCTTTGACATACAGCCCGGCGGATCCATTAACCGAGACGGCTGCCCCCGGGTGATTGATGCGATCGGCGATCTCCTGAGCCCTCACAAGATTGGTCGGAGAGGTGTCGCTGGTGTTGAACTTCTCTAGATCGTTGAGCGCATCGCCAAAGCCGAGGCGATCGATCGCCAGGCCTCCTCCCTGGGCGCGGATATCCACGGTCTGGGTCATGGCCAATCCGGCTGGATTCCAATAGGTTGCGAGGGCATTGGTTGTGACGGCGACGCCGGCTCCTCCCATACCCATGGCACGAGGGCCGGAGATGACAAACTCTGCCGCTGATACCTGAGGCGGCAGCGCTGAGGTAGCCAGCAAAACGGCTATGCGAACTGATGGCGACCAGCGCATCTCAAATCCTTGGCCAGAACTGATTTAGCGAGTCTAGAGAAGGAACGGTTGTTCGTCAAGGATTGCGGCCGTTCCAAATGACTCCACGACGACAGAGTACGCGAACGGAGACGACAAGCACTTCCGGCACATGTGAGGAACCGATGAGGAAAAGGGTGGTGATAGGGACGTACGATGCACTCAGGCGATCTGTCCGTCCTGCATGTGAATGATGCGGTCGGATTGGGCGGAGAGTTTATCGTTATGCGTCACGATCACGAACGTGGTTCCGCGCGTTTTGTTCAAGGTGCGCATCAGTCCGAACAGCCCTTCCCCGCTAGCGGTATCGAGATTGCCGGTCGGCTCGTCGGCCAAGACGAGGTCCGGGTTCTGCATCAACGCGCGAGCCATAGCGACCCGTTGTTGTTCGCCTCCAGAGAGTTCGCCGGGCTTGTGGTGGAGGCGATGCCCTAATCCGACCTCCGTGAGAAGCGTCGTAGCGTCGGCTTTGACCGAGGCTGGCTCTCGGCGTTGCACGAGCGCCGGCATGCAAGCATTTTCCAGCGCGGTGAACTCGGCGAGCAAATGATGAAACTGAAACACGAACCCGATCCGTCGATTGCGGAACTCCGCTTGTTGAGCGTCCGTCATGCGAAACAGGTCTTGTCCATCGAACGTCACGGTGCCGCTGCTGGGTTTATCAAGGGTCCCAATAATATGGAGGAGGGTGCTCTTGCCTGCCCCGGAGGCCCCCACAATGGCCACCACCTCGCCGCGCTGAATTTCAAGATTGATTCCCTTGAGAACGGGCAGCTCATGGGATCCCATCGAAAACGATTTGTGGAGATTGATCGCTTTAATCATATTCAGTGACTGAGACTTGGAATATTGGGATGGGAATTGCCACTCAGTCCTCGGCCCTCAATTCTCCGTCCTGCGGGTCTACTCATAACGTAACGCCGCGACCGGTTCCAGCTTCGCCGCCTGATTGGCCGGATACACTGTTGCCACAAAACTAATCAGAATGGCAGAGCCTGCCACGAGCAAGACGTCTTCAGCCAGGACGTGAACCGGGATGGTTGAGATGTAGTACACGGACGGATCGAACGTCCAAAACGTTTGGATCAGCCAGAGAAAGGTATAGCCCAATGGGATGCCGATACCGGTGCCGGCAAATCCTATGATCAACCCATTCAGCATGAAGATGCGCCGAATGCTTTTTTTAGTCGCGCCCATGGCCTTGAGGATCGCGATTTCCTTCTGCTTCTCCGTGACGATCATGGTCAGGGTGCTGACGATGTTGAACGAGGCCACGATCGTAATCAAAACGAGCAGGAGAAACATCATCGTCTTCTCCAGCTTGAGCGCCGAAAAGAGATTCCGGTTCATCTGCATCCAATCTCTGGCTCCGTGGCTGAATCCCAGCTCCTGTTCGATGCGACGCGCGGTCTCTGCGGCTTGGAAGACCTCAGTCACCTTGACCTCGATCCCGGATACGCTCCCATTCATGTTGAAAAATTTTTGGGCTTCACCGAGCTCGATATAGGCCAGCGACGAGTCGTACTCGTACATGCCGGAATGGAAGAGCGCGACGATCGCGAAGGTGCGGATCTTAGGCACCATCCCCATCGCGCTGATCGGACCGACAGGCGAGACCACGTTGACCGTATCGCCGACAAATACGCCCAGCCGAAGGGCCAGCTCTTTACCAAGAATAATGCCAGGCTTCTCGACGACGCGGGGACGGCCTTCAGGGTCGTCGTCTGGTGCTTGGGTGACTTTCACGGGTGTGAGCAGATCGAGCAATTGGCCGGACGTAATGTTTTTTGAGAGCTCGGTGACGTTGGCTTCGCGGTTCGGGTCGATCCCACGGAGGACGATTCCCTGCACGCCCGATTGAGTGGTCAGGAGGACTTGGCGGAGCACAAAGGGTGTCGCGGCCACGACATCGGGTAGGGTCTGGATCTTGTCGGCCAGACTGTCGTAGTCGGTCATGTTCTCTTTCATGCGTTCTTGGACGATGATATGGGCTGTCGTGCCGAGAATCTTGCTCTGAATATCTTCCCGGAAGCCGGTCATAATCCCGACTGTGCCGATGAGTGCTGCGACGCCCAGCGTGATGCCGGCGATCGACACGAAGGTGTTCAACGAGATCGTTCGGTTGCGACGTTTGGCGCGCAAGTAGCGGAGCCCGACGAAAATTTCATAAGGGAGGGCCACGTTATGGTTTCTCCGGCCTTAATTGCGGGAAGAGGACCACATCGCGGATAGAGGCCTGATCGGTGAACAGCATGATCAATCGGTCGATGCCGATCCCTTCTCCGGCGGTCGGCGGCATTCCGTACTCCAGGGCGCGAAGAAAATCCTCATCAACGAGATGCGCTTCATCGTCTCCCGCCTCACGCTGAGCGGCCTGACCGTCAAACCGTTCACGCTGGTCCAACGGATCGTTCAACTCGGAAAAGGCGTTGGCGATTTCCCTCCCGGCGATATAAAGCTCGAACCGGTCAGTCAGGGTGGCGTCTGAATCCTTTCGTCTGGCAAGCGGAGAAATATCGATCGGGTAATCGGTAATAAACGTCGGTTGCTGCAAATTCGGTTCGACTGTTTCTTCGAAGATCTCATTGACGATGGTGAACAAGGATGCCTTAGGATCTACGGGAACATTCAGTCGTTTGGCGGCCGCCAGTGCTTTCTCTCGATCGTGCAGCACGGATGGATCGAGGCTGTTCACCTCAAGAATAGCTTGGTGATAAGACCATCGTCGCCATGGAGGTGTGAGCACAATCTCTTTCCCTTGGTAGGGAATGACCGTCTTGCCGAGTATCTGTTGGGCGAGGCTGGAGACCAGCTCTTCAGTGAGCGCAATCAGGTCCTGATAATCCGCGTACGACACGTAGAACTCCAGCATCGTGAATTCGGGATTGTGGATCGTCGAGATACCTTCATTTCGAAAGTTCCGATTGATCTCGAACACTCGTGGAAATCCACCGACGATCAGCCGTTTCAGATAGAGTTCCGGGGCGATACGCAGATAGAGATCGACGCCGAGCGCATTGTGGTGCGTGACGAACGGTTTGGCGGCGGCGCCTCCGGGAATCGGATGCATCATAGGGGTCTCGACTTCAAGGAA
>CAZAKX010000199.1:0-4880 GCA_964485915.1 uncultured Nitrospira sp. | reverse complement strand
CACTCCCAGCCACCGGTGGAACTCGAGACATGAAGGCGCGCATTGCCGGAACCGGTTCCTATGCTCCTACGAGAGTGTTGACCAATGCGGATCTTGAGCGCATGGTCGCCACATCCGATGAGTGGATCCGAGAGCGGACTGGGATCCGAGAGCGTCGAATTGCCGCGACCGGAGAAGCGTGCTCGGACTTGGCAGTTCAAGCCGGGAGACGAGCGCTCACAGCGGCCGGTGTGGCGGCGGCCGATCTCGACATGATTCTGGTCGCGACATGCACGGGCGATTTCCCTCTTCCGGCAACCGCGTGCCTTGTGCAACATCAACTTGGCGCGACGAAAGCAGGGGCGTGTGACCTTTCCGCGGCCTGCTGTGGGTTTGTCTATGCGTTGTCCGTGGCGGACGCCTACATCAAGACAGGGATGCGTCACGTCCTCGTGATCGGATCCGAAGTGATGTCCGCCATTACGGATTGGACCGACCGGAATACCTGTGTGTTATTCGGAGATGGAGCAGGAGCGGTGGTCCTCAGTGCGAGCGATGGAGAGCGAGGGATTCTTTCCACGGATCTTCGTTCCGACGGAACTCTCTGCGAATTGATCATGGTGCCGGGAGGAGGCTCACGGACTCCACCGTCCGAAAAAGTGATCACGGAGCGTCTGCACAATATCAAGATGAAAGGCAACGAGACTTTCAAAGTCGCGGTACGCACGTTGGAAGAAATTGCGCGCACGACACTGTCAGCCAATCATTTCCGGGTGGAGGATCTCGATCTGTATGTCCCGCATCAAGCCAATGTGCGGATACTCAGGGCTGTGATGGAACGGCTCGGTATTCCGATCGAAAAAGTGCTCTTGAATCTCGACCGTTATGGGAATACGTCAGCTGCATCCATTCCGATCGCTCTGGATGAAGCGGTTGGCGAGGGGCGTATCAAGGACGGTTCGTTAGTGATGCTCGGGGCGTTTGGGGCGGGATTGACGTGGGCCTCTGCGATGATCCGATGGTAGGCGACCGTTCGGTGAAGGAGCAAGACCTCCCGGGTGTAAGAAGCAGGTGACAGGTGAAAACTTTTCCCGTTGACTTTGCACGGTATTTCTAAGATATCTAACCCCCCATGGCTCAAGGAATCGGGTTTGTTTTCCCAGGACAGGGGTCTCAATCGGTTGGAATGGGGAAGTTGCTCTATGACGCGCATCCCTCGGTGAAATCCGTCTATGATGAGGCATCCTCAGTTTTGGGATATGATGTCGCGGCATTGTGTTTTACCGGACCTCCGGAACGGCTCAATCTCACGGAATTCACCCAGCCGGCCTTACTGGTCAGTAGCATGGCGGCATTCAAACTTTTGGAGCCGGTTGGACTTAAGCCGGTTGCGGTGGCTGGCCATAGTTTAGGCGAGTACTCGGCGTTGGTTGCGGCGGGCGGGCTTGGATTTCGAGATGCGGTCGGTCTGGTTCAAAAGCGAGGACGGTATATGTCTGAGGCCGTGGCCCCAGGTACTGGTCTGGTGGCGGCGTTGCTGGGTATGACTGCTGAGTCTGTCAAAGACGTCTGTCGTCTTGCGTCACCTGTCGGGGTTGTTGCGGCGGCCAATTTTAACTCACCGGGGCAGATCGTCATTGCCGGTGAAAAGGCAGCGGTAGAACGGGCGATCGAATTAGCGAAAGCGCAAGGTTGTAAGAAAGCCATCCCTCTCCCGGTGAGTGTGCCGGTCCATACTCCGTTGATGAAACAGGCCGCTGATCGGTTGGCGAAGGAATTGGTCGAGGTTCGGTGGTCGGACCTCCGCTCACCGCTCGTGAATAATGCGGAAGCGAAGTCGATCAGCCGTGCAACCGAGATTCAGGCGTCGCTGATTCGCCAGTTGCCGTCTTCTGTATTGTGGGAGGATACTGTGCGCACCATGGGGGCGATGGGTGTCACGACGTTCGTTGAGATCGGTCCGGGGACCGTGTTAACCGGATTGATTAAGCGAATCCTCCCGGATGCAAGATTGTTGAATGTCAACGACCCAACGTCACTGGATGCAACGCTCACGGCGGTCAGCTGAGCTCTGATCGACCTCACAAGGAAAACCAGGTGACGAACTCCCCGTTGGCCTGTTAACGTATCGCCTGAAAGGTTTCTCATGTCACTACAAGGAAAAACTGCGATTGTCACCGGCGCTGCCCAAGGTATCGGTCGGGCCATTGCCGAAAACCTCGCTCAAGCTGGTGCCGATATTGCCGTGGTCGATCTCGATCCTGAGCGCTCTTTGGATACGGTCGGAGCCATCGAGAAGCTCGGAAGAAGGGCCCTGAACCTGAAGGTCAACGTTGCGGATACCAACGATACCAAGGCGATGGCTGAGCAGGTGATCAAGGCTTGGGGGAAAATCGACATCCTGGTCAACAATGCCGGGATTACCCGTGATGGGCTGCTCTTGCGGATGAAAGAGGAAGATTGGAATCTGGTGCTTCAGATCAACCTCAACGGCACCTTTAATTGCACGAAGGCCGTGTTGCAGCCGATGACCAAGCAACGATATGGCCGCATTGTGAATATTGCTTCGATCGTCGGGGTCATCGGGAATGCCGGCCAGGCGAATTACTCCGCGTCGAAAGCCGCCGTCATCGGGTTTACAAAGACGGTCGGGCGGGAATATGCCAGTCGCAATGTCACGGTGAATGCGGTGGCGCCCGGTTTTATCGATACGGCCATGACCCACGGCCTTCCCACTGATGTGAAGGACACATTGCTGAAACAAATTCCGTTGGGTCGGTTGGGGACGCCGGGAGATGTGGCTGCAGCCGTGCGGTTCCTCGTGTCCGAGGAGGCGGCGTACATTACCGGTCATGTCCTGCATGTGAACGGTGGGATGTTGATGGTCTAGGGATAAATTGTTTGGGCACACGGCCGTCACAGATCCCCATGGGGCGGCGCAGAGGGAGTCATACTGGGGAAGGAGGTAGTCATAGCGATGGCAACTGTCGAAGAGCGAGTCAAGAAGATTATTGCTGAGCAGCTCGGTGTGGAAGAGGATGAAGTGACGCCGGAGGCCTCCTTCGTCGAAGATCTTGGCGCTGATTCGCTCGATACCGTCGAGCTCGTGATGGCGCTTGAGGAAGAATTCTCAATTGAAATTCCCGATGAGGATGCCGAGAAGATTTTGACTGTCGGGAAAGCGCTGGACTACATCAAGGAAAAGTCCTAAGTATGCCGTTAGAATCGTCCAATCCGGCCGGCCGACGTGTTGTGATCACCGGTCTTGGGCTGGTGACTCCATTGGGTACGGGTGTTGAGAAGACCTGGAAGGCAATCTGCGCAGGTGAGTCCGGGATCGCCCGAATCACCAGGTTTGATCCAACGGGGTACGACGCCCAGATTGCGGGGGAGGTCAAGGATTTTGATCCGGCTCGATTCATCGAAAAGAAAGAAATTAAGAAGATGGATACGTTCATCCACTATGCCGTGGGAGCTGCCCAGTTGGCTGTGGATGATGCCGGTTTAAAAGTCAAGCCGGAGGAAGCCACCAAGGTGGGGGTCTACATCGGTTCCGGGATCGGCGGGCTAGGGTCGATCGAGCATTATCATGATGTACTCAGGGACAAGGGGCCCGGACGAGTCTCACCGTTTTTCATTCCCATGACCATTATCAACCTTGCCTCCGGGCAAGTGGCGATTCGGATCGGCGCCAAAGGTCCGAACTCCTGTGCCGTGACGGCCTGTGCCACGGGGAACCATTGCATTGGGGATGCCTACCGCCTGATTCAGCGAGGTGATGCCGATGTCATGATCGCGGGAGGTGCTGAAGCAGCGGTGACGCCGCTTGGCGTCGCAGGATTCGCATCGGCCAAGGCCTTGTCGTTTCGGAACGACGAGCCGACGAAAGCCAGCCGCCCATTCGACAAGGATCGAGATGGATTTGTATTAGGTGAAGGGGCTGGTGTGGTGGTGATTGAAGAGCTCACTCACGCCCTTCAGCGTGGGGTCAGAATCTATGGCGAGATCATCGGCTACGGGATGAACAGCGACGCCTACCACATTACAGCCCCACCGGAGGAAGGTGAAGGGGCTGTCCGTTGCATGGAATTGGCGCTCAAAGATGCCGGTGTTCAACGCGATCAGATCGGCTATATTAATGCGCATGGTACCTCCACGATGGCCGATGCGATTGAGACGCGCGCAATCAAGCAGGTGTTCGGTGAGCAAGCCGCTCGTATTCCTGTCAGTTCAACCAAATCTATGACCGGGCATTTGCTTGGGGCAGCGGGTGGGATTGAAGCCGTATTCACCACGCTGGCGTTATATCACGGGATTCTTCCGCCTACGATTAATCTCGATAATCCTGACCCGGCCTGTGATCTCGATTATGTCCCCAATAAGGCGCGGCCTGCTGCCATCCAGATGGCGTTGTCGAACTCCTTCGGATTCGGCGGGGTCAATGCCTGTTTGATCTTCAAGAGGCTGGATACGTAGTGCGCGTGTCAGAATGAAACCGGGTTCTTCAGCCGATTCTCTTCCTGCCATATCACATTATCAATTTTCGAACTCAGGTTTCTTGCAAGAAGCTTTGACGCACAAGTCATATGTGAATGAACGACGAGCTTCTGGCCAAACCCATAATGAACGGCTTGAATTTCTGGGGGACGCTGTGTTGTCCCTCATTATCAGCGATTATCTTGCGAACCGATACGCTGAGTTAAGCGAAGGGGCTCTCTCGCAGCTCAAAGCTAAGCTGGTGAGTGAAGCTCCATTAGCCAATGCAGCTAGGCGGCTGGATCTTGGGGCTCGACTGAGACTTGGTCGTGGCGAAGAGCTTTCGAAAGGGCGGGAGAAAGCCTCGTTGCTTGCCGATGCGTTGGAGGCTGTCATTGCGGCGGTCTATCTTGATGGAGGTCTTG
>CAZAKX010000198.1:0-5009 GCA_964485915.1 uncultured Nitrospira sp. | reverse complement strand
ATCGGCCGTTGAATCAGGTCCGGGTGCTGGACCATCAGATCGAGGAGCTCGTCATCGGAGAGTTGTTTTTTCCCTAAACCCAGCTCCTGGTAGATCCCTTCTTTTGTCCGGAGCACGTCTCGAGGGGACAAGCCGGCCTTTTTCAGAAGAGCTTTGAGCTGTGCCTTGGTGAATGAGCGTTCGTAATAGTTGATCGCCGTAAAGGATTGGCCGCTGTCTTTGAGCAGCTGGACTGCTTGCCGACATGTCGTACAGGTTGGTTTGTGATAGATCATGATATCCGCCATAGTGACTCCTTGGTGAAAGAACGCGTCTTGACGATTATTTTCAGTCTATGATGAGATCCCGAACAGTAACCATTGTGCCATAGGATTGTCCATGCCGTGGGTCGGAACCAGCTCAGCCGGTCAATTTGCCTGCACCACCGCTTCGCAGCGGACTCTCAAGGACCTTCGTATCAAACGTAAGGGGCAGCCGGTTTTTGTGCTCGGCCATGTCCTTACGCGTAAAGGGCAGGAAGCGGTCTTCGAAGCCTTTAACGACCGACTTGCTGTCGTGAAGTTCAATGACGGAGGGCTCGTTGGGTACGATCCACGCGAGCTTCTCCTTCCTACGGATATCGATGAGCACGGTGTTCCTTACTTTGAGATCCGACCCTGCCGATCTTGCGAAGTCTTCTTTCCGTTGACGATGGATGAAAGTGATGCAGACCAGGAGCCTGATCGTTGCCCAGACTGCATGCTCTGATCGACAAGGCCTCGCGTCTCAATCGACGAACGGCGCGATCTCCAAGGCCTTTCGCAGCAGGCAATCCCCTGCAAATCCCTGCAACACCATCGGCAGCATGGCCGCATCAATGGCCCGAACCGACAGGACGTGAAATCCGTCCGCAGACTTGTGCCCTTCCAGCTTGAGCGCGTGACAGATCTCCAGTTTCTTCCAAATCAGGTTGGAGAGAATCTGTTCCGATGCCAGCAATCTCATCTCGGAGACTGTCCCTTCGATGGCGATTTTGGCGGGCACTCGTGCCGTATCCTTGGGAGCTTCGCTGACCACCGCAAAGGCCACAACCACATCGTCCGCCATGACACAAGGCGGCCTGAGGAATTCCATTACGAGAAGGAGCAGACAGCCGATGATGGCTCCTCGTCGTATCCACATGCCTCGCTCTTGATTCGACATGCCCTGATGGCTGTTGCAGATTAGGTGGGGTCAGTATGCCAACCACGATATTCCATTGCAAGAATAACACGGAGCTATGATAGGGTAATGGCACGCTTCAACGTACAACCTTATCTCCAATTGATGGTGGGTTATGCCGCATGACTTTATGCCGGGGTTAGCCGGTGTTCCAGCCGCTGCGTCATCGATCAGTGATGTGGACGGACAGAGCGGGATTCTTGAGTATCGTGGGATTCGAGTCGAGACGCTGTGCGCCGAATCCTCGTACCTGGAAACAGCGTATCTTCTTCTCTTTGGGCACCTTCCGTCGGCCACCGAGTTTCAACAATGGAACGAGGATGTCACCCATCATCGTCGCATCAAGTTCCGCATCGTCGATTTACTCAAAAGTTTGCCGGAACAAGGTCACCCCATGGATGCCCTCCAGGCCGCGGTGGCGGCGCTCGGGATGTTCTATCCAGGCCGCAACGTCAAGAACGTGGAGAATAACTATTGGAGCGCGGTGCGGCTCGTTGCCAAATTGCCGACAATCGTGGCTGCCTGGGCGAGACTGCGGCACGGTGACGATCCCATCCCCCCACGCGACGATCTCGGCTTCAGCGAAAACTTCTTATATATGCTCACGGAGTCTGTGGCTCCGTCCTTGTGGGCCGACATTTTCGACGACTGCCTTATTCTTCATGCCGAGCATACGATGAACGCCTCTACGTTTACCGGATTGGTGACCGCGTCCACTCTGGCTGATCCCTATACCGTCGTCGCGTCTTCTATCGGCGCCTTGAAAGGTCCCTTGCACGGAGGAGCGAACGAGGAAGTGGTGGTGATGCTCAGAGAGATCGGCACTGCCGACAAGGCGAGGGCGTATGTCACGCGCGCCATGGAAAACAAGAAAAAGCTGATGGGATTCGGTCACCGTGTCTATAAAGTCAAAGATCCTCGTGCGACGGTGCTGCAGCAACTCTGTCGCCGGCTGTTTGCCGAATCGGGGAGCTCGCCGCTGTATGAAGTGGCCTTGGAAGTGGAAGCTGCGGCCGGAGAATCCTTGAACAGCAAAGGTATCTATCCGAACGTGGATTTTTATTCAGGCATCATCTACGACAAAATGGGCATCAGCGTAGACCTCTTTACTCCGCTCTTTGCGATGTCCAGAGTCTCGGGCTGGCTCGCCCATTGGCTGGAACAGCTGCGGGAAAATAAGCTGTTTCGTCCCGACCAAATCTACTCCGGCGAGCACAATCGTCCCTACGTGCCCATCGCCCAACGCTAACACCTGTATTTATCGCGACCTTCCCAGGCCCTTGACTTCCTCTTGGTCAGGTTTATCTACCATTCAGGCAGTTGAGTCGACGCAGCGCCAGTAGCGATAACCTGACAATTCAATAGCAAACCCAGAAGGAGGTTACCATGGCACTGGTACGATGGGATCCGTTTCGGGAGTTGGAAGAAGTCTCAGATCGGTTGAATCGCATGTTTGCGCGTCCGGCGACACGGTCGTCCAACGGCAAGGAGACCATGATTGTTGCGGATTGGACGCCCTCCGTCGATATCAGTGAAACGGAAGGGGAATATCAGATCAAGGCTGAAATCCCTGATGTCAAGAAAGAGGATGTGAAAGTCACATTGGAAGATGGGGTCCTCACGATTCAGGGAGAGCGCAAGCACGAGAAAGAAGAGAAGGGGAAGAAGTATCATCGGATCGAGCGATCGTATGGCAGCTTCGTCCGGACCTTCTCCTTACCTGATGTGATTGACGATGACAAGGTGAAGGCCGAGTTCAAGGATGGAGTCCTCAATCTCCATCTGCCGAAGTCGGAGAAGGCGAAACCGAAGGCCATCGAAGTCAAGGTGGCGTAAGTCGCTCCGCAGAGGATTCGCACAATGAAGGCCCGCCTCCCAGGCGGGCCTTTTTATTTTGTAGAGATGGTTAATAAAACTTCCTCGATCGAGGATAACGCTGCTGTTTGGCAATTCGAAGGGAGTGTGACCTGAAGGTGCAGAACAGCGTAGACCGAGAAAGGTCAATCCAGTCGAAAAGACATTCTCATTGCGTCCGTGACGGAAGCCGGTAGAATTGCTCTATGAGCGGACTGCAGGCCATTGTGCTCGAGGAATATGTAGGAATGTGAGGCGTGAGTTCAGCTTGGTGCGGCGTGTGCTTGCGCTATTGAAAATTCCGGTGCATCGATTAAACTTGGTAATAAGAATGATGCACGAAACAAGACCCCCAATTTTTTGTATTGCAATGACCAAGAGCCTCAGTGATGTGGCTAGAGCGGGAATGGTTTCAATAAACTACGCGCTTCCAAGTGTGTTTATTTATGGTTTATTGCCAACATGGAGAGATATAGGAACGGGTAGCTTCGGGTTTATTTTTAACTTTATGTTTCGGTCAATCTGCAACAAGGCAGAAAGTAGAGCCTGAACACTTGGCATTTGCAGATCTCTCACAACGGCGAGTAACCCAACTGGTGTACTGCCTATAGACACCACTGAGCTCATATGTGCTACCTTCCACCCACTGTCCTGTAGCGCTAGCGCAATATCATAGGCAAAATGCTCAGACTCAGAATTTCCGCTGACATAAGCCACGTCTATCTCACCTTTCTCCCCTTTGGAGAGTGCTTCAATGACTCTTGCCCGTTGCGATGTAGTGAGCTTTCGCTCTTTTACCTGTTCCTGTAGGGTACGTAGGTCCTGATCAGACTTTGTGACTTGCTCACGCAGCTTATCTACTTCTCGTTCAAGAACTTTGACCTGTTCATCAGAACCCACAGGGAACGGTTCATGTTGCTGCCACTTCATGAATTCTTCTGCAGTAGGGTTCGTCGAGAGAAAAGCAGTCGTTTTTTGTTGGTATATGACTTGTGCGGGTGTGAATCCATCCCGCTTAAGCGCAAGGCACTGAAGAAAGTTAGAGATTCGTGCATCTCTGACGGCTTGGCTTGCCAGGGTCACGACTGAAGGATGGGTCTTAAAGTCAACACTGCCAGTGACAACTTTCCCAAACATGGATTCAGCAAAACGAGCGTCTACACCTGCTGATGTAAAAGTGTCCGGTGGTGGTTCTTTGCAACCATAATTGTCTTCGCCTCCTGGGTGTACTATGCCCTTGGGGGCGCATCCTGCGCAAGCAATACAGACACTAAGTACTATTCGAATTCGCCATCCCATATTCGTCATCCTCAGTGGATTAGGAAGAAGCTGTACCATGAGAAATAACAAGACGCAAGGATACCCGGGGTTGGTCAACTTGACACTGTGGAGGAGAGGGCAACCGCTCATTGACACTATCCATGGATGATGGTACACACAGCGATCATGCTTGAACTCGTCCTCACTGGTGCTGCTGTCATTTGTGCAATCCAGGCTTCCGTGTGGCTCTACGAGTAATTGTCTCCTCAGATTTTAAAAAAACTCTCTTGACGGGGCCTATCAAGCCATTTGAAAATCTTACCCAGCAGGGGCTGAATTTTTTATATATAAGTTCATGCTCTCCAATCTCCCCTACGGAATTCCCATTTTCTCCCATCTTGACTAGCAAGAAGAGCAGAAGATGGGGTTGAGTCTTGTTTTGTGCGTCATCACACACCCGAAATCAATTGGCCCACCGCACCGGTACAACCAACAGTTCGAAGAGAAGTGCGGGGTTACATTTTGAGACGGTGAGTTCACACCCCGTTCTGTGCGTCAGACGAGTCGTCTCATTGCCGACTGTGCCAAGTTTACGATGAATTTTAAACGGATGAGCTTCAGCGACCGAAGGTCGTGCCGATGAGTTTCTTTGCGACGATCGGGAGATGTTTTTGGGCCTCCGTTCCTTGGAAGCC
>CAZAKX010000197.1:0-5071 GCA_964485915.1 uncultured Nitrospira sp. | reverse complement strand
CCCATCTTGATCGACTTGCGCAACGTCTACGATCCAGATCGAGTTGTGAATTACGGATTCCACTATATATCGGTCGGTCGACCAAGCAAGAGACCGTAAACCATACGAATGATCTTTGGAAGGCTACGTGAGCCGTGGTAGCTCGGTCTTGACCTGCTCCTTGGTTTTTGGCTTATACCCCATCCGATCCAAGACCTTCATGATTCGTGTTTTCAGCCGGTCGTCGGCGTCGGTCAACGCAGTGGCCATCGGTTCGACGGCCGGTTTGCCGATCTTTCGAAGTATCTCGGTTGCCGATTGACGAATCTCGTCTTCTTCGGAGACCAGTAACGGAATCAGTGACGGGACAGACGGGCCACCTAACTTGATCAAGGAATCATAGGCTCTTTGCCGAACATCACCAACCTCGTCGTTCAGTGCCGCCACCAATGGATCGACGGCGCGGGGGTCTTTCAACTCGCCCAACACCTCTGCCGCGTACTTGCGGTTCAACCAGTGCGAATCTTTGAGATCGAGCAGCATCGCGTCGGCCTTGGCGGTGTTCGGATCTTTCGCCCGAATCCTGAAGCTGGTGGCAACGCGCTTCCCACCTTCCTCCACAACACGGATGGTTGCTCCATCACCCGCCTTGAGTTTCTTGAGATCTTCCAGGGCCTCCTCAGCCACGTCGAGGACGACGGTCTTGCCGTCGTAGGCCAGGAGCTCGACCTCGAGCTGTCTGCTCTCTGGGTTGACCGCGACAACCCGTTCCGTCACAAGATTGAAGCCGTCTTTTTTCTCTCCACCTTTCGGAGCAATCTGAATCAGCTTTGGAGCTTCGTCCGCCATGGGTAGCATTCCTCTTTGAAATAAGTTATTGCGATTCAGGTTTCCAGCCGAGACTCACCAACACGGCGTCGACCGTTTCCTGCACCATTGTGTTCTCATCTTCCCGCAGTGCCAACAAGGGTTGAATGGCGTCTTTGGCCCCGAGCCGAGCGAGCGATTCTGCGGCATTCCGTCGAACCAGCCAGTCTTCATCCTTCAGGGAATCAATTAAGGGCGTAATCCCCCTCGGATCACCGATTTTCCCTAACGCCTCCGCAGCATGACGACGAACCATCCAATTGGAACCCAGAAGCCCATCGATCAATGCTTCGACCGCCCGCACATCGCCGATCTTTTTGAGAACTCGGGCTGCATCCTCGCGCAGGGTGCTGTCCATGAGCGCGTCGATGAGTCCAGGCACCGCTTGGGGATCGCCGATCCGCTCCAGCGCCCACACCGCTGCTGTGCGTACCGCACCGTCTCGGTCTTTGATCGCTCCGACCAGCGGTTCCACGGCCCGCTTGTCGCGTAATTTCCCCAGTGCCGATGCCGCCTGTTCTCGAATCGCCCAAGAGTCGTCTTGCAACGCATCGATCATCGGCTCCACAACCGATGGACCCATGCGGACCACCGCGCTGGTCGCGGCTTCTCGAATGACCGCGTCTTCGTCGGCCATCAAGTCGATCAATCGAGGAAGCGCTTCCGGGCCGGTCTGGCCGAGGCTTGCGATGGCATGGTCGCGCAGGGCTTCATTGTCATCCTGCAACGCCTGTATCAGTTGCTCAATTCGGCTAGATTGCCCCTGTTCAGTCATGCTCGGTATCCTGTGCGTGGGTTTGAGTTTCCATGGCCGCGATAGCGTCGAGCTTATCAGCGATCAGGCCGGCATTGTACGCCACCAAGCCATCACGATCGGTCCTGAGCCGATCAAAAATGTCTTTGTATTGGCGCAAGCTCCCGACATCCTTGATCTTGGCCAAGGCTTCCATGGCGTACACGCGTAATGGGCGGATCGGAATGGCGTCAAGATAGAGGCGAGTCGGACGCGCATCACCGATCAAGCCAAGTGCCTTGATCGCTAATTCCTTGACGCCGGTATCTTTGTCCTGTTCCAGCCGCTTCATCAGTGGTTCGACTGCCCGCACATCCCCGATTTTCCCCAGTAAGTCCGCGGCTGCCTCACGCACAAGCCAGTCATCGTCTTCAAGATACTCGATCAGGATTTCCACGCTCGGCCGTCCGATCCCAAGCAGATCAATGACCGTCGCCATGCGTGCTTCCTCACGCTCGCTGGCTTCTTCGACCTCCCGTAATGCATTGAAGGTCGCATCAATCCGCTCACGGATTGCGGTCAGTTTCTTCAAGGTGCCGACGGCGATGTCTCGGACAGCTGGCTGCCCCATCGCATCGATAAACGCATCGATGGAGCGGGGGTCCAGTAATTGATCCAACATCAAAGCTGCGGCAACTTGTGCGTCCTGGCTGGGATGCTTCAATAACTCACATAACGGGAGGATGGCGGTTGGAATGGCTCCGATCAAATGGGTCAGGATCTGCTTTCGCGTGGTATCCAGAGTTGTAGGAAGCAAGGCAACTAATGCGCGGGCGGTGTCCGTATCGAGCACCCCTGCCATCTGTTCGAGGGCCGCTGCACCCGCACCTCGGACAACCTCCTCATCATGTTCAAGGAGTTCGACCAGAGCCACGCCGGCTTGTGGGTCTTTGATGCGCGCCAACATCGCTGCGGCTTCTTTCTTCAACCCGGGGGAGCCAGTCCGCAGAGCCTCAATAAGCGCTCGGACGGAGCGAGGTCCACCTGAGACACAGGCTGCCGTTGCGCGCATGCGTCGCCAATCCTCTTCATGGATCAGTTCTGAGACCAGGGTCTCGATCGTTTCCTTCGGCATGATAGTCAGCGGCGGAATGGCCTATACCCGGTGGACTATTGTGTTCCAGTCCGTGACCGCCCGTTGGTTCTCCATCCTGCCGACGCCAGTGTCTCACGGACGTGAAACAGGAGATTTTCATCACGAGGCTCGTTCAACAGCGGAAGCAGAAACGGAATGACCTTCGATCCGAATTTGGCCAAGGATGCCGCCGCGTCAGCTCTCGTAAAGGTGTGGTTCAGTGCCGCCACGAGCGAAGGAATTGCCTGATCGTCACCGATTTCGCCCAATGCCCGAGCCGCCGCGCCCTGTGTGATCGCTTCTTCATCCCATTGATCTCCGCAGCCGGCCACGGTCCTCGTCACTTCGGGAGGATTGGCCCCGGTGACGACGTCGATCAGGACCGGAACCGCACGCCGATCGCCGATCCGACCGAGTGCTTCAACCGCCAACGTCCGTAGTCCCGGCTCCCGCATGGCTGTGAACAAATGGTCGACCGCCTGTGGATCACCGATCTCACCAAGGGCTCGCACGGCATCTTCGCGAACCGCTGAATCTCGATCGTTGAACAACACCGACAGCAGTGGTTCCACCGCCTGTGGCGATTTAGTCTTGCCCAATGATTCCACTGCGTGGAGACGAACGAGCCAGTCCTCATGCTGCAACGCCTTCAAGAGGGAGGGAATCGCCGCGTCGCCGATGGCGGCCATAGCGGCAGCCGCTTCCTCCCGAACCGCTTTGACCTTGTCTTGAAGCAGTGGAATGAGTGGCTCAACCGCGTCTGTGTTCCGGACCTGACCCAATGCCTTGGCCACGTGCATCCGAACGATCCAGTTGCCGCTGCGCAGTGCCATGATGAGCGGAATGATCACCCGCTCGTCCGCAATGGTGGCCAAGATTGCCGACGCTGATTCCTGGACCGAGAGATCTGGTTCAATAAGGCAGGCTCCCACCACCTCGACGGCCGGCGCTCCGATCGAGCGCAACGCTTCAATCGCCGCCTCTCGAACAGAACGGTCCTGGTCCCGAAGGAGAGCTACCAGGGGAACTACTGCACGCGGATCTTTGAAGGTACCGAGCAGGCCGGCTGCCTCCTGGCGGATAGCCCAATCCTCGTCTTTGAGCGCCGCAATCTGTTCTGCGACCGGGTTGACCACAGGTTCCTCCCCAGATTGAATCCATCACCCTAACATGGCGTTTTTCGCGGGGTCAACGAAGCAGAAACGCAGTGGTCCTCATCTGGAATCTCGGCCAGAAAAAGCGCAGTATGAATACCGCATCTCCATGCCGTCTATCTTGGAGGACATCATGACTCACTGTAGACATATCGCACTGCTGGGGCGATCGCTATGTGGGAGCATACTCGCAGCCGTGCTCGTGTTGGCCGTTCCCGTCGTACAGGCCTATGAAGTGTGGGTAACCGACCAATCGGATACCGGGAAAGAGAGTGGGGGATTTCTCTATGTTTACGATGGAGCAAAGCTGGCCGCTGACCCCTCCTCGGCCAAACCGATCCAGACCATCGACTTTGCCGGGGAGATCGGGAAGTTTTGCGAAGATGCCACGAAGAAGGCCGTTCGCCGACCCCATATGTTGTTTTTTAACGTCGCACAGGACCACGTCATCATTTCGTTTTTAAGTGGGCAGGTTCTTTTTCTGGACGCAGCGACGAAGAAGCCGGAGGCGTGCCTCTCCATGGGGAAGAACGCGCACGCGGCCTGGCCGACGCCCAATCAAAAAATGGCGATCACCGCCAACATCGCTGAAAAGAGATTCATCCGTATCTGGACTGATTACGCTAAACATACCTACACCTTCGACCCAGACAAGGATGTCTTGAATCTGGCTGCGTTCGAAGGCGGGGAACGTCCAGATACGTCGCCGATCTGCCCGATCACCGAATCGTCAAGCCACTATGCCTTCGTGACACTCCGGGGCGGCGGGCTCTTAGTCATCGATGTCACGGCCATGCCGCTGAAAGTCGTGGCGACGTTGGATAACAACCAGATCCATCCAGCGGGTTGCGGGGGAATCGAGGTGGGAGGCACGATGTACATCAATTCCGGTGGTGGGTGGCCAATCGCACCCCTCTCATATGACGTGTACGCGCTCGATATCACGAAGCTGCCTCAGGCCATTTCGGCCAAACTTGTGTCCCAGCGCGACGACAAATTTGCCGATTCTCACGGTATGGCGGGCCTTGGACGCTATGTGTGGAATGCGGACCGGGCAGGGAACAACATCGAGATCATTGACACGGTGAGTAGTCTGAGCGTCGGGTCAATCGATCTGACAACAAGTGCCAATGCCGATCCGGCCCCCGACTTGATGGATGTCGCTCCGGATGGCCAGCATGTCTTCGTCAGCCTCCGTGGGCC
>CAZAKX010000196.1:2590-5086 GCA_964485915.1 uncultured Nitrospira sp. | reverse complement strand
GGCCTTGCGGGACGTCCTGGAACGGAATGGCCTGCGCATAGTCCGAGCGTAACCCGAAAATTACGACCGGTTTGATCTCGGTGTAATAGAAATAAATTCCCCCGGCGAGAACAACGGCGAGAATAGCGATGATCGAAGTTCTTTGCATGTGTTGCAATCAACTTACCTGGTCGGCTGACAAGTGAACAGGTTCCAGGCTGACACGTTGCGACTCCTGAAAGTCTTGTCAGCTTGTCACCTGTTAGCCTGTCAGCACAGCCTTCAACTGGCCAATAACACCTTGACGTGGGCCTCTACGGAGGCGGCGAGGGCAGTGAGGTTGTATCCACCTTCCAGAGAGGACAGGATTCGCCCCTTCGCGTGACGTTTCGCAACTCCAGCCACGATGCTTGTCAGCTCGCTGTATCCGGCTTCGGTCAGGCCCATGCTCGCCAGTGGGTCATCTTTGTGCGCATCGAACCCCGCGGAGATGATCACAAACTCCGGTTTGAACTCGTCGGCTGCCGGCACTAATGATTTCTCAAACACGGTGCGATATTCGTCGTCTCCCTCACCGGCCTCCATCGGCACATTGATCGTATACCCCTCTCCGGCTCCCTTCCCTCGCTCAGTCCCTCGACCAGTGCCCGGGTAATGGGGATACTGATGGGTACTGAAGAACAATACCGAAGGATCCTGCTCAAAACTGTGCTGGGTGCCATTTCCATGGTGAACGTCCCAATCCACGATCAAGACTCGACTCAGTCCGTATTTCCTTTGAACATAGCGTGCGGCAATGGCGACGTTATTGAAGAAGCAAAACCCCATCGCTCGTCCCGCTTCAGCGTGATGACCCGGAGGCCGGACGGCACAAAACACGTGTTCAACCTGGCGCGCCATGATGGCATCAACCGCCGCCAACGCCCCACCCGCCGCCAAGTACGCGGCATCCAATGAGCCAGGCGACATCGACGTGTCAGGGTCCAGAGACACACGCCCACTCGAAGGAGACTCCCGAGTAAGCGTCGCCACATAGCCGGGAGTATGAATCTGTGTGACCCATTCATCCTCCGCTCGTCGCGGGTCGATCCGAACGAGGCGAGCGGCCGTCCCACTCTGGTCCAGCTGCTGCATAATCGCACGCAACCGATGAGGAGACTCAGGGTGCCCTGGCCCCATCTCATGCTCGAGATAGGCTGGATGATAGACGAGACCGGTTTTCCCCATCAGAACCCCATTGCGGAATAGCGGACATACCGCCACATGCTTTTGACTCACGTAAACCGCATACGTGTTCAGAGTATCACGCAGAAAACACCGTAGACAATGTACGTCAGCGCTGTTATCGTTTGCGATCAACAATGGGAGGATACGATGCCGAATCCAAGAATCGAACCGCTCAAGAAAGTCCTCGCCATCGATCCGAACGATGATGTGGCCTGGTTTGGATTGGGGAAAGCCTACATGGACGATGGGAACTTTGAAGAAGCCGCCAAATCGCTGCGCCGGTGCATCACCGTGAAGCCGACCTATTCCGCCGCCTACTATGGACTTGCCCAGTCGCTTCAGAAGCTGGGGCGCATCGACGAATGTCGGACCGTGTGCGCCACTGGCATCGAGGTCTCGACCAAGAACGGCGACGCCATGGTGACGAAAAATCTCGAAGCATTGAAGCTCTCACTGCCGTCATGAAATCCGGTTTCCCATCCACCTCTCCCTTTCAGCTTCCGCCTTGGACCGCCCGGATCTCGCGCCGCCGACAAAGGCCGATCGTGACGGCTCACGATCGCATGCGGTTCGTCATCCAACTCGCGCAGACCAACATCACCACTCAGAGCGGTGGACCTTTCGGTGCCGCCGTGTTCGAAACCCTGACGGGACGACTCATCGCCGTCGGGGTGAATGTCGTGGAACCCACCAATTGTTCCCTTGCCCACGCCGAAATGGTAGCGCTGGCAAATGCGCACCAAGCCCTGGGACACTTCGACCTTGGGGCACCTGGTATTTCGAAGCTCGAATTGGTCACGAGCTGCGAGCCTTGCGCCATGTGTTATGGTGCGATTATTTGGTCCGGCGTTCGCAAAGTAACGTGTGGTGCCCGAGGGTCAGATGCAACGGCGATCGGGTTCGACGAAGCGCCGAAACCCAAAAACTGGGTCGCGGCGCTGAAGCGCCGAGGAATCTCCATCGTTCAGGATCTGTGTCGGAACGAAGCGGTTGCTGTTTTTCGACAGTATCGGCTAGCCGGAGGCGGCATCTACAATCCTCGGCAAGAGCCTGGGTGACACTCCATCGTGAAGCAGCTCAGAGTCTATCGGAGCATAAAACCGTGAGATCCTGAGAGCGAAGCCGAGGCATTCGGGTTCAGGACCAGCATGCACACGCGAGGGTGGGTTTTCTGATGCTTGGCTCGTTCAATCAACTCCACATTCGCAAGTCTCAACGTCGCTTGTGACGGCAACGGCTCGACATCCCACAGTGCTATCACCACGGCGCTGAGGTGCGGAAGTTTGGTCA
>CAZAKX010000196.1:0-2490 GCA_964485915.1 uncultured Nitrospira sp. | reverse complement strand
ACCCGAACGTCAGCGCGAATCAATTGGGTCGCTAATTCCAATTCAGCCAGCGCGGATTCTCTGACCCCGTAATCATAGTGTGTGAGCCGACGGACAAGACGGGCGAGACGGAGATGACTCGATTGATCGGCACAATACCGATGAAGGGAGCTCCACCGATCCTGCAGTTCGCGCGACAGCCCTTCCTCTTCACGCTTCCACGCAGGCATCGGCCCAGGACACTCGCCTCGAAGATGGGTGACCAGCTTGAACGTCTTTTTCGAGCGAAACCGTCCCATGGTTCACTCACTCTCTCCATCCCCTTCATGACTCGACGTCAGCCCCAACGCCTTCGGATGCCGCTTGGCAACTTCATTGTAGACTTCATCCAACCATCGTCCGGCACAGCTCAACACTTCACGAACTAAGGGCTCCGGCTGCCCAGTTCGCTTGATGGTCCACTGTGAGACATATTCTAACAGAGCCTCCCTCTCGAAGGGCTGAATCGAACTAGTCGCCAGCGACGACAGCTCCGCAAAGCCCGTACGGAGAATATCACCCACCGTCTCGCGTGCATATGAAGTGCTGGCCGTCACATATTGGACGACCCGTTGCAGTTCGTGATCGTTCATGTGGAGTACGCTTGCGCGATCTTTGCATCCTACTGATCGGCTGTCAACGCCGTCGTGCGGCCTATTTCATTTGACAATTTTCTCCACTGGCGTCACCTGCTGATGATAAAATCACGTTCCCATAGGCATGAAATCAACCTAAAGGAGATTGCTCATGGCCGCTCAACGCCAACCTCGTCGTAAGACTTCTGCACCCCTCACGCACAACCGATGGGATCTCAGTGATCTCGTGAAGAAGTCGCCGATCGATGTGGAACGAAGCCTGGTTGAGCTGGGGAAACTTGTGGGGCAAGTAGAAGCAGCGCGGCCTCAATTGCAGGCGACCATGGCCAGTCCAGATTTCTTGGCGATCCTCAAACTGACCGAATCAATTGCCGAAATCTCAAACCGACTAGGAGCGTTCGCCTATCTCTGGTTCTCGGAGAATACGAAGGAGGCGAAGTCCCGCGCGCTCAAATCCCGAGTCGAGGAGCGCCTCACGGCATTGAACAATCGCTTGCTGTTTTTCGATCTCTGGTGGCAAGGCATCGATTCGTCCAATGCCGAACGATTGATGGCCGATGCAGGCGATCTCCGGTACCACCTAGAAACCATCAGGCGCTACAAATCCCATACGCTCTCGGAAGCCGAGGAGAAAATCATCAACGTCAAGAATGTCACCGGACGCAGTGCAGTCAACACGCTCTATGATGTGGTGACCAATGGACTGACATTCACCCTGACGGTCGATGGGAAGAGACGCACCATGAATCGGGAGCAACTCATGAGCCACGTGCGGAGCCCTCGGGCGTCCATGCGCCAGGCCGCCTATCAAGAGCTTTATCGCGTGTTCTCAGCCCAACGCGATCTGATCGGAGAAATGTATCGAACGCTCGTGAACGATTGGAAATCAGAGAATGTAGAACTCCGAGCCTTTAGCTCTCCTATTGCCACCCGGAACCTCGGCAATGATGTCCCGAACCAGGCCGTTGATGTCCTGCTCTCGACCTGTGCCAAGAATGCCGATATCTTTCAAACCTACTTCAAACTGAAAGCCAAAGTCTGCAAAATCACGTTGATGAGCCGGTATCATATCTATGCTCCTCACAGGACCGAGACAAAGACGTATCGATACGACGACGCGGTGGCGATGGTGCTCGAAGCCTATCGAGGTTTCTCGCCTCAATTAGCCGATCTGGCTGAAGAGGTCTTTCGAGCACGGCACATCGATGCGCCGACGCGCCCTGGTAAACTCGGCGGAGCCTATTGTTATAGCGTCACGCCGGGCTTAACCCCCTATGTCATGTTGAACTTCACGGGCGAAGCTCGAGACGTGGCCACGATGGCGCATGAACTGGGGCATGCCGTGCATGGCATGATGGCTAAAGACCATTCGGTCTTCACCTTTCATTCCACACTCCCGTTGGCGGAAACCGCTTCCGTGTTCGGCGAACGAATTCTCTCAGATGCCCTCATGTCCCAGGAACGGAAGAAGACCGTCCGACAAGGACTCCTCTTGAACCAATTGGACGATATCTACGCAACCGTCCTCCGCCAGGCCTATTTCGTCCGATTTGAAACTCTGGCACACCGCATGGTGACGGAGGGCGCGACGGGCGATCAATTGGCACAGACATATCTCTCTGAACTCCGACAACAATTCGGCAAGAGCGTGAAGGTGCCGGATGAGTTCCAATGGGAGTGGCTGACGATCCCCCATATCTTTGCCAGTCCATTCTATTGTTACGCCTACAGCTTCGGAAACCTTCTCGTATTGGCCCTCTACCGCATGTACAAAGAACAAAGTGCGTCATTCGTCCCGAAGTATCTCGAGCTGCTTGCAACCGGCGGATCTCAATCACCGAATGACATTCTGAGCAAGATGGGCGTTGATATGACG
>CAZAKX010000195.1:0-5163 GCA_964485915.1 uncultured Nitrospira sp. | reverse complement strand
CCCTCGGCCTGCGCCATGCCGTCATCACATCGGTGAATCGTGACGAATTGCCGGACGGCGGGGCTTCGGTCTTTGCTGAAACAATCAGGCAGACAAAGTGGTTAAGTTCAACTTGTACGATCGAAGTGTTAATTCCAGATTTTGAAGGTAGCGAGGCGGCGCTTTCGACCGTCTGTGCAGAGAAGCCGGACATTCTGAATCACAACATCGAAACCGTCAGGCGGCTCTTTCCCTCTATTCGCCCTCAAGGGAAATATCATCGGTCGATAGATTTGCTTGCGAGGGCAAAGGAGTATGGAGCAAAGACAAAATCTGGATTGATCCTGGGTATGGGGGAGACGCTTGAGGAAGCTCGTGAGGTCATGCGGGATCTTCGAGCGGCACAGTGCGACATCATCACCATCGGTCAATATCTCCAGCCGACCAGAGACCATCTGCCGGTCGCCAAATTTTACGATCCCACGGACTTTGTGATGTTGAAAGAAGAGGGTCTTGCGATGGGATTCAGTCATGTGGAATCAGGCCCGCTCGTGAGAAGTTCCTACCACGCAGAGCAACAAGCGTCTAGCACATAATTATTACCGAATCTCTATCTGTTGCAGCCATTGCAAAAGGTCTCGAATCGCCGTACAGTGATTGGGTGATGCGACGGTAAGATATCCATGCCAAGGTCACTCGCTGAACTGGAACAGGAAGCTGGTCGCCTCTCCGAGAAGGATCGCGCACTCTTGGCTCACCACCTCATCGCCAGCATTGATCCTGGAGAAGATGTCGATGCTGAATCAGCTTGGCTAGAGGAAGCTGAACGTCGTTATCAAGTTTTCCGCCAGGGCAAACTCGCCGCTAAACCAGCCGATCAAGTTTTTCGCGACGCCAAAGCCAGACTCAAATGACTGTGGCGCGATTTCTTCTTCCCGCTGAGGAGGAGATGGTCGCCGCTGCCCAATATTACGAACACCAATCTGTCGGGCTTGGAACAGAATTCCTCACTGAAGTTGAGCGAACGATAGCTGCAATCTCAACCTATCCGAACGCTGCGCCGAAGGTGAAGAGAGATCAGGCGTCGGCTGCTCAAGCGCTTTCCGTTCGGAGCGCTATATGTAGCGACCGGCAACGAAATTGTCATCGTCGCCATTATGCATCTGCGACGAAGGCCTGGTTATTGGGAGGATCGCATTCGTTCCTGAGCGCCCAAGTGGAAAGCGCAGGCCCAGCGATGGGCTTTACCCATGTGGAGTCAGGGTCGCTGGTCAGAAGTTCCTATTACGCCGCTAATCAAATTTAGCTAAAATGCTTATACCGTTGACTCCGGTTAGGCCGCTAAGCATATTACCGCAATGGGCCGCCCAGGATATCCGAAGAACATGCGTGAGTTTCTCCGGCAGTTTGCAACGAACGCGGCTTGCTTAGAATACTTGGTTCGCTGCCGTTGGACGGATGGATGGATTTGTCTGTCCAAAGTGCTCCGGGCAATCAGCGTGGCTAAACTCGAAGCGCTACGTGTTCGAGTGCCGTTCATGTGGGCGGCAGACGTCGCCTATCGCGGGCACGATCATGCATCGCTCGCACGTTCCGGTGCAGGAGTGGTTTTGGGCGGCCTACGCAGTGGCCACGCATAGGCCAGGAATCAGCGCACTCCAACTCCAGCGGCAACTTGGGATCGGCAATTACCGCGCGGCGTGGCATCTTCTGCATCGACTTCGCCGGGGTATGGTCAACGAGGAACGCACGCGGCTGTCAGGGTGGATCGAGGCGGATGAAACGCATATCGGTGGACCCGCGAAAGGCAAGACGGGTCGGGGTGTTGCGGCTGCCAAGCACAAGACCCTGGTGGCGGGGTCGAAGTTCTCATGTACAAGGGCGATGACGGGCGTCCCCGAGAGCGGGCCGGCAGGATACGCCTGCAGGCGATCCAGGATGCGGGTGAGGAGAACATCGGTACGTTCATTCAACGGCACATCGAGCCCGGTTCGCGGATCCGAACGGATGGCTGGCGCGGATACTCGGACACGGCTCTTGCCGGCTACAAGCACAGCGTGCGAATCGTCGGCATCCCTGAACGGGGCTCACCAGCGGGCGCCTCACATCCATCGCGTGTTCAGCAATCTGAAGACCTGGCTGTTCGGCACGCATCATGGGGTCAAGCCCAAGTATCTGCAGCGCTACTTGGACGAGTACGTCTTTCGCTTCACGAAAACTCGCATTTGGATGCCCCCCCCCGGAAGGGCGGGGATGAAAAATGCGTGCTGCCGGAGGCAGCAAGAATCCGGTAGAGTCGTGGCATGGCCATCAGACGAGGCAGCCACTGTGTGTACGACACCCGGGATCATTTGGTCTGGGCACCCAAGTATCGGAAATGGGTGGTGCAGGGAGCGATTCGGGAGCGAGTGCGGGAGTTGTTTTGCGAGATTGCCGCGCATCATGGATTTGAGATGGAGGAATTGGAGGTCGACAAGGATCATGTGCATCTGTTTCTCAGTTGTCCGCCGAGGTATTCGATCAGCGCCGTGGTGAGACTGCTGAAAGCGGTCAGCGCCAAGGAGATTGGGGAAGAGTTTCCGGAGGTTCGGAAGCAGTTGTGGGGCAGGGAGTTTTGGGAAGATGGGTATTTGGTTCGGACGGTTGGGGATAAGGTGACCGCCGAGGTAATCCGGAAGTATATTCGGTTTCATGAGGCGAAAAGCGAGGGGTTGAGCAATTGGACCTCTTCTAAAAAGCCCCGCCCGGAAGGGCGGGGTTCTTTACTCGCCGCCGGACACCGATGGCAGCATTTCAAACGCTTCTTGGGATTTCCAGCCGGAAACCTCCTTTGACCCTCCACGCACTGGCATCCCCGGAGTTAAAGGCATAAGCACTTTAGGTAATTTAGTTATAATTGCTCACCCAAACCATCGTTTCATTCTGCTTGGCTCCTGCTTGTCCCGATATGCGGTAGGGATTGAATAAATACCAAGTCCAAATGAAGCGTATGCCCCTACCACTAAAGCTACAGTAACCACATGAAAACCAATTGCCCACTTGTCGAAAGTTTTTCGTTCATAGAAGTACTGTGCAAAGTAAGAAGTACCCGTCGCTACCGCTCCTAACAACACACCACCGGCAAACCAGCCTTCAGATGTTACGAGCGCTCCAGCAACATCCATTCCCTGCAGTTTTCTCCAGATGTTACCTATGAAAGCCAAAACAGCAACAGCTGCTCCTCCATTAATAAGAATGATCGTCTTCAGCGCATGCTGAGCGAACTCCATAACGGACCGAAACATTTCAAGCGCCAAATCACTAGTGTCCTGAGTCTGAAGTTGTGAGCATAAGTTGTGCATCGGTGGTGTCCTCAACAGTCATCTTACCCAGGAGGACACCGATGCGCACGGGACGCCCGAAAGCCGCGCTGATGTTGACCGACGAAGAACGACACACCCTTGAACCGTGGGCCCGTCGCCCCAAGACCGCACAGGCTCTGGCTCGCCGTGCCCGGCTCGTGCTGGCGTGTGCCACCGGCAAGCCCACCCACGCAGTGGCGGCTGAGTTCAACACGACGGGCCAGACAGTAGGACGTTGGCGGCGGCGTTTTGTCGCGCGACGGCTGGACGGCTTGCTCGATGAACCGCGCCCAGGCACTCGGCGACGCACCAGCGATGCAGAGGTGGAGCGGCTCCTGGCGCTGACGCTGGAGACGACACCCAAGGCGGCCACCCACTGGAGTAGCCGGGACATGGCAAAGGCTTGCGGCCTGAGTCAAAGTACTGTCAGCCGGATCTGGCGGGCGTTCGGCTTGCAGCCACATCGGACCGAAACGTTCAAGCTTTCCCAGGATCCCCTCTTTGTCGAAAAGGTCCGAGACGTCGTCGGTTTGTACTTGAATCCACCAGATAAAGCGTTGGTGCTGTGCGTGGATGAGAACGCCCAGATTCAGGCGTTGGACCGGACGCAACCGTTGCTGCCGATGCGCCCTGGGCAGGTCGAACGGCGCACGCACGACTATCGCCGCCACGGCACCACGTCGCTGTTTGCCGCCTTGAACGTGAAGACGGGCCAGGTGATCGGGCAACTGCACCAGCGGCAGCGCAGCCGTGAATTCCGCAAGTTCCTCGACACGATTGAGGCCACGGGTCCGGCACAGTTGGACATGCATCTCATCCTCGACAACTATGGGACGCATAAGACCGCCCTGATCCGACGGTGGCTGCTCAAGCGCCCACGCTTCCATGTCCACTTTACACCGACCAGCGCCTCCTGGCTGAATCTGGTGGAGCGCTGGTTTGCGTTGCTCACCGAAAAACAATTGCGGCGCGGCGTGCATCGCAGCACACTGGCCCTTCAAGCGGCCATCCGGGCCTACATCACCCACACGAATGAACAACCCAAGCCCTTCGTGTGGACGAAGACCGCCGACGAGATTCTGGTCAGTGTGGCCCGATTTTGTCATCGGACTTCGGACTCAGGACACTAGCTGGTTGCTGATAAATCCTCCGCCCCACGATTTCCCTGGACACACATTTGGGGCATACTGCCCCCCGCATTGATGGAGGTGTTCATGGCAAAATCGAAGACAGAGCGAGGTCGGTTCTCCTCGCGCAAGAAGATGGACGTGGTGCTGCGCGTGCTGCGTGGCGACGATCTTGATCTGGTCTCCCGTGAAGCGGGCGTCACTGCCGCGACGGTGTCGGCGTGGCGGGACCAGTTCGTGGCCAGTGGCCAGGCCGGGTTGAAGAGTCGGGCCGATGGTGGCCGCGATGACGAACTCGCACGGTTGAAAGCCTTGGTTGGAGACTTGACGATGCGGCTGGAACTGTCGCGGGAAGCGGTCCAGCGGTTACGAGGTGGCACCCCTTTGGCCACCGGGAGGTCGACGCGATGAGCCACGCCACGTCGGCTTCCACAAATCGCCAGTATGGTGTGGTGCGAGTCTATCAGGAGTGGGGTGTGCGTCGATCGACGTTCTATCACCAGCAGGGCCGCGGGGCTCCGTCGCAGGGCGCGCGAGCCAAGCGAGGCCCGAAGACGGCCTACACCGATGAGGAGCTCACCGGGCACATTGGCAGGTACTGGCCGCCTCGCCATTTCTCGGGGAGGGGCACCGCAAAGTGTGGGCACGGCTGCGGGCGCAAGGGATTCGCACGTCCAAACCCCGCGTGCTCCGACTCATGCGGCAGGCCGACCTCT
>CAZAKX010000194.1:0-5167 GCA_964485915.1 uncultured Nitrospira sp. | reverse complement strand
GGCACCGATGTCCTGAATGGAGTGCTCTCCGTCGAAATGTTGCACAATGAAGAAGAAATTGAGCGGAAGAACCAGCTTCTCTTTGCTCAACCCGCTGGGGTCCCAGAGCACGATCAACTGATCTTCACCCTGCTGAATGGGTGAAAATTGCAGATTCCGCAGGACCGGATACTGGGTGGACTCTTTGGCTGCACTGATCGTCATGATGATGGGGTCTATCTCGTCTGTTTGGTCTGTCTGGCCTGCCAAAAAAACAATAGGTTCAATCTCGTTGATACAGTCTATCCAGACTAGAGGCCATTTCGTCAAGAGTCCGACATCAACAGGCCCGACTCACCAGAAAGACCAGATAGACCAAAAAGACCTATTGTTTTTCCTGCTCACCGGTACTTGACCGCCGACTGAGGACAACCAGCGCTCCCACGACGACAACCACCAGCCAGATGGTCGGCCGACCATAGGAGGCATCGGAGAATTCGATCAAGTCCGTCAAGCGGCCGATCAACAAGGACATGCGAGCCATGACCGTATAGCCGAACGCGGCGCCGAAGGAAACCATCAGGAACAGTACGCCGGTGCGAGCCACAACCTTGCCTGCCCCACTATGTTCAATGGAGAAAAAGAAGTAAAAGAGGACCGACCCAACCCCCAGCAAAATGATGATCGCGTTGAGGTCGCTGGCTGGATTGAGCAGATTCATCGAAAAGGTGAGGCCATCCTGTCCTGCGAGCGACAAGAGCGGTCGAACGGTGTCCTCGACTTGCTTGAGGATGAAGGATGAAATCGTTCTTGGAATCGCTAACCCCGCGCCCATCCCGACAATGAAGGCGAAGGCATATCGAGACATCCAGGCCGCCTTCGGCACATACCGAGTCAGCATCAACATCCCAATGGCGACGGGAATCAGCAGGGCGATCTCACCGTTCTCCACGATCGGTTTGACGACTAAGTGGACAATGACCGTATCGTAGGTCTTTACGATCACGTAACCGACCGAGACACCCACATACAGATGTTCCGCCAGCTTGAAGAGTGGGTTGTCTTTGTACAGAAACGAGAAGATGAGGAGGGTCAGCCCCGTCGCGACCCACGCCCCGACGATTGCCTCAAACGGTAGAGCAGTCACTCGTGCCTCACCCTCGTTGTTGTCGTAATGAAAAATAGAACACGTTGCACATGATCACCAGCACAATGATGGCGAGATGCGTGGCCGACTGGGCATCCATTCCCGCCACGGCCTTGCCTTTCTGGCCGATGAGACTTTCATACTCCGCTGCGCCACGGAGGCCTCCGATGAGACCGTTAATCTGCCCGCTCCGGAGCAACGGGTACAATCCCGGAGCCATCACGCCTGTGCAGCCGCCGCCCAACTCGAATTTATATTTGTCCTTCCCGAAGACATACCATTCTTCCACTCCCGGCCGTCCGGCGCCCAAGCTGACCATGTAGCCGACATCCTTCAGGCTGCGGACTCCGTCCAGGATCGGCAACTCCTTGGTGGGTCTTCCACCATAATCGCTTGGAAATGCCGAATAGAGATTCTGTCCCATGTTGATGATTACCGCCTGTCCGCCGGGACTCCATCCGAGAAAGGCATAGTCTGTTCCGTATTCCTTCCCCATCTCTTCGGCTACCTGCGTCACGAGCTGATCCGCCATGCCGGTCCCAGACACCCAGAGCGTCATGGTAATCACGCGAAGATTCTTCTTGAAGGCATGGCGCAAGAGCGCGATGGCTTGCGGATAGAGTTCCGGTTTGGACGCGGGATCAAAATCAATCGACAAGAGAAATACCGACCGCTCCGGCAACGATTCGATATGATCGTACACACCACGGACTTCCGTTGAAATCCTGATCGGCAAACCCACCGGATAGAGCAACGGCAAGAGCGTGCAGAGACCGATCACCAAAAAGATAATCCGTCGGTCGATCTTGAGCATGCGCTCTGATAAGGTCACTCCGAACCTCGCGAAACGTAAAACGTGAGATGTGAAATGTCTCCGGCCTCACACTCAAATCTTGTCCGATTACGTTTCACGTTTAACCTGTCACATTTCACGTCCTTACTCCTTACCTCCCCCCAGATACGACCGTTCTACGCCGAAAATGATCTTGAACGACAAGGCCACGGCGCCGAGGCTGACGCCGATTAAAATGGCTCGACGCACCGACGCATTGAGCACATTCAAAATCCAGGAAGACACATCCCCGCTGAGCGGAATCAGATACTCGCCCAATGGCACTCGCCCCATCATGACGATCACCGCCGCCACCAAGAGCACTGCCGCTTCACGACTCTTGGCCCTGAACGAGCGATAGGCGGCAGAGGCGATAAAGAAGGCCAAGATGGCAAACATGGTCCCTTGCAGCGGCACCATCATATAGTTGTAAACCCAGCCGAAGGCCGTCATGGCCCCTTCGACGCTTTCCTTGCCGTCGGCCCAGAGTCCGACCGCGATCGTGCCCAACATTCCGGCATACAACACGAGGCTATAGCCCCACCCCGCTTCTTGACGCCTGATCTTGACCGCATGCTGATGAAAGAGACTGGTCACACCCAAAATCAGCGCAAACCCCCCGATGATCTGGAGCCACTTCGTCGCCGACGTGAGCATGTGCTCCGAAGCCGGATGCGGCACGTAGTACTGACCGGCAAACAGGAGACCGGTGATAAGCGTGATCAAGAGCGGGAGTTGTCGTCGTAGAAAAATCATTTCAGATCCCTAAACAGATCGAGCACGAGTTCCGGCCACTGCGCGCCGGTCACGACTCCGACCGTCGCCAATACCGTTCCGACGGCAATTGCACCAAGAATCACCGCTTTCCCGATATCTTGACCCAGGAGTGTCCCTATCTGCACCGGCTCTTTGGAAAGATACGCGCTGGCCGCGTAGAGCTCTTCACCGATCAACGTATAGTCGCAGGTCGTGACGAAGAACGGCAGCTGGTGGTCCGAGTCGGTGCCGGCGATCTGAATAGCTCCGGTGCTCGCTCCCGTTTCCGTCAGCAACAACGATTCGGCAAAATAGGAGCCCATAAAAAAGTTCGCGGCCGGCTTTTTTCGCAGCATAATGCCGTCCACCGCCGCGGTGTAACTGAACTGATCCGACGTAATAAAAAAGTTTGCGTCTTCCTTGAAGAGATCAGGCTTACCCGCTTCTAAATAGGCCTGCTTTGTAATTTCCTGACACACCGCCATCGTCATCGGTTCTCGGTGCGGAACCATCAGTTCCGTTTCATACAGCGCAGCACGTTTCGCAACCTTGCCTAAGATGACGGCCGCGGCGATCGTTGAGGGATCATGCAGGTCGTGCGCCCCGGTGAGATACAGAATCGGCTTACCCAATTCGGTGGCGCGTCCGATCGCTTCATCGACTGCATCAAGACCAGGAATACGCCGGAGGAAGATGTTGTTTCGCTTCGCATGACTGATCGAGTAGAAGACCAGGCCGCCGAACGAGACTGCAATGATGAGATTGTTGAGTTGGTTCCAATTGAACCAGTTCGGCGATGGAGCGGCGACCACAACCGGACTAAACATCCGTTGATCGTCTTGCACCGTGGCTACGGCCACGGCATAGGACATGCCATCGATTATTTCTATCCCCTTCCCGCTTCTGATCACGACGTGATGCCAGGTCTTGTCGACTTTTCTTGTCCACCAAGCGGTTTTTGAGTCTTTGATGTAATGGGTATTCGATGGAAACTCCGTGATGATGATGAATGCCGATGGATCGCTCGCCGAAGCTTCTCCGACCAAGACCTGATAACGAATGTCGGGCCCATCGCCGGGTGCGGGAGCCCACTGCACCGTGAGGCTTCCTCCTCCATCGCTTGACGTATCGAAGACCTGCACGCCTTGCGGCTCAGTCAAGGCGGTTTGTGCCAGCGTGTCCAGTGGCACGAGGTTTGAGGCACACACAATCAACTGCAAGGAGAACCAGCCGAAACCGATGTAGAATCGTCTCAACCTGCTCCTCACCCCTCACCCCTTACCATTTAGCCCTCACGTCGCTCATGCCCCTTCAATCACCTCGATATTCGTCCGTGGAACCACGACTGTGCTTCCGTCGGACAAGGTCACTTCCAACACTCGCACCTCGCTCTCCGTGGGAATCTTCATCAGTTCCGGCGGAAGCGCCGACACTTCGCCGATGCGCCCAAACATGGGATCACGGATGATACGGACCGGATCGCCACGACGAATGCCCTCGCGTTGTGGCTGAGCCGCTCTCCGTGCCTGTCCATCTCCCCGCGGGATGATAATTTCAGGACGAATCACCCCGGCTCGGATCTGAGTGGCACCGGAGATCGAGGCTTTCCGGCCTGCGTGAGCTGAAAGCAGCTTAAACGTTTTCGCCGCCATTGGAATGGTCCCAAAACCCTCGGTCAAGATCAAAGTAAACCCCACCTGCTCTGTCCCCGTGATTGCCACGCCAAGGTCATAGCCCAACAAGGCGCGCAGATCTTCATCGTGAATCCCGCCGACGACCAGACCGGCCACACCGACCGCTTTGGCCTGCGTCATCGCATCGGCTGAAAGGAACGACCCTCCGATCACAACTTTGCCCTTCATGGCAGGAGTGAGGTGCCCAGGAGTCAACGGTTCATCAGGCGCCTTCACCACCATCACAATCTCACCCGACGTCTCTCCTCCGATTCCGAAGATGCCTTGCACCAGGCTGCAAGTCGTTTCCACCACAACACCCTGCTGTGGAATCGTTTCGATAATGGTTCCATCGAGATAGGCCAGCAGCTGCAATAGGCGAGGCGGTTCGCGCAAGAGCACTTGCCCTGTCACGCTCGACACTGATTCGATCGTCCCCGCGACCGGTGATCGAATCTCGGTCTTGAACCATTTAATCAGCGGCTTATTCTCGGCAAGAATCTCATCTATCGCGACCGCATCACCGGCCTTCTTGATCAGATAGTCGTTGATCTCACTCGGGGCCACACTCAGCTGATTTGCGAGATTGATCGGAAACACTTTCCCCGGCAATGCTGCCTGAGCAACCACCTGATCGGAACGGACTCGATCACCGACTTGCACGAGCAACGTCCCGGGCAAAGGTAACATGCGCCGACGATGGACGACCGTATGGTCGGTGACGGTTAAGCCGGGTGTATAGGAATGAGCCATCTTGTTTCTTGTTCACCAGTACTGAGT
>CAZAKX010000193.1:0-5204 GCA_964485915.1 uncultured Nitrospira sp. | reverse complement strand
TCCAGCCGGGCGCACCATATCGCACTTCGTGTGTATTGCCGGCTCTTCATCGCTTTATCGTGATTGATGCCGTCGGATAGACTCCTCCAGTAGTCTGGGCTTCTCGGCCGCTGTAAGTCCTGCTCACTTTCCTGTCTCGTCGCCACCAGCACGCGGTATTCCCTAATAAAACCCCATGCTAAAGAGGGATGTTTCCCAGTAGACATTTTACGGTGCAGTCCCATATAGTTTTGCTCCTCATCTCCACTTCTTAAAGGTTCGGTCGGATATGCGTCGGCTGTTGCAGCCTAGAGTCGTGACCAGCATCCTGGTTGGGCTTCTTGCCCTCTACACGCTCATCGGATTTGTGCTGGTTCCCTATCTCATCAAGGCGTACGGGGTGCCTGTTGCGGCCGAGCAGATCAAGCATCCGGTTGTGCTTCGCGAGGCGGCGTTTAATCCGTTTACGCTCGCGCTTCGGCTCAACGGGTTGGAGGTGCGGGATCAGGATCAGGCTGCGATGCTAGGGTTCGAGGAATTGTTTGTCGATCTGCGAGCGGTGACATTGTTTGCCCAGAAGGTAGCGTTCGACGAGATTCGTCTGGTCATGCCGTTTGTGGCAGCCAAGGTCAATCCCGAAGGGAAGCTGAATCTGATGGCGTTGGCTCCACCAGCCGATGAGACCGCTCCGAAACCCGCTCAACCAACAGGCGAGCCGAAGAAGATGATGCCGGTGGAGGTCGATCTACTGGAAATCGAGCGTGGAATTGTTGAATACCGAGATGATTCGAAACCGAGACCGGTTCTCATTGACATCGTGCCCATTCAGATCATGCTCCGCGACTTCAGTACCATGCCGAGCCCGGAGAATGAAAATGCCCATGCGTTCAAGGCTGAGATCGGAAAAGGCGAACTGGTCGCCTGGGAGGGAACGATCTTTTTGGAGCCGATCGAGTCCGACGGCAAGCTGAGTTTGTCCGGAGTCAAGCTCCAGACATTGTACCAAGCCGTGCATGATCTGTTTCAGTTCGATATCAAACAAGGTGTCCTCGGCCTCACGGCGTCCTATCATTTCGATCTTCGTGGTCAGGCTCCTCAAGCAACGGTGAAGAATGGAACGGTGTCGGTGCAGAATCTGGAAATCGTAGAACGGGGCGGTATCGATCCGGTCGTAGAGGTGCCGGGCTTTGATGTGGAAGGCATTCGGTTGGATCTACAGAAGCAGTCGATCGATATCGCCAAGGTCCATTCGGCCGATGCCCGATTCGATGCGTGGATGGATTCGGGAGGTGTCCTGAACTACCACACGCTCTTCACTCCAGTCGGTGGAGGCGGTACGGAACCGAAGTCCTCTCCCTCAAAGGCTGAGGTGGACAAACCAGCCAAGCCCTGGTCGATCACGATCGATGAAGTCGCACTACGAAACTACGAGGCCGATTTCGAAGACCGAACACTGGAGCGTCCTGGACGTCTGGTGGTGGACGCGATGAATCTGACGGTGAACGATATCCAGATTCCGTTCAAGAAGCCGCTTCCGATCGACCTGTCGATGAAATTGAATGAGACAGGGACGATCGACGTCAACGGTACGGTGGCGATTGAACCGCTACAAGCCGACGTTGAGGCCAAGTTGGAGCATATCGAGATTCGTCCATTTCAACCGTATCTCGATCAGTTCCTCAATGCCGATGTGCTGGATGGGGCGATTGATCTGAATGGGTCGGTCCGCTTTGCCAAGGAGCATGTGCGTGAGCCTCTGTTACAGTTTCAGGGAAACCTTGCGGTGAATCAGTTCGCGATTGCCGATCGTAAAGACTTCGGCGATCTGGTGACATGGAAAGCATTAAAGGTGAACCAAGTTGCGTTGGATATCGAGCCCACTGCGGTGAAGATTGGTGAAATCCTCTGGCAGGAACCTTCCGTCGAGATCGTGGTCGATGCCGATGGACAACTCAACCTTTCACGCCTTGCCAAATCGGCTCCGCCTCAAGATCAGCCGGTGACATCTGAAAAATTGGAAGGCGACAAATCTCCCGCCAAGAGCGGGGAGCCGGTGTCCGTGACGATTGATCAAGTCAAATTGGCAAAGTTGGCCGCGAGATTCCAGGACCTCTCCCTCGAACCGAAGGTCCGGACGAGTCTCACTGAGTTCGGGGGCACCATCAAGGGGTTATCCTCAAAGCAACTCAAAAAAGCGGATGTCAATCTGGCGGGCAAAGTCGGACGCACGGCTCCGTTTAAGATCGTAGGAAAGATCAACCCATTGAGCGAGGATGCGTTCACTGATTTGGTCATCACGCTGAACGGCATGGATCTCAGACCGACCGGTCCTTATAGCGGCAAGTACGTGGGATATGGGTTGTCGAAAGGCAAGTTGTCACTCGATTTAAAATACAAGGTGTCGCAAAAGGTGCTGGAGGCGGAGAATTTGGTCAAGGTTGACCAACTAACATTCGGTGAGAAAACAGATAGCCCGGATGCGACTTCACTACCGGTCCCGCTGGTTGTAGGGCTGTTAAAAGATCGCAAAGGGCTGATCGAGATCGATATGCCGATTCGCGGCGATCTCAATGATCCGGATTTCAAATACGGCAAGGTGGTGATCTCGACGTTGCTCAATTTGTTGACCAAAGTCGTCGCCTCGCCGTTTGCCCTGATGGGCAAGCTGGTTCCCGGGGGCGGTAGTGCGGAGGACATGGAGTTCATTGAGTTTCAGCCGGGCAGTTCATCATTGACCGATGAGGACATGAAAAAAATTGAGGCATTAGAGGCGGCATTGGACGAACGATCCGGGCTTCGCTTGGATATTAAAGGAACGTTCGACGCGACGCTGGACCGGGCGGCTCTTCAGAATATGAAACTCCGCCACCAACTCTTTGAGATGAGCGGGAAGTCGCCGGGTGCGGTAGCCTCCGATCAGGAACTCCTCTCTCCCAAAGAGGAACAGCGGTTGGTGGAAAAACTGTATGCCAAGCTTCCTCCTCCGGATCCCGCCGCTGCCCCGGCGGAATCCACGCAGCCGACGGTGGAGGAAATGAGACGACGAGTGGCTGCGGCCATTGAGATTCCCGACGCTGAGTTAGACTCGTTGGCTAAACGGCGAGCGGAAGCCGTGCGCAATCAACTTCTGGAAAGCGGGAGACTCACTGAAGAACGGGTTGCTCTAGGGGATTCGGGAACAGCCGAGTCCGGCCATGAGAGGGTGCGCACGCAGCTGACACTGGCTGCCGGATCCTAAGGGTTTGCGGTTCGTGAAGCGTCGTTCGTATCTCGTTGCAATGCGAGGCGAACATGTTCTCGAGATACGCTTCACAGGAGACGCTGTACGGGATGACGGGCACTGCGATGCCTCAACCCGCCCGTTGTTTCCCCCCATACCGCATTCGTGTCCCATGCAAAAGCGAGAGCTCAATTTCCGATGCGCTGAGTTCGGCGGGGAACAGAACCCCTGAAATCTTGCAGGCATTGATACTGGCACCTTCCATCTTCGCGTTGCTCAGGTCGACACCGCGGAGATCGGATTGCCGGAAATAGCAGTCGCTGAAATCCAGTCCGCCCGCGTCGAGACCGCGAAGATCCAAACCTCGTAGATCACACCCCCGAAGATCGCATTTGTCTCCGGAAGCCTTCTTGGCATTGAACTCCTTGATGCAGCCTTCACGTAACATCAAGTACATCGGGTCTTTTGAAATATGGAGCTTCATGCGCGTTGGCTCCGCTTTATCCATGGTGTGCTCCGTTGTAAGTTCTCAACAGTCATATCGGCAAGGGGGGAAGAAACTTGAGCGGTGAGCGACGATTCTCGTCAGGGGTGAACCATTCTTCAACCTGGAGGGAGACTCGGCAGAAGGCCTCTCTCGAGTGTTTCATTTGGCGGGCAGCAGTCGCCCCCTTGAACTCGCTCTTGACGAACCAGTATGGTAGAGAGTCAGTTCATTCTTGTTTGAATTTATTGCGATACAAGGAGGTATGCCATGGCGATACGATTGGGCGATGATGCGCCGAACTTTACGGCGGAAACGACAGAGGGCACGATCAACTTTCATGAGTGGCTGGGCAACAGCTGGGGAATTTTCTTCTCCCACCCCAAAGACTATACCCCCGTCTGTACGACGGAATTGGGGACGGTGGCCAGAATTTTCCCTGAGTTCAAGAAGCGGGGAGTTAAGGTGATCGCCATCAGTGTGGATCCCATGGATTCTCACAAGGGTTGGATCAATGACATCAATGAAACCCAAAAGACGACGATGAACTACCCCATCATCGCCGATCCGGACAAGAAGGTGGCGACGCTCTACGACATGATCCACCCGAATGCCATCGATAATATGACCGTGCGTTCAGTCTTTATTATTGGTCCCGACAAAAAAGTAAAACTGACGCTGACCTATCCGGCTTCTTGTGGTCGTAACTTTGATGAACTGTTGAGGGTGATCGATTCGCTCCAGTTGACGTCAAAATACAAGGTTGCAACACCTGCCAATTGGAAAGACGGTGAAGAGTGCATCATTACGCCCGCGGTGGGTGATGCAGAAGCGCAACAACTGTTTCCTAAAGGGTTCACGACTGTGAAGCCATATCTCCGCTACACTCCTCAACCGAACCGATAGACTCTGCCCGGTGTACTGAGAGAGCCAGGCAGAGGATGGCAAGCATCTTTTGCCTGGCCCTTATTTATCAACGTTTTATCCTGCCACACCTTTCTATAGTTCACACGTAAATCTCTCAGCTGTCGATCTTCTATTCTCTCTGACGGTCGATATCATTGTATTTCAAGAGCTGCGGTACGGGGATTGCTTGAGCCCCGGCTGGGCTCTATGGTGTGACAGCCGTGATCCCTTTAAGTTCCTTTGGCAAAACGAGCCAAACTTGTTCCCTTCAAGGTTTCGGCAGCCCCAAGGGCTCTGGGCTGACGGGGACGATACGGCCTCTACTTTATCTGCGCGGAGGATGTTGATGTGTGCAGGTGAAAACCACATCAGTATCGCACCCGATAACTTTCTGCATTTGCCTGGACAAGCAGAAATACATATGTATAGTCATGGCGTAATGAAGGTATTAGCAGAATCTTCTTGCTATCTTTCGAGGGCGTAGGCATACTCCGCGCCATATTCCCCAGTGGGAAAGGGCTCGGCAGTTGGTCGTGGTGGTGGGCAAGGGTTCTTATTACTCACAAGGGAGGGCATCAGTATGATAGGACATCTCAAAAGGCAGTGGAAAAGGGT
>CAZAKX010000192.1:0-5222 GCA_964485915.1 uncultured Nitrospira sp. | reverse complement strand
CCGAACGTTGTCCCCATCAGGTCCACGAGGAAGTTCTGGTTGTTCAGCATTTCCATAGAATGAACGCGGATGAAGAAGTCTGCTTTCTCGGAAAGCCCACGAAGCAGATACGTATCGGCCGTGACCGTATCGGCATGCTTCTGGAAGATGGCCTTCACTTCTGTCGCGGCCGAACCTCTCGCAGCCTTGTCCAGCTTCCACCAGTCTCCATCTACCTTGAACACTGCGAAACTCCCATAGACGCCAGGATCTTTGAGTAGCTTCTCTCGATCTGCTGCCGCCTGGGCTGTAGCTGAACAAGACCAAGCCAACAGCCCGACCATGACAACTGTGAGAATACTTCGACTGCTCATTGGTACCTCCTTTTGACGAACGTAAACCGTAGTCCTATAAGCTATAGTCTTCCAATGGTCGATTTTGTTACAGGTTAATTTTGTGATCGGGCCTTCCAGGTCCGAAATCGCTCAAGTAGTTCATCGCGGACAGCTGGCGGGATAGGCTCCGTCGGCAGAGTACTGAAGGTACGGAGCATTAGCCGCATCTGTCGAAGGTACCGTCGGCAACCCCGGCAAAACCCAAGGTGCATCTGGAACCGCATCCGATCCACGAAGCCCAGGTTACCTTCGAGGTAGTCAGTGATGGCTTCGGTTACTGCCTACAGGTTAGCTGCCCCGCCAGGTAGTCGATCATGCGGTTCTTGAGGTTGTCGTGGGTCATCACTGCAGGTCACCTTCCTCGAAATACTTCTCTAGGGCACGTCGGACATGGGACCGCGCACGGTGGAGCAGCACCCGCTGATTTGTCTCACCGATCGACAGAATGTTACAGACTTCCACTGCGGTTAACCCCTCCACGTCCCGTAGCGTGATGACCTGCCGCTGTGTCGGGGGAAGGGCACTCATGGCCTTCTTGATCTGTGCAAGCCCTTCTTTGGATAAAAAGAGCCTTTCAGGAGTCTCATCATCCCAGTAGCGGGGGAGAGAATTCCAATGATCGATCCAATATCCTGAAGTATGAAATCGAGAGGGGTCCACGGCTGGGACCTCGGGCTCTTCCGTCGAATGTCCTAGAGGTGAGAACAGGACATTTCGGCGTTCTCGCACGCTCCGGTCTTTGCCTGATTGGTTAGGATTCGGAAAATCCAGGTCTTGAGGGATGAACGTCCCTCAAATCGACCGATGCCTTCCAGTACACCGATCCACGTTTCCTGGACCACCTCTCTCCGCCACTGCAGGACTAGCGACAAAGGTCATTGCAAGACGAAGGAGCGAGGCATGAAAGTGGTCTAGCGGCTGGGCAAAGGCGGTTTCGTCGCCTTTGCGAAGGGCTTGGAGTAAGGTTACGCAAATTACCATTGGGGTCAGAGTCGAATGGCACTTACTTAAGCTTCTTAGGATGGCCATAGTTCCGGATATCCTCTCTGGCGATCGCACGGGGTTTGATGAGGAGCGGATAGGGTTTTGGGCGTCGCTTAATGGCCCGGGGTTCAATACGGCCGGCCCGGTTGCCTACGTGCTGTTGAGAGATCAAGACCAACAGGTCATGCGGCAGCTCCTCCAGGTTGACACCAGCACCATAATGCGTCCACGCGTTCCAGAGTTGCAGGGTATGTTTGAAGCTCAGCTGGCGCGGCAGCCAGTCGGTGAGCAGTGCGGCCTGAGCCATCATCATCCGAAGCAGATTGTAGGCTAACAGATGGACCCAGATCTCCTTGATGGCCATTGTTGGGGTCTGACAACTCAACTGCTCCATGCCTAAGGTGCTCTTGATGTTGCGCAGATCGAGCTCGACATGCCATCGGCTTTGAAACAGAGTCTTCAAGGCAGACTTGTGCGTGGTCTTGGGGCACAGCAGCGTCGTCACCAGGATTTTGCCGCCGGTGCGCAGCTCCCGTACCATCAGCGTACTGGGTGCCTGATCATAGTCCGCTTGACACATCCAGTCCGGTTTGTGCATTGGTTTCTGGAGCACAATCAGATGATCGCGTGAGCCTAACCGCTGTCCGCACCGAAAGTCGGTCCGGCGCTGGCGCGCCCCGTATTGCTCAAAGACCCCATCAATACCCAATTCACGCAAGGTGCACAGCAGAAAATACGTGGCGTAAAAGGCATCGCCCACGAGTAGATCTCCATACTCCAATGTATGGAGTATCGACCGGAGGAGGGTCTGCTCATCGCCTCCTTTCCCCTGATAGCGACCGATGGCGGCATTGAGCACCGCCCCACTCTCGAGACACAGCAAGCCGACGATCCGGCACAAGGGAAACCCCAGCCCGGGCTTCTGACTCCGTGGTTGGGGATAGGCCGCCTGATTGGCTGGGGTGTCCGGCATGACCACGGTCGTGCCATCCACCAGCCGGACCGGACGCCCTCGCCACCGCCAGGGCGCCGGAGCCTGTGCCGTGAGCCGTCGCCCGGTCTGTCGCACCAGAGTGGTGAGCATCTCCGTCGGTACGCGTTGTCGCGCTCGACAATAGGCCCCCGTATGCGTACTGCACCGCGGCAGGCCTCGGGTCATGCGTTTAACGGCGGTGTCGTTGACGACGTTCTGACAGGACCGATCCGCACTGAGCGCTTGCGCAAGAAACATCGACAGGGTCTCGGTTGGGGAGAAGACCCGTTTCCGATGGGGCGGCACGAGCGACTCGACCTCACCCAACAACTCAGGGCGAGTCAACAGGTTGAAGAATGTCTCCGCATGGCTCCGGTGGATATGCTGGCGAAGGCGTCGTTGTTGCTGCGCACGTGGGTGATACTTCGGATACATTCAGACTCGCTCCTCCGGTGAAAAATCGATAGGTATTGAGCCTCCTACCGTATCACTGGAATCGGCCTTTTGCGCGTCACCTCACCGCTGGAACCGTTAAGTAAGTGCCATTCGGGTCAGAGTCTATTTTCTGAACGCGGCTCATGAACAATGAGCCATGCCGTTGTCTCAATGAATCGTGAGGACGGGACCATGTCTCACAGGTTCCTGTGCCAACCAGCAACCGCTTTTCCCAAGGCGATCCAGCTACCGTCTGGAGCGAATCACCGGGTCCGACCCCTTCAATCATCGTCGCAATTGTTCACTGACCCCTATTTCTTGTGATCACTATTTCTTGCATTCGAGCGCGGCCGCAATCAGCCGCCGCGTCGCGCGTTCACGGCAGCTTGGCCAACGCCGCCTTGGCCACCGTCATCAGCTTGGGCTGCACCGACTGCGGCGTTTCGCTGCCCTCGGCCTGCAGCGAGATGCCCATCGTGTGAGCGCCCTTGCGCACCACCAGCACCGCGTGATTGCCCTGGTACTGGTTGCCCATCCACGCCGTCGCGTACGCGCTGTCGCCGAGGCCCAAGACGGTCTGCCGCGGGGTCTTGTCCTGCTTGAAGGCCTTCAGAAAATCCTCGTGCTGGTCGGCCGAGCGCGGCCCGGAGAATAGGTTGATGTTAACCCCGCTGTCCCAGGTGCACGACGAGCCGCCGTTCTTGAGCTGCACGCCCTCGGGCTTCGTGTAGGAAGACCGTCCCGTCATCTTGGCGATCTCTTGGTCGGAAAGCAGCGCACAGGCCGGCACGGCGGCGCTTTGCTTGTCGATCAGGCGGCCTGCGATTTCGCTGTTGGTTTCGGCCGCAGCGCTGGACAGCCCGCCCAGGGCCACGACGGCCGTGACGGCACGAGTGAGTCGGTGGAAGCTCATGGTGATCTCCTTGTGATAGGTTCGATGTTTGAGGGGACCGCAGCGCACCAGGCCGGCTAGGGCTCGGTCGGGCAACTGCTCCATGCGCATGTTGTTGATGTTCACCGCTTCGGACGATTTTTGCCGAGGGCCCGCGTCTCCTCGTCATTCAAAACAGGTGCAATTTCAAAATCCATAATGGTGTTCCAGTTCAACAACCAGTTGGAAACCATCTCAGCACTGTCAGACTCGCAAATTGCGACCCCCGTTCCATTCACCAGACAATGCCAGCGGCCAATCAGTTTGGTGCTGCTGTCCAATCCAGACATTTCTTGCTCCAGCGTCATCTGCGAAAAGTGCGCAAGCGCGTCGTGAAGCTTCCCAGGGTGCAGCTTCCATGTGATCATGAATCTCACGGTAGTGTCCTTTCCGTTTTGGTTATTGGTTGCTCGATTAAAACTCATCCAAAGAGGCTCAACTATATTTAGGCTGATTCGCATAAGAGCCGGATCTGCCATTTTTATCCCTGTAGCACACCTTCAATGGTCGTGAACAATATCCCATCATCGACGGTGGTGCAATGAGTTACGGCCCATCGACCCTTGATCACGGGTTCTTATGCAGATCGGCGTAAGCCGCCCCCTCGTCACGAACCGTTATGAATAATGCGGGCTAAAGGAACGAACGAATGTGGCTGGGGTCAGGATGCGAGTACGACGATACCGGCGAAGATCCAAGAGATGGCGATCCCCAGACACCAATACCGAACAGTTTCCTTGCAACGCAATCTCAAGAAAGAGATTATCGGTTGGGTCGCGTGTCACCACATCGACCGTATGACGAGGGTGAACGATCGTGGATAAGGACATCAGATCGTCAACCAGCGGTGCAATTTATTCAGGGGAAAGCCCAAATTTCCGGTATCCCAGCACTCGCACGAATTCCTCGATCGCCGGCTGAGCCGACACCAGGATGATACGGCCACTTCTCACCATGTCCAACGCTGTGCGTGGAATGCCAGGCCAGAGATAGGGGGAGATCAGGACGTTGGTATCAAAGACTACGCGCCGAAGCGTGGGCATGACGAACTTCATGCACGATGGCCGCGATTTTGGAAAGGGAGAGTTTCTTGATCCGTTTCTGCTTTACCAGGGCGGCTGAGTGGTCATAAATCGATGTCGTTCGCCTGGCCTGGGTGACTCCCAGTGACTCGACAAAACTCAATACCTCCGCCTGCTTTCGAGCAGGGAGCTTTTCAAGTTTCTGACAAATCGTTTTTTTAAGAGCCTGAGACGCCTTACTCATTACATTGTGCTACCAGCCACTACCTGGCGGCATTATACGCCGACCATGTGCTCTTCGCCAATTCCTTGCGTCCTGTTCTTTCCATGATCCAACAATCGCAAGGAAAGGACACAAGCATGAAAAACATTGAGCGAATCGTCGAGAGTATGTTGGCGATGTTCCCAGTGGACCCCACGAGATGACTCCGAATCGAATGCCTCGGTCCTCCATTTGGCTCTGGTTTCCAGAATTTCTTCCCTAGATCTTTTTCGCCATTTTG
>CAZAKX010000191.1:0-5258 GCA_964485915.1 uncultured Nitrospira sp. | reverse complement strand
TTCGTGCCATTGCGGCAGGCGAGGGAATGATCATTGCCGCGGAGACGACCGGCAAATACAAGATGGCTCTACAAGTCGTGGCGATCATCTTGCTGATCCTAGAAGGGACAGGGCTCGCTGAGCTTGGGAATATGCACTTAGCAGGCATCTTCACCTTGTACCTCTCGCTCGTGCTTGGCTATGTCTCCGGTGGTCAGTATGTGTGGAGTTTTTGGAAGCAGGTCGTCGCGAAGGGACTTTAGCCAGGATGTTGAAACGAGACCCCGCTGGATGTCCCGTTTGAACCTCCTGTAGCACGCCTAATATGGGCTTAAAATCCCTCGCCGTCCCTCGGCGGTTTTCATATCAAATTATTACCTGTACCAGTCTTTTCTTCCTCGTTACCGCTTGCACAGAGAACGGAACGCCTCCTCAATTAAAAGCCTATGCATATCCGAGTTCTCCTGCAACGACCCGATGCGAAACGGGTGCGCGAGCTGGACTCACAGGCGCGACCGATGGGAAAGTCTCCGTTGACGGCATTCGGTATATGGTTCGCACGCCGTCCAACTATGATGCGACATACGCTCACCCTCTCCTGATGGTCTATGCCCCGGCCGGTCACAGTCGCTGGGAGTCCGAGCGCTTCATCGGGATCACAACCGAGGCCACGGGAGCCGGGTTTGTCGTGGTCTACCCTGATCATAAGCAATTGAACATTCCGACCATTGAACAGCTTGGAATGATTCCTTCCGAGGTGTCAAAGGAGTGGTGCATCGATGAGCGACGAGTGTTTGTGACCGGACACTCGGACGGTGGGACGGCATCGATGGCGATGGCCGTCCTCGACAAGACGAGGAAGCTTCCAACTGCCATCGCTCCGAGCGCGGCAGGGTGGACCGGCAAGGATCTTGAGGGCTTTCAATGCCGAGATCCTCTTTCGGTGATGATCATGCATAGCAAGAACGACAAACTCTTCCCTGGCTGGGGTACTCAAACCTCAGCTTGGTGGGCTGGTTGCAATCACTGTGATGTCACAAAGACGAAAGTATTGAAGGGAGGTTGTCGTGCGTATCAAGGCTGCGCCTCAGGTGGGGCGACGCTCTACTGCGAAGGGACGGGTAGTCATCGCGACTGGCCGAACCTCAATCGAATCATACTGGACTTTTTCACGCATCCTGAAACATATCAATGATGGTTGTGTCTCTTCCCTTCCTATGATAATCCCTTCGCCCTGAGCTTGTATGAAATGCCTACCGTAGGCGTCGCTCTCGGACTCTGTTGAGATGGACCAACAAGCACTCATCGCCGGACTCATGATCGTTGGGTATCTGTTGGGCGCGGTGCCGTTTGGTGTCGTCGTCTCCAAGGCGATGGGGCTGCCCGATCCCCGCACGGTCGGGAGCAAGAATGTCGGATTTACAAATGTCCTGCGTGTCTCAGGCAAGAAGCCCGGCATCCTGACCTTGATCGGGGATATGGGCAAAGGGTGGGTGATGGGCTTTGCCGCGATACAGTTGCTGCAGGATGAATGGGCCATTCTGGCTGTTGCTCTCACCCCGTTTCTGGGCCATCTCTTTTCGCCGTTTCTCGGATTCAAAGGTGGGAAGGGGGTCGCGACTGCGCTCGGCTCTGTGCTTGGCGTCGCGCCGATGATCGGTCTATTGCTCCTGCTGGCCTGGATTGGAGCGGTGGCTCTCTGGCGCTACTCTTCCGGCGGTGCATTGACGGCTTTCGGACTCTTTCCGATCATTGCTGGGCTGCTTCGACCGAGTGCTGCCTTTGTCTCGTTTGCTGTGGTGGTGACTGGTCTTATTGTGATCAAGCACAAGGGGAATATTGACCGGCTGTGGAAGGGGACGGAGAGTAAGATGGGGGAACGGAAGAATTAGGGGAGCAGCCAGGCCGTCCTTCTTGCTCGCCGAACGCGCGCCCTCGGAAGGGCCTCGTTCGATGCGCGCAGTGAACGACAACCTGGCTACTCCCCATTCTTTGTTGGGAGAGGGGAGAAAGGTAACAAATGTGTCAGCGCAGGTTTGGATATAACCAGACGGCCCTTGTGAGAGGGGACTGGCTCCGGCAACGCCGGTGCCTGTCCCAATGCACGATCTTGAGATTAGGCCGCCCCTTGTTCCGTACCGACGTCGGCACTCTCGTACAGTTCCTCAGGCGCAATGTCTGCACCATTCGGCCAGGCGACCGTCCAGCCGTCGAGGAAAAATCGACGAAAGTACTTTACGTCTTTTAACGGCTCAAAAACTGGTCCTTTTAGATAGCGACGGAAGTCGATTGTTTTTTCGGAATGGTCATCGAAGGTGACACGAATCCGGTAGCCGTTTCGATATTCGGCCTTGGTCACATAAGAGATTTTGTCCATGATGCCTCCTCCCTCGCGATTTTCGCAGCGGCTCGAGCATTTCTGAGAGAATGACACTCTGACACCAATTTCCTTTTTCATCTACCCGATCGGAATTTCCCAAATTGAATTTAAACGATGCAATAGAGATCGGGCATAACCATCGAGCCCAGGACAGAGGCTGCGTGACGTGACATTCATGCGCGACAGGTCCTTAAACCCAGCGTCGAGGATTGTTTCATCCATGACGAACATTTTTAGGATGTCTGTCATGCTTCCAGATGCCTTAAAGTTCTCGATCCACGAGTGGCTGATGTCGCCTGGACATAAGAAGACACCTTGCTGAATACTAAGACGCTCGTTCAGTCGCATTGGGTTAACGACCCCGATAAACTGAAGGGGTCGTTTTCGATCGACGAACAACCTAGTGAACGACTTAAAGTCTTTCTTTTGATACAACCTCCAATGATTTCTCAGAACACCTTTTTGAAGAGCCTTGGTCAACTGTTCTGTGTGTAGTGCCCAGATGGCTGCTCGGGTTGGTTTCTGGCTGGGCAGCGCTGAAAGAAGTCTATCGAAGGCGAAATGAGCAGCCACAAACGGCGAGTATGTCCAGTCCAGGAGTCGTGTTGGTGCACCATAGTGCTGCATTGCAGCGTACCAACTCAGGTTATCATTAGGGTCTAGGCTGAGCCGTCTCGCCTCAGGATGACGCTGGAATTCGCGCACGAGCTTTTGCTCGATATCAGGTGCGTGTTTGAGCGAGATGTTCCAGCTCTTGCAGGCTCGTTCTAGGGCGGTCGCTAGGCAGCGCTCTTGGAGGTCGCCACGAAAGATCCAACCAGGTCCGAGTTCTGTAACTTTCTTGACGAGCTCAGGCCAAGTCGTGATCTGCTCCGGCAGTGCAAAAGGTGTCATGTGTGTATTGCTTTCATCATTTTCTGTGGCCTTACGACAATCCTACCGGACTGAATACTGGCCGGATACAACTGCTGACAAAATAACTCAACCTAGAATCTTGACTCATGCGAAAAACCTTTCTGAACACGGCATGAGTAATGGTTGGCTGCATGTTCTTGGTTTGGCGCATCCCTACAGCATCGTCTTGATTTGGCGCACTGTGATTGTCATAGACGTTGGCCCGATAGCCTTCTCGATTCGTCGATAATCAGCTGAACTTAAGAATCTCGCATCTGCAATCCTGCCAAGGTACTCGAAGTTGAAGCTGGTTTTGACTTTATCGAACCTCTTCGTGGCGTCGTCGAATGCTGCTCCGCTCACTCCCGATGATGCGTCCCACTCGCCGAACAAGTACGCAGCCAGAAGCCCGAGGTTGTATAGGCGTGTGGCCAGAACAGCCGCTTTTTCTGCTTCGCCAGCCTTTCCTGTACCAATTAGAAACTTCCTAAGCTTCGTCCGTTCCTCACGGATCGCCGCTGGTGCTGCGCTCAAGTTGGAGAAGTCATTATTAAGCGGAATATCAACCTTGCCACTCCACCTCTTGGCTTTCTCAACAGTCGAGCTCATCCATTCAGGAAGCTGTCCGCTGTTTTTGAGCTCAGCTGCCAACTTGAGGGCTAAGTCCAGATCGCGAACCCGCTTCTCCTCAATTAGAATGCGGGTCAATTCGATTTTCGCATCCAAGTATGTACTCGTGCCAATTGCTTTCCGTAGGTGTGCCACTACTTTTTCTAGATATGGCCCTCTCTCATCTCCCCGAACATACCATGCAGTGTAATTCCGTGTTGCAATTGCAAGCTGGTATTCGATGCGCGACGACGTTCGATCTCGTACTAGGTTCTCAATCGCCATAATTTCATAAAGCATGCTGCTAGCCAGGCTTGTATGATCGAATCCTTGTCGAGGTGCAAATGGGCCGAGACCTTCAGTCAGACGGGATAGTCGACTCTCGATTTCTTGTTCGCGCAACCCCGCCCTCCGAGTACTAAGCTGAACGTTGTATGGCATGTCTGACTATTGAGTATACTAATCGGCATCGTATACAGATAGCGCAGACTGCAATCATTATATTGGTTTGACTACTGGAACAGCAGATCGATGGAGTGCCGGATGATGCCTTTGCCAGCTGAATTGAGGAGGCATGTATTGACTATGGTCGATCGGTTAGAGCAAGTAAGGCACGCTACTTTTTCTGGTATGGAACGAGAAGCACCGGTGAGAAGTGATTAGGAAGGTGTCGCCCGTGTCCATTGCTGAGGAGGCAGGGCCAATCGTGCCGGAATGTACAACCGAAAACTACCGGGCGACGATGCGGACTTGCGCGGAATGGCCGAGCTGCGTGAGAAGTTGTTCGCAGCCTTCCCATGTGAAACCGAATGAGCGTGCGTCGGTGAGGCTAAAAGTGCAAGTTTACACCGAAGGTCACCATGTGTCCGTTATCCTGGAATTGCTTATCCTGCAGCGACGCATCCTTCGACTCGATTTTCTCAAGCCAGATATGGCGGTAGGTGCTGTCGAGCGAGAGATAGTCCGTGAGAAAGAGCTGCAGGCCTCCCCCCGCATGCGCGCCGAAACGATGTTGCGTCTTGTCGAAGTCGCCGGGGCCTTCGACATGGGTAAAGTACCAACCAGCTCCGCCGAGAATAAAAGGAGAGAGCCGCTTTGTGCCGAATGGATAGAGCAACACTGAGCCTTGTACGGGAAAGGTTCGGACGTTGGTGGAATTGATGTCTGTTTTGCGATAGTCGACAGACCCTTCGATGGCCAGAAAGTGGAACGGGTGGATACGAAGTTGCCCACCGCCGAACCAGTTCGCGTCGCCATCTTTAGGATCAACATAGGTTGCACGACCGCCAATGGAAAACAGCCCAATATTCACGTCGTCGAAGAGTCCTTCCGCCGCCGCCCGGCTGGTACTCCCTTCATAGAACAGTCCGCCCAAAGCAATGGTCATTGTCACCAG
>CAZAKX010000190.1:0-5289 GCA_964485915.1 uncultured Nitrospira sp. | reverse complement strand
AAGAGTATGCCTTGCTGGAATATTTGATGCGTCATACCGGACGCGTGTTGACCAGGCCCATGATTTCCGAGCACGTATGGAACCAAGACTTCGATACGTTTACCAACGTCATCGACGTCTATGTGAACTATCTCCGGAACAAGATCGACCGAGGGCGGACCAAGAAATTGATCCATACCATTCGCGGAAGCGGATATATGCTGAAGGCTGACTAGCACGATCCTGCGGCGATTGTCAGGCCGACTCGATGGCACAGAACGTACCATGTCCACAGCAAGACGTCGCAGCAATCTGGTGCCGTTTTCAGCGAGTAGGAGCTAATCTATGCCGCTACGTGTTCGGCTGACTCTCTGGTATGGGAGCGCCCTCGCCCTGGTCTTGATCATTTTCTCCGTCGTCTTGTACGCGATGACGGCGAGGAATCTCCGTGACGCCGTCGATGAGTCTCTAGAAGACACCGCCACCATTGCTGTGCGTTCACTTGAAGAGCGAGGGTTCCTTCCTCTCCTCAACGAAAAGGAATTGCTCTCCCAATTTCCCGAGCTCGCGCGAATCGACAAGTTCTTCCAGATTTTCAGCCCGTCCGGCACGATTACCATCAGCTCTCCGAATATCAAGCACCACGATGTTCCGCTCAGCCGCACGGCGCTTGAAACCGCCTTCTCAGGGCGGAGTATTTTTGAGTCGGCCAAGTATCCGAATGAGCCGCCGCTGCGAGTCATTTCGGTGCCGATCATGTATCGGAACAATTTGTTGTACATCGTGCAGGTCGGGACGTCGATGGAATCAGTCGGGGAGACGCTCCATCGGTTCTTGATCCTACTGGTTGTCGCCATTCCGATCGCCTTGGCCGTCTCTCTGGCTGGGGGGTGGTTCTTGGCAGGGCGAGCGTTGCGGCCCGTCGATGAGATCACCCTCGCCGCACAGCGCATTGCTGCAGGAGATCTTAGCCAGCGCCTTAGGATGCCGACGGCTCATGACGAGATCGGTCGACTCGCAGCGACATTCAACAACATGATCGGCCGACTGGATGCGTCGTTTCGCCAGATCAGTCAATTTACCAGTGATGCGTCACATGAGTTGAGAACGCCCTTGACCGTGATGAAAGGTGAGACCGATTTGATTCTGCGTCGATCTCGCCCGCTCGAAGATTACAAGTCTGTGCTGGAGAGCAATCTGGAAGAGATCGACCGGATGACCCGCATCGTCGATGAATTGCTGTTCCTTTCTCGTGCCGACATGGGTGAAGTCAAAATGGAAGCTTTACCGGTTGCCCTGGAGGCGCTGGTCGAAGACGTTCATCGTCAGGCGAAGTTGCTGGGGCATGACCGAAATATTGAAGTGGTGCTTGGAACAGTCATGCCGGTCGTCGTCCAAGGGGACGACTTGCGGCTGCGTGAACTGTTGCTCAATCTTGTCGAGAACGCGATGAAGTATTCACACCCGGGGGGCAAAGTGGAAGTTGCGTTGTTGAGAGACGGACGGGACGCGAGGCTCTCCATCACCGACCATGGCATCGGCATTGCCCCGGCCGACCAGCAGAAGATTTTCCAGCGGTTCTTCAGAACCGACGTGGCTCGAACCCACACGAAGAAGGGAACGGGACTCGGTCTTGCCATCTGTGCGTGGATTGCAGATTTGCACAAAGGCCGGGTGGAGGTCCAAAGTGATCTGGGTCAGGGCTCCATCTTCACAGTGGTGCTCCCGCTCGTCCATCCGTTGACGTAACGAACTTTCATTCCCGGTTAGTCACGCTCTTCTCTCTGGTCGGCACCCGACAACCTGCGCTCTCTGTGTTGTGGCCGTCTACGGCGCGGAACAAGCTCAATCGAACACCACGGTCTTTTTCCCGTAGACTAAGACACGTCGCTCGAGATGCCGCCGAACAGCCCTGGCCAGCACGATCTCCTCGAGATCCCGTCCTTTTCGCACCAGATCTTCCACCGTGTCTCGGTGTCCCACGCGAATCACATCTTGCTCGATGATAGGCCCCTCGTCCAGGTCTTGGGTCGCGTAGTGCGCTGTCGCGCCGATGATCTTTACGCCCCGTTCATATGCCTGGCGGTATGGATTGGCGCCGATAAAAGCGGGGAGGAAGGAATGGTGAATGTTGATGACAGGACAGCCGACTTGGGTCAGAAAGCCGGCCGAGAGGATCTGCATGTAGCGAGCCATCACGACGAGCTCCACGTGATGTTCCTTCAAAAGGGCCAAGACTTGCTGCTCCTGTTGAGGCTTCGTCTCTTTCGTGACCGGATAGATGGTGAAGGGAATCTTGAAAAGCTCGGCCCAACTCGCGCAGGTGTCATGATTCGAAAGGATGACAGGAATATCGATGTGCAATTCGTCCCGGCGATGGCGCTGTAGTAAATCGGCCAGACAATGGTCTTGCTTGGACACCAACATTCCCACACGGGTTCGTCGGCTACAAGGGTGCACTTCATAGTGCATGTCGTACACGTTGGCGATAGCCTTAAAGGCCGACGGGATATCCTCGGGAGGGATCTGGAAGCCCTCGGTTGCAAATTCCATCCGCATGAGAAAATCGTTCGTCTCTTCATCGGTGTGATGATCGGAATCGAGAATATTGCCGCCGAAGTCATGGATGAAGCCGGATACCCGTGCAACGATCCCTTTGCGGTCTTTGCACTGGATCAGAAGGATGATCGAATCTTTTCTCTGTGCCGTCATGGTCTTTACCTCTGTGAGAGTAATTGCCGGAGGCGTCGCGAAGTGGAGAGCGGCACTTAGGCGCTCGGTGTGGCCACAAGGCGACCCACAAGGTCGAACGCCGCTGCATCGGTAATCTTGATCTTGCAGAAGGATCCGACCGTGGGATGGAGAACAGTTTGGTCCGACGCGGACTGCGTAGCGATGTCAGTCGACCCTTCGTCGATGTAGACGACCCCGTCGATCTCTGGAGCGAGCCCCTCGTGGCGTCCTTCTAGGACGCGCTCGGTTTCTTCGGAGCGGCCGTCGACGAGCACGTCGAGGACGGAGCCGATTTTGGTTCTTCCCTTGGCGGCTGCAATCGACTCCTGCATTGAGAGGATGACATTCCGACGCTCATCCATGACGTCTCGCTCAACCTTTTCACCTAAGTCGACTGCGGAAGTCCCTTCTTCATCGGAGTAGAGAAACACCGCGACCCGATCGAATTGCGCCCGTTCAACATACTTGCACAGTTCGCCGAATGCTGCGTCGGTTTCGCCAGGAAACCCGACGATGAAGGCTGTCCGGAAGGTTACTCGGGGGATGCGTGTACGGATCCGCTCGACCAGTGACTCAATCGCCTTGCGATCACCGAGCCGATGCATACGCTTGAGCATGCGATCACTGATATGCTGAAGAGGCATATCAATGTACTTCGTAATCGTTTCTTCTCCGGCATACAGATCCAGCAAATCATCCGTGACTTGCTGGGGATAGAGGTAGAACGGACGGATCCATCGTATACCGTCGACCTTCACCAATTCACGGAGCAGCTGAACCAGACCTTGGCGAAGGCCCAGGTCGACTCCATAGTTGATCGTATCCTGAGAGATGAGGTTGATCTCCCTTACCCCTTCGCGTGCCAACTGTTGCGCTTCTGCCACGATGGATTGGACCGGTCGGCTACGTTGTTTGCCTCGCATTAGGGGAATCGCACAGAAGGCACAGTTGCGATTGCAACCTTCTGCAATCTTCACATAGGCGCTGTGTTGCGTTCCCAGTCTCACGCGAGGCGCCAATTCGTCATAAAGATAGGGCGGTTGACTCATCCAGAGACGACGATGCCGTTTCTTGGGAGTGAGGAGGTCACGACAAATCTCTGCGATCTTGCCGAACTCGCCGGTCCCAACCACCGCATCTACTTCAGGTAGTTCCTTCAGCAAATCCCCTTGATATCGCTGAGCCAAACAGCCGGCGGCGATCAGAACGCGACAAGCCCCTGCTTTCTTCAGATGACCGTGTTCGAGAATGGTGTTGATCGATTCTTGTTTCGCTTCTTCAATGAAGCCACAAGTATTAACGATGACCACTTCCGCTTTTTGGGGATCGTCAGTGAGCTGAAAGCCCTCTGTGACGAGCGCGCCCAGCATAATTTCAGAGTCCACTTGATTCTTTGAACAGCCGAGATTCACGAAGCCGATCGTAGTTTTCTGGGGATTGGCTCCGATCAGGGATCGGTGCCTGTCTCTTTGGACGGCCGGTTTTGTACTTCGGGGCATAATCAGTGGCTGCGACATAAGGGCAGTCTACGGGAGGGTCAAAAAGTCTGTCAATTAGACCCTTGCGGGAGATCGATCAATTCCCCTAAAGTGCGCCTCATGATCCGAACCTTTCAAGGCATCAAGCCGACGGTCCCGAAGTCCTGCTTTATCGAAGAAACCGCTGTCGTGATCGGCGATGTCATTATTGGAGAAGCGTGCAGCGTCTGGTTCCACGCCGTGATCCGCGGCGACGTGAACTACATCCGGATCGGAGATCGGACCAACGTGCAGGATCTCTGCATGCTGCATGTCACTCATGGCACTCACCCACTGGTTATTGGGAACGACGTTACGATCGGCCATCACGTGGTGCTACATGGCTGTACGATTCACGATCGTGTGTTGGTCGGGATGGGCGCCATCATCATGGACGGCGCAGTGATTGGGGAAGATTCGGTGGTGGGAGCAGGGGCTTTGGTCGTCGAGAGCACGATCGTGCCGCCGAAAAGTTTGATCCTCGGCTCACCGGCAAAGGTCAAGCGGCCGGTGACAGCGAAGGAGTTGGCCTGGGTCAAGGAATCGGCAGAGAACTATGTGCGCTATGCCAGCCAGTACTTGTCCGATTCCGGTAAGAACGCGGGTTTTAAAGTCTGAAAGTTAGAAAGTTTACGTTATGACTTTACAACTTTTCGACTTTTTAACTTTCGCATTCCGATCCGAACAAAACAGATCGGATCGCCAACGAGCGCGGTGGGATACTGTTTCCGCTCCACCTGGTAGGGAATCCTGTGCCGATGGCACCAGTCTGCAATCCACACTACTTCTTCCGTTGACGTCGTGACCAAACCCGGCACACTCAGTTTAGCCATGCAACGATTCACAATCGCTTGACTGATCCTCCGTTCTTTCTGAAATCGCACCGGATTGAATGTGACCGGGTCAGCTCGACCGTATGATAACGGCGCGAGATGGGGGAATCGTTCCGGATCGTTGAACACACTGACCATCCAGATATGATCGAACTGACCTTGTGCCAAAGAGGCATCGCAGGCATGAAAGCGGAACCGTAAGCCGCGACAAGCAGGGTTGAGCACTG
>CAZAKX010000189.1:1178-5338 GCA_964485915.1 uncultured Nitrospira sp. | reverse complement strand
GTCTGTCAATTGCCTGCTCGCTCCTATCCATTCTCGTATCCATTGGAAAACTGGTTGACGTGGGGAGGACCATGCTGTATGGTAACACTGCATTTCACTCGTGGTAGTCCGACGAGGAAGTGCTTAACCATAACGGACTTCGCGATCGCATCGCGACCAGGTCCAGTTTGGAGCTACACCCAGCCCGGTTGTTTCTCCCCTCGGTTCTCTGATCCCGTCATAATGCGATCAAACTGAAAGGATAGTTTAGTGGATACGTCTGTTCAACTCAATTTTCACGCCCTTGGTTTATCCGAGGCTCTTTTACACGACCTGGCTGATGCCGGGTTTACTTCCCCGACTCCTATTCAAGAACAAGCCATCCCTCCCGCTCTGGCGGGACGAGATGTGATCGGATGTGCCCAGACCGGCACGGGAAAAACGGCAGCGTTTGTGATTCCGATGATTGAACGGCTGGCCACCTTACCGAAAGGGCAGCCGAAAGCGTTGATCCTCGCGCCGACGCGTGAGCTCGCCTTGCAGACCCTGACCACGATTGAAAAACTTGGGCGGAGTCGGCGCATCTCTGCGACTGTGATCGTGGGAGGCGCAGACATGCAAGCCCAAGTGCGAGGTTTGCGGCAGCGACCGGACATTCTGGTAGCGACGCCGGGTCGGCTGCTTGATCATATGTGGAATGGCACGATTATGTTGTCGTCCATCAAGATCTTGGTCCTGGATGAGGCAGATCGTATGCTGGATATGGGTTTTGCGCCTCAAATCAATCAGATCCTTGATGCTTTGCCGGAGGAGCGGCAGACCTTGCTCTTTTCAGCCACGCTGCCGGCGGATCTGGCGCGGTTGGTTCAAGCCAGCGTCAACAATCCCATTCGCATCATGGTTGCACCATCAGCAACGACCGCTGATGGAGTGACTCAAGCGGTGCATCATACATCGCATGCCGACAAGTCCGACCTTCTCTTGTCTCTCCTAGGGGCCGATAAGGATACCGCGCTGGTCTTCACCAGGACGAAGCACAGGGCTGATCGGTTGGGGCGCATGCTGGGTCATGCCGGCCATCGAGTGGCGGTGTTGCATGGAGACCGGAGTCTGTCGCAGAGGCGCGCGGCATTAGAAGGATTTAAACGCGGGTCATTCCGTGTGCTGGTTGCGACGGATATTGCCGCCCGAGGCATCGATGTGGCGAACATCGGACACGTGATCAATTTCGATCTTCCCAATTGTCCGGAAGATTACGTGCACCGCATCGGCCGCACGGCTCGGATGAAGACGACCGGCCGTGCTACGAGTTTTGTGACCGGTGAGGACCAACGGCAGCTTCGGGATATTGAGCGGCTGCTGGGACATACAGTTCCACTCGCTCCCGGGAGTAATGCTCCGTCGTCGACTGCGCATGCCGAAGTCAGCCACTTCCATCGGAATGATCGTTCTTCGCCTGGTCACGTGAAGAGCTCTGGACGTTTCCGTCGCCCGAACTCAAGAAGCGCACATGCTGGACCATCCACGCGCAATGCTTCGGCAAGCATACGTCCATAAAATTCGAAAATAGTTCGCAAAATCTACCTCGTGAGATAGAGTATGTCTCACGAGGTAGATTTGTATGCAGACGATTGAGCAGCCGAAGCTGGTCCGTCACAAAGTTCGGCGATACTCCCGAGTGCGTATCCCCATTCCGTTCAGCTGTTCACTTTCTTCTCTCACGACTCGATGGTGGTTTCAAAAGCCGATTCATGATGTTGGTCTGGTCTATGACCTGTCGCTACACGGCGTATGCGTGAGCACCGACGCAGTGATCAAGCCGGGTGACCAGGTTTCTCTCAAACTCCGGCTGGCCAAAGGTACTCCTCCCGCTGAAGTAGCGGTGGCCACCGTGTGCTGGACAAATTATCAGTTCCATGGACTTGCGTTCAGAGCACTTTCGCAATCGTCCTTGAGGCAGCTGGTTGAGTACATGAATGTCTCAGATATGGAGAAAGAGTAAACCACATGGATGATCTAAACCTCCGGACCGGCAGTGGGCCAAGTACCCCACAATTGCGCAAGCATCCGCGTGTACGTGTCTCAGCTCCCTTTCCCTGTTCGCTGGCACGTGTAGGCCGGATGAGGAAGGAGACGGTCGAGCAGGGGTTGGGGATAGTCTACGATGTGTCGACAAACGGTGCCCGTGTCATGACGGAAGCAGTAATCACGCCTGGAGACCGAATCGCGATGAGGTTGCGGTTACCTCATCAGCCGGGATCTATGGTTATCGAAGCCGCCACCGTCAGGTGGGGCAAAGAACACACGTACGGCGTGGAGTTTGAGGCCCTATCTCCGAGCAACAACAAACATATCCAGAGCTTTATGACCCGCCAGTCCAAGTCCGGACCAATGGTCGCAGCCTAACTCGATCAGGCTCCATGCTGCTCCCCTCATCTTCTCGGTCGCACCGACGGGATTGAGCGATCTAGGCTCGCTTGCTCAAACGTAGTCCAATGGGGTTTGTCGTTCAGGGCCTCCCTCATGCTCAGGGGGGCGGCCTCAGACACGGTGGTGGGCGAGAAGTGAGCAGGTCTCCTTCAGGAGCTCGATGTGGCCATCGGGCGAGTCAAACGTTATTTGATCGCAACCGCTTTGACTTCTTTAAATGTGGTATGACCTTGTAAGACTTTGTGAATGCCGTCTTGAACGAGTGTTGTCATCCCCTCTTCGAGTGCAGTCTTGAGCATGTCTTCCGTGCGTGCTTTCTGTTGCACCATCCGCTTCATTTGGTCCGTACCCAACAGGAGTTCGTGTAAGGCGACTCGTCCCTTGAAGCCGGATCGATTGCATGTCTCGCAGCCTTTCCCGCGCGAAAGCCGGAACGTATTATCTTGCTTGATGCCGAGCTTGTCCCAATACTCAGGGTTGTAGCCTAATCGGATTTCTTCATACTCCTCTTTGCTTCCAATGTATTGTTCTTTGCATTCTTTGCAGATCCTACGCGCCAACCGCTGTGCAAGAACGCCCAGCATGGCATCGGCAAAACTGAATGGATCGCAGCCCATGTCGAGGAGACGAGTGACCGTTTCAACCGCGCTGTTCGTGTGCAACGTACTGAGCACCAGATGGCCGGTCAGCGACGCTTCGATACCCGTGTCCGCTGTTTCCTTATCCCGCATTTCTCCCACCATGATGACATCGGGGTCGGCGCGAAGAAATGCGCGCATGGCTGCGGCAAATGTGAGGCCGATCTTCGGCTGGACCTGCACTTGGCGAAGACCATATTGCGTAATTTCGACGGGATCTTCGGCGGTCCATATCTTGATATCTGGAGTATTGATGTTGCCGAGTACGGAGTGAAGGGTCGTCGTTTTTCCTGACCCGGTCGGACCGACACACAGGATGATGCCGTAGGGTCGTTCGGATATCTCTTTCAACACTTTGAGGTTCCGGTCAGAGAACCCCATCTTATCGAGAGGTAGCGGCTCGCTGGCAGCAAGAATGCGCATGACCACGTCTTCGTTGTACCCGGCAGTGGGAAGTGTCGCGACGCGGAGTTCAATTTCCTTCGATTCCGTCAGCTTGAACTTAATTTTCCCGTCCTGGGGTTTGCGGCGCTCGGCAATGTCCAGGCTGGCCATGATCTTGAGTCGAGAAACGATCGCACGACGGTAACTCTGTGGAATCTTCATATACTCAAAGCATTCCCCGTCGACGCGGAAGCGCACCAGTGTTTCACGCTTTTCTCCATAGGGTTCGATGTGGATGTCCGACGCATTTTGACGGTAGGCATCAGCGATGATTTGATTGGCCAGACGGACAATCGCACTGTCGTTTTCATCCAGTCCTCCGCCTCCGGAGGAGTCTTCCATAGCCTCTGCCTGGGCTTCGGTGACGAGTTCGCCGAGAATGTCGGACACGTTTTCGTCGAGTTTACGTCCCCCGACGTCGCTCTGTCCGGTTGCAGAGCCGAGAAACTGTGAGATATCTCTGCGGAGGCTGACGGCGAAGCGGATATTGAGGCCGGGGAATGTTCGTTTGATATCTTGAACGCGGTCGAGGTCGCCCGGGTCATCGGTTAAAATTTCGATAGCCGTGCGATCGCGTTTGAGCGGCATCCAATGGTTTTTCTTCAGATAGTCGACATTAAGATTCTTCAACAACTCGACATCGACGATGGTACGTTCGCTGTACTCGAT
>CAZAKX010000189.1:0-1078 GCA_964485915.1 uncultured Nitrospira sp. | reverse complement strand
ACTGCCTCTTCATCCTTTCGAGTAAAGCGACTCCCGCTTTTCTTGTTGAGAAGTTGGAGCACGCCCATCAAGTACTTGTTGTCGGCGACGATCGGGTATGTGAGAACTTGTTTGGTCTTGAATCCGGTCCGTTTATCGTAGGACGTATCATGAATCAGAGACGGGTGAGTGGCTTGGAGCTCCGCGATATTGTAGACGTCGGCGATGTTCACGGGGCGCAGATACTTGGCGCAGAAGCCGGCCAGACTTTGTTCGGTAATGGAAATACGGACTTCTTCTACGCCATCGATGTGCGGAACCTTCGAGAAGATCTCTTTTTTCTCCGCGTCGAACGCGAAGAGGGTCAAATCTTCCGCGTCGAACAAACTGAGGATGTCCTTGTGCAGGTCAAGCAAGATCTGATCGAGATTGCTGGCGGCATGAATCTGAGTGGTAATGCGTTTGATGTGTTCCGCGTGCTCGACTTTTTGCTGCAATTCTTGGACGTTTGGAGTTATAGGCTTGGCTTGCATCCGATTCCGCTTTCTCTGCCGTCGAGACGTGGAACGATCGGGTTGTATGCTGGATTCGTAGGTGCCGAGTCGCGAATAAATTTAGGTTATGGAGCTGCGAATCGAGTTTTAGTCTAACCGAAAGAGGGGGGAAGGCAAGGAAAAGACACTTTCCGTCGAGGGAGATCACAGATTGGTGCGACAGGATGGGAGTAAGAGCGCTGAGGGCTGAGTCACGCGACGGACGGATCCGTTTCGGAGCAAAGTTTCCTGATGTGGGCAACCAGATCACCTGGGGCTACGCGTGACTTGGTTCCGTCTCTTCGAATTTTCATCTCTACGATGCCGTCGGCAAGACCCTTGTCGCCTACGACGATCTGGAACGGGATCCCGATCAGATCAGCGTCGTTGAATTTTACGCCTGCGCGATCCGGACGATCATCCCATAGCACTTCAAAACCTGCAGTCGTCAATTCGGAATAGAGACGTGCGGCGGTTGACGCGGTCTTTTCTGATTGGCTGACGGTCAGCAGGTGGAGATGAAAGGGTGCAATGGGAAACGGCCAGATGATGCCTTTGTCGTCGTG
>CAZAKX010000188.1:0-5341 GCA_964485915.1 uncultured Nitrospira sp. | reverse complement strand
GACGCAGGGGTCGGAGGTTCAAATCCTCTCGCCCCGACCAAACCAAGCTTGCTCGTCCCGCTAGTCGATTACCAACAGTCGCGTTGTAGTCGTCAATTCAAACATCCCCAGCGTACTCATTGTTTCTAATCGTTTGCGTTGTCCAGCACGATGGGTAGTAGGTAGGCTCCATTCGGCTGTCGCTCGGGAGATGCAGGGGCAATCCTTAATGTGATGATAGGAATTGTCATGCTCAGAAAGTGCAAAACACGTGACGCATCTGGAGAGGTATGAGAATATCCGCTGTGCAAAGCGGTGAGCGGCTGTTGCGCTCCAATGAATTTAGTAGAGCTGAATGACGCAATCGGCTGATGACCAACCGGTTCGGGCGCATGTCCTCGTACATGGTCATGTGCAGGGCGTAGGGTTTCGTGCGTTCGCGGCACGGATAGCATCGAGTCTTGATCTGTTGGGTGGCGTTCGCAATCTCAAGGATGGCCGGGTAGAACTAGAAGTCGAGGGCAGCAAAACGGTTATTGAAGCCTTTGTACGGCAATTGAAAATCGGTCCCCCGGCTGGACGAGTCACAGAGATTGAGACAGAGTGGAGTCGGGCAGACGGACGATATGCAACCTTCAGCATTTGGTACTAGGGAACAATAAGCCATGAGTCGGCAGCATGACGAAGAGTCTGATGTGAGTGAGGCTCGGAGGCAGACCGTCGACGACATGGGTGCCTCAGAGCCCACCGATGCTTCGGATCAGGGAGAGCGCGAGACAAGCCGATCAGAAGGGCTTGATACGCTGAAAAGTTACCTTCGCGAGGTGCGTCGATCGACGTTGCTGACGTTCAAACAAGAGCAGCAGCTTGGCAAGCGAGTGATGGCGGGGGATGAGCAAGCCCGTCAACAGATGATCGAATCCAATCTACGCCTCGTGATCAGCATTGGGAAGCGGTACATGCATCGAGGGTTTCCATTTTCCGACATCGTGGAAGAAGGGAACTTGGGTCTGATCAAAGCGGTCGAAAAATTCAATTACAAACGGGGGTTTCGGTTCAGCACCTATGCCTCCTGGTGGATTAGACAGTACATTGAACGCGCTATTATCAATCAGGGGAAGCTGGTGCGTCTACCGGTGCATGTGGTAGAGCGCCTCAATCGGTATTTGAATCGTGTTGAACAGTTGGTTCAAGAGCTTGGGCGGGAGCCGAGAGCAGCGGAAGTCGCCGCCAAGATGAAGACCTCTGAAGACGAAGTCTTGGACCTGAAGCAGTTGGTGCGTACCACCTGTTCGCTTGACAGTCCCCTCAACGACCGCACTGATACGTTTCTTCGTGATGTGATCGAAGATCCGACCGGACTCTCGCCGGACGAGACGGCTGATGGCGTGCGAAGACGGGCGAAACTCATGAAGTGGGTGAGGGAGTTGCCTGAGAAGGAGCAAACTGTTATTGTGTCGCGGTTCGGGCTCGATGGAGACGAAGCAAAGACGTTGGAAGAGATCGGCCGTACCATGGGATTAACACGTGAACGGGTCCGGCAGATCGAGATGGCCGCGTTAGTTCGGCTTCGGAACACCATCGAGCGAAAAACGATGACACAGGCAGATCTGCTCTGACTCCCGTGACTATAGTTAACTATCAAGCGCTCATTCGAGAAGTGCCAGATTTTCCGAAGCCTGGCATTCTGTTTTATGACATCACCACCCTGTTGAAGAACCCTGCAGCCGTTCAAAGCCTTACCGACCAATTGACGACTCAGTATCAAAATCGAGGAATCACGAAGGTTGTTGGTATCGAGTCCCGTGGGTTTATTTTTGGCGGGATCCTTGCGGCGCGCCTGGGAGCTGGATTTGTTCCGGTTCGCAAGCCTGGAAAACTTCCGGCCGATTGTTATGAAGTCCAATACAGCCTCGAATACGGCCACAACAGTCTCGCCGTGCATCGTGATGCAATCGAGATTGGAGAGCACGTCCTGATCGTCGACGATCTCCTTGCTACCGGCGGAACAGCTGAAGCGACGGTCAACCTCGTTCGTCAACTGGGCGGCACGATCGTTGGGCTTGACTTTTTAGTCGAGCTAAAAAGCTTAAACGGACGCGAGAAGCTTGCCGGGTATGACGTTCATTCGACGATCACGTATCCGTAAGCGCTTCCGCCGATCTCCCATTCGGCTCTTGTTCTCAGTGAAGAGGCCGTGCTATAGAAGCCGGACTTTTTGACCCAGCCAAAATCATCTATTTTCGGAGTGGACATTTTATGGCGACGAAAACGCAGGGCAAGAAAAAAGCTGAAGCGAAATCGAAGTCGGCAGCACTTACCACGAAGAAACCGCAGCCGATCACTGTTCGCACAGCGACTGTCGTTAAGGCGGCCCCCGCAGTCGAGGTTGATGCTCCTGTGCGGCCAAAGGAAACTCCTAAAGAACGGGAGGCGCGGGAACGGCGGCAGGAATTGCTCCATAAGATGTTGCTCGGTAAACGCCAGGAAATCATTAAGGAGATTGAAGATAGTCTCGGACAATCCCTAACCGAAGATCAGCAGCGTCGTTTGGAATCAGCGCGCGATGTCGGCGATCAGGCCTTGATGGACCTGGAGCGTGAGCTGGGGATTTCCTTGATGGAGATGCGTAACCGTCGGCGACAGTCGATCGATGAAGCGCTGATGCGTTTGCACGAAGGCACCTATGGAGTGTGTGCTGAGTGCGGAGTCGAAATCAGCGAAAAGCGCCTCCAGGCCGTTCCCTTCGCCAAACTTTGCGTGGAATGTCAATCTCGCGCTGAGTTACTGGAGAAAATCGAACGAGAAGAAGATCGGGACTAGCGCGACGGCCTTTCACCTCACGGTATTCTGCTTCGAATCCTTTCCTGCATGGATAGGCAAATCTCCGAGCGAGCGGTCGTACTTGCCAGTGGAGGTCTGGATTCCACTGTTGCAGCGGCTGTTGCGCGGCGGGATGGGTACACGCTCACGCTGTTGACGATCGATTACCAACAACGCCACGCGGTAGAGATTCAACGTGCCAAGCAAGTCGCGGGAGTGCTGGGCGCTGAACGACATGTCATAGTACGCGTTGATCTGCGGGCCATCGGTGGGTCGGCACTTACGGACAGGCTACCGGTGCCGAAAGATCGGAGTGGATCCGAGCGGTGCCAGGATATTCCGCTCACCTATGTGCCAAGTCGAAATTTGATCTTTCTGTCGCTGGCTGCTGCACAGGCAGAAGTGGTGGATGCTTCGGTCATTTATTTCGGAGCGAATGTGGTCGACTATTCCGGATATCCTGACTGTCGCCCCGATTTCATAGAAGCGGTGGAAGCAGTGTTGCGACTCGGAACGAAGGCAGGGATGACAGGCAAACAGATTACGATACGGACACCATTACTACATTTAACTAAGGCGGACATCATTCGGCTGGGCCTAACGCTCAACGCCCCCTTCCATCTCACGCATAGCTGTTATGACCCGATTGGGACAGTCGCCTGTGGTCACTGTGATAGTTGTCTCATCCGGAGACAAGGGTTTGCCGAGGCGGGAGTTGTAGATCCGATCCAGTATGCGGTATCTTGAAAGAACACGATCTCTTTTGCGATACGAGTATGCTTTATGAAATCATCAAAACTTCTGCGGGTATGCCTCCTTATCGTGCTGCTTAGTGCGACGCAGGCCTGTAACCAGAACGGGGTTGAACCAAAGGCGACCGGAATGGTGGGTTCTGCTCCAGCCGAGGTTCGTGACGGCGAACAGAAATTCAACACAAACTGTTCAACGTGTCACGGCATCGGGGGAATCGGAACCACCCACGGCCCACCGTTGGTTCACAAAGTCTATGAGCCGAATCATCATGGCGATGCGGCGTTTCAGCGAGCCGCTGCCAATGGGGTGAAAGCCCATCATTGGCAGTTCGGGGACATGCCGAAGATCGGTGCCGTCACGACTGAGGACGTGGATCAGATCGTGAAATACGTACGCTGGCTTCAGAAACAAGCCGGAATTTTTTAGTCCTGCTAAATTTCCGCAACTCTGAGTAGGTGCTGGTTTCTCGGCCACAGATATTCATCGTTGTTTAGGGTTCCATTGTCTCGCCCGTTCTTCGGCTTCAGCGATCTGAGGGGCCGTCATGCGTGTCGCCACCGAATTCCGAGCTTCGGCGGCACGTGTCTCACCGTAGGCCACGGAGAGGTTGTACCACATGTGTGCATCAACGAGGCTCTGTGGTACACCACGCCCACGCTCATACATCATGCCGAGCTTCGCAAAGGCCAACGCATTGCGTTGTTCTGCGGCCTTTTGAAACCAAAACAAAGCCATGTGATCGCTGTAGGGCGCACCCTGTCCCAGAGAATAAAGCGTACCAAGGTTGACTTGGGCATCCGCATGGCCCTGATCAGCCGCTTTTTTGAACCAATCCTTTGCTTCAAGGTAGTTTTGAGGTAGCCCCCGCCCTTCGCTATAGAGCACGCCTAGGCGGTTTTGAGCGTCGGGGTTGCCGGCCTCCGCGCGTTTGAGTATCTCGCTTACCTCTTGTCCGCCAATCAGCGGTTGAGACGTGGGAGCAGGGGGGGGAGCCGTACAGCCTGAAGTGAACGGCAGCACCGCAAGCAGTCCTACCAGGATACCAAGCATGTAGGGCCGCTGCTGCTGAACCATTTTTCTAGAGAATACCGAAGTTGTTGCCTGCTGGCCCATTATCCTACTCAGCCTAAGGGCGTGAGTTCAAGAACGAAGTTTTGATAGCAGGCGGTGATGTGTGAAGCCGGCGCTGATGTCCAAATATGCACACGGACTGATTACTGAGAGACGCGCGCACTGAGGGTCTCGGCCCAGCATGGCATTCAGATGGAAGGAATCAGGGGGCCTCGATCTCGTGCGATGAATCTTCGTCTTTGGGCTTCCAATTTCTCGCAAGAAATTGAGCTTGTGCGATTTGAGTTGGCGTCATATCACGGGCAAGACGATCTCGCCATTTCGCGCCGTCTTCATGCCCATTGGCGGCCGCCAGGTTATACCACTGGTAGGCTTGAACCACGTCCTTCGGGACGCCTCGAGCTTTTTCATAATACGTTGCGATCAGAAACATTGCCGCCCCATGTCGATGGTCTGCGGCAAGCCGGCACCACCGAAGCGCTTCTTGATAGTCTTGAGGTATGCCTCGACCCATGTCTGAGAGGGCACAGAGTCTGTAGAAGGCGCCTGCGTGCCGCTGCATCGCAGCCATACGATACCAACGGACGGCTTCTCGATGGTCCCGTGGCCTTGCTTTTTCGTACTGCAGGCCAAGATTGTACTGCTCTTCGGCGCTCCCTTGTTCTGCCACGGGTCGTAGTTCGTCGATTCTCGTCACAGTGTCTCGTATATCTAC
>CAZAKX010000187.1:0-5354 GCA_964485915.1 uncultured Nitrospira sp. | reverse complement strand
CAAGGCGTGATACAACAGACTATCCGCGGGAGATCCTGCTGTCATTGCTTTGGTTCCTGAAAGAGAGAAGTCGGTAAACCCAGGTCTAGTCCGGTCAATAGCCGTGAGCGTCTTCGTAAGCTCCGTCTTGAGGGCAGCGCTCGTGGCCTTCAGAATATCGAGCTGCCCTCCGGTCACGTTCATCAGCAGTTCCCGCCAGCCCAGCGGAGCCAGTCGATCGCACAGGGCTTTCACATCGTCGATCAGTGCCATATTGAAACCCTTTCACGGTGAATCCAGACGCACGAGGCGCGGCGGACCGATCGTCCGCCGTCGCCCCGATACATTAGGAAGCTGACCCTAGAGTTAGCAAACCTTCTCTAAGGTATTGATGCTCACATGCGGCCACTGGATCAGGCCTGGGCAACAGCCGGGAGGCAAGCCATCCACACGCTTGAAGAAGTCCAACATGACCAACTGCGAATACTGCAACCGCAGCTTCGGCTTGCCATTCTTGTCCTTTTCCTTCAATTCCTGAATCCAGAAGGTGGACTTCATGACCGTCGCATTGGCCTGCCTCACTATAAAGGGAATGTTCACCACGCCACCCGTCGGATGCGTCGAATCCACATCAAGGACCGTCGTCTTTACAATCTCCACCCCTTGATTCGCAGCTTCTAGCAGATCATTCGGGCTCACCGGGTTGAACAACCCCTGGAACAAATTGTCATTAAAATGTTTGTATGGGGCCAAATAGGGATTCTTCAAGTCTTGATCGACCCCAATCGGCAAACCATTGATATCAGGAATGCTTGGTCGGCCCGGGTGTTCACTACTCTGACCTAGTGCCAGCACCGAATCGCCATGGGGAATGGTCGCGAGCCGCGCAATGTTCAGGCTATCCGTGATGCCGTTGGTCATATGTAGCCACAAACCAGGCTCATGGTGAATGGCAGTATCAGCCGAACCCGCTAGACCGCTCTTCGGGAAATCATCAGCGGCGATTTGTTTGATGCTTTGCTGATAGTCAAGCGTGACGAGGAATTGATCCGTATTGGCATCAGGTCCCAGTCCGAGGCGGACCCCACGATTCGGTACCGCTTTATCCACGAGTGTGAACTCCAGTTCTTCGTTGTATTGGTTCACCAACAACCGATAGTTGAAGGGAAAGTTCGCGTCCTTTGGTGCCACAAACGGAAGCGCGATCATATTCCACCCACGGCCCGGGAGGTTCGGCAAGTTCGCCCACTTTCCCGGGAGCAACTGTAACGGTCCAAGCTCCGGGTCATTCGCCGTTGCTTTATCTTCAATCCTCCGTGTTTTATTCTTCAGTTCCGCTGGCTTGGTTTTCATCCTGCTTTCTCCTTCTAGTGAATTGAATTAACGTTGCACTAGCCTACATACTTTTCTCCACACAGTGAGAATCGTGAACCGCTTGATGAGACAGAAGACAGACTAGTACCTCCTTTCCTTGGTTCGCTGATTCCTCATTTGCATGGACCGCACGTGAGTGTCGTCAACAGCTCACCTCTTGCATGACTCCAGATTCGCTTGAGCAAGTGAGATGCCAGAGGAAAGCACGGGTGGCGAACGATCGCTGAACATCTCCAATTTCTTTACTTTCAGCACGATACGTAGTGCCGAGCATGAAGACACGCGCTACGCAGATCGTCTGATCACACACTCATGTATCAAAACAGATTCACGAGGTGTATCCGATTCGATAATTTCCAAGATGGTTCGTTAAGGGCTTTTTGATCGCGCAACAAAGAAAATGGCTTGAAGTAATGCCAGTAATAACCACAGTGAGGCCCAGTAATCCACTGCTTGCGAAGCCAGTAAACGCCCAGGCGTACGTACGCCGTTGAACGAGCGTCAAACGATAGATGGGATGTTACGACTACAGGAAAAAGACGGGATGGTATGTCGTCAGCGCAAACGAGTAGAACCTCTGGAGCAGAATCGTACAGCTACGAAGGTATATCGATGGTGGGCTATTCTTTCAGTTTGTCGGCCTTTGATGTCGGCTGCTCTTCTGCCAACTTCTTATGCAGATACTTTTTGCTGAATGTCGTGACGGCAAAGGCAAGCCCGATGGCGATAGGGACAACCAACGCTGAAGCAATGTTTGCATTGTTAAGCCAGCCCATTTCCTGAAGGCCTTTGAAGACATACCCGGCCAGTCCGGCCAGATAATAAGCGATGACGATGACGGACAATCCTTCGACTGTGTGCTGAAGGAGGACCTGACTCTTTGTGGTCCTATCGACACTCTGGAGCAGTGCAAGGTTCTGTGCTTCGACAATCAAATCGATGCGGGTACGAATGATGGCGATGATGCCTTCGAATCCACCACGAAGCGTGTCGACGCGTCGCAAGAGTTGCTGGTATCCTTCCGCGACGCCGGTAATGCCGCTCAAGACATAATCCGAGATCGGACGATACGATTCCATCCGTTGTTCCCCGATGGAGGCCAAGGTCGCATGCACGATCTTGTCGTACGGAATCGATGCCGACAGTTCGAAATGTAATTTGCCCGCCATACGATTGGTTTTCAGTAAATCCTGGGTCAGACTGTTCAACCACCGCTGCAATGTCTCCGAGTTCGCATGCCCGATATGAGACGTAATGATTTCTCGCTGTTCCAGATGCACCTTCTCGAATTTAAAGACATGATCGATTGCGGAAGAGAACAACGGCTTCTGCATCAACAGCAAATGATAGTAGGTCTCGATCCGCACAATAGCATCGACAATATCTTTCAACCGCGAGGCCTGTGTCTGCGGTCCGAGACTTACCCAATACCGTTCACGCCCCAGTTCGTCCGGAGTAAAGCTGGTGACCAAGCTGGTCGATTCGTCGAAGACCCGGCTGCCATAGATGACCGGCCCGGGAAATAACGGCTGCATCCGTTCGCGTGTCGGCAACGGCTCCTCCGTGAGCAGAATGTCGAGTCGACAGACGAGATTCCCAAGCGGCGAGACCCCAAAGGTGTAGTCTGGGAAGGTCAGCGGGCCGAACGACACCTCCGGCTTAGCCGGGAGATGCCAGATTTGATAGTTGTAGTATTCCGTATGGGCCTGCCAGACAACGATCAGTCGGTCGCCGCCCGCCGATTCCTTAATTCCGTACCCAAACGTTTCCTTGAGCACCGTTGACTCCGCCGCCACCTTGAGCGCCGCCAGCAGAGACTGGAATTCTTCCCGACTGGCTGGTCGCTGCGCCGGAGGATCGGACATGCGAAATGCTTTGAAATGTACGTGAGCCGGCGCACGGAGCCATCGCCCGATCGGTTGGTGCGGGCGTTCATGCAATTTTTTCAAGAACGACCCAGTGTCTGCCCCCAGTTGACTCACCTGTTCCCCCCTTGTCCTGAGAATGAGGTATGACCCTAGCACCCGGTGCAGCGAGCTTCAACGATAACGATGATGTGGCAGATCCCCGGAAAGAAGCAAGGGGCCAGAATCAGTTGCAGGATGGATCGAACGGCATCTCGGCGTAGGGATGATAGGCCTCACCCAACGTGAGCAGAATATCTCCCCAGACACGCGTCGGATCTTTCTCAAACACCGCCTGCGGATCGGCTGGCAAGGTGATCCATGACCCGGTTTTCATCTCATTTTCCAGCTGGCCGGGCGCCCATCCTGAATATCCGAGGTAGGCACGAAACGCTTCCGTGGTGCCGGATCCGGTAAGAATCCGTTCGACCATACCGACGTCGCCCCCAAGACAGACTCCATCGAACACATGGTGTGCATTGTCCGGAAACGTATCACCACGATAGAGCAGCATGACTTGATTCGTCTGCACTGGTCCGCCGGCGTAGAGGACATGGCCGGATCCCTCGATCACCGGCACTTGTGGCAGTGCCTCTGAAATGGACATGGCCGTGGGGCGGTTCACGATGACACCAAGCGCCCCTTCCGGTCCATGCTCGCAGAGCAACACAACGGTTTGTCGGAAGTTGGGGTCCCGCAGGCTCGGCGCCGCGATGAGAAACATTCCTTTCCGAAGTTCAGTGCTCATAAGAGAAATCCTACCGTGCTCGTACAACTTGCGCAAGCACTGTGCGTCTCTTGTCGAGTGGTAACACTGAGAATTACAGTGTGTACAGCGACGCGCGGCGGTCGCGAAATAAATCGTTGTAGCGATTCAAGGTTTTATCGCGAGCCTCGGCGGGGTCGATATCAACAAGGGTCAGCTCTTCCTGGTCACGAGATGCCCGATGGATGATGACCCCTTTAGGTGTGACGATCTCACTCTGGCCGATGTAGGTCAACCGCTCTTTTCCACCACGGGCCTCGGTTCCGATACGATTACATGTCACGGCAAAGACTCGATTTTCAAGGCACCGGACCGGCATAGAATCCGGGCAGTTCGGCAACACCAGGTTGGAGGGATGGCAGATGATGTCCGCTCCCTGCAAGGCTAAAGTCCTCGCGGCCTCAGGGTAGTACCAGTCAAAACAGATCATCACCCCGATCTTCGCCGGCCCGATATCCCATACATGAAATCCTGAGTCTCCAGCGGTGAAGAACTGTGTCTCTTCATAAAAGAGATGGGTCTTTCGATAGCAGCCCAAAAACCCAGACGGTCCCACAACCACAGCGGAATTGTAACAGCGTGTCCCGGATCGTTCGGCGAGGCCTGCCACAAGATGCATCCTCTGCCGCTTCGCGATCTCCACCAAGCGACGGACCGTGACGCCATCAGGGACCGGCTCGGCCAACCGCTGAGCTTCCTCTTGAGAAACGAACTGATAGCCTGACGCGAACAGTTCCGGGAGCACAATGAGATCGGCATCCGCCTGTTCCAGCTTGGCCGTGACTACGTCGAGATTCATGGCCACTTCACCAAACTGCGGATCAAACTGATAAAACCCGATACGCACAGGACGCTCCATTTCATATTCATACAAGAACGGGCAGGGACAACATCCCTGCCCGTTTTATTTCACAGGCATTCACGCGGCAAACCGAACGACGATCAGCGCCGTCTACTTGACCTCAGCCAGGTGCATGGCCCCACCTTCGGCATGTTCGGTACATGCCTCCGCGTGCCCGGCCTTTCCGTGTTTCACCGCCTCGGTCAGATGCTTGACCCCTTCCTCCAAATGTGGGTTCTTCATTCCAGCGGCTGTTGCATGCTTCAAGGCCTCTTCCGCGTGTTGCACACAGGCATCGGCATGCCCTTCTTTTCCGTGTGACGCAGCCCCTTGTGCATGTTCCACGGCTTCACTGACATGCTTATTGCCGGCAAACGCCAACCCGTTCAGCGCTGGTGCTGCGACCAACATGCCAACCCCACAGACCAGCATTGTACTACGAAGGATTCTGCTCATCATGGCTGCCTCCTTGATGGTTGAGAATTCGCAG